>PFBP01000016.1:0-194 GCA_002778535.1 Candidatus Kuenenbacteria bacterium CG10_big_fil_rev_8_21_14_0_10_36_11
TAAAATAATTAAAATAAAAGCGGCTAAACGCGTGTTAACCAAAGCAATAAATAAAAATAATAATATAAAAGATAAGATCATAAATAAAATATATTGAGGGGCCAAAAAAACTAATTTTTTTATTGTCATCCCGTGCTTGACACGGGATCCAGAAAAAGATTTTAAAATTTTATTTCTGGATCCTGACTTTCGTC
>PFBP01000016.1:327-8299 GCA_002778535.1 Candidatus Kuenenbacteria bacterium CG10_big_fil_rev_8_21_14_0_10_36_11
CTTCCTGAAACGCGTAGCCATTGGATTTAATCTGTTCTAAATCAATATTTTCTAAAACTCGGCGCTTAAAACAGCGAAAACCAGCTGTCACATCTTTGGTTTTTAAATGCAAAAAAAATCTGGCAAAAAACATGGCGCCATTGGAATAAAAACGCCTTAATAAATTCCAGCCAATAATTTTCCCGCCTTTAATCTTGCGCGAACCAATTACTAAATCAGCTTGGCCAGCTGCTTCAATCAGACGTGGCAAATCTTCAGGATCATGAGAAAAATCAGCGTCCATTTCAAAAATTAAATCAGCGCCGTTTTCAAGCGCTTTTTTAAAACCTGCTAAATAAGCGGAGCCAAGACCCAATTTACCAGTGCGGTGCAAAACTTCCAGCGGATATTTTTCTTTCAAATTTTCCGCGATTGGGCCAGTGCCGTCAGGAGAGTTATCATCAATAATCAAAATTTTATAATTATAATCTTTTAAATTTTCCGTGATGGATTGAACCAAACTAGCCAAATTTTCTTTTTCATTGTAGGTCGGAATGATAAGATAAATCATAATAATAATTGTCATCTTGACCCCGCCTTGGCGGGGGAAGGATCCCGTGGTATTGCTGCGAAATTCTTCACTTCGTTCAGAATGACATCATTTTTACTTCTCCACCCACTCTTTCTCCTGCCTCACCAATAATTCGCCAGCATGCTCCGGCCCGGCCATAATTTCTTTGACAATATGCTCCATTCTCATGCCTTGCGACCCTTTAATTAAAATTAAATCTCCCTCGCTTATTTCATTTTGCACAAATTTGCCAGCGTCAAAATAATTATCAAAAGAAACCACGCGCTCCGGGGCTAGGCCGTTTATTTCCGCCACTCTGGCTGTGGATTTTGATCTTTCACCAACAGTAACTAAAATATCAACTTTATATTCCTTAACCCATTCGCCTGCTTCTTCATGAGCGGTTTCTGAATAACCGCCAAGCTCAAGCATATCGCCTAAAATCGCCCAACGCCGGCCGCCGCATTCAAGCCGCGATAAAACTTCTAATGCCGCCTTAACAGCTTTTGGTGATGAATTGTATGTATCGTCAATAATTAAAGTATTTTTAATGCCCGGCAGTAATTGCAGCCTGCCTTTGGGAAATTTAAAATCTTCTAAACTCTTAATAATTTCAGCCAAACTCAAATCATAAATTTTACCAACTGCCACCGCGGCTAATAAAGAACTAATTTGAGAAACAGCTAAAACATTCTGGAAATGCGCCTGACAATTCTCACTATGATAACTTATGTTGCAGGCAACGCCACCGCTATCTTTTTCATAAACAATATTTTCTGCTTTAAGTAAAGAGTCATTGTTTAAACCATGGGTGATCACCCGCGCTTTAGTTTTTTCCTTTAAAGGCAGAACCAAATTATCATCAGCGTTTAAAACAGCGTGAGAATTTTCAGCCAAATGCGTAATTAAAAATTGTTTTTCCTTAATAACATTTTCCAAAGTTTCAAAAAATTCCAAATGTGTCGGACCAATCGCGGTTATGACAGCCACCTGGCAAGGCGCTAAATTCGTCAAGTATTCAATATCGCCCGGATGATCTGCTGCCATTTCTAGAATCAAAATCTTTGGATAAGGCGTTTTAAATAAAATCAATTGAAAAGCTTTGGCATAAACCAAAAGCCATTTTAAAATATTTTTACGGCCTGATTTAGCATTAATAATTGTCAAAGGCACGCCGAATTCAGTGTTATAATTTTTGATATTAGTGCGAATGTCAAACTTATCTTTTAACACGGCATAAATCGCTTCTTTAGTTGAGGTTTTGCCCACAGAACCAGTAATGCCAATAATTTCCGGCTGATATTTATTAAGGATTATTTTGGCTAAAAAATATAATAGTTTTTGAAGAAATTTTTTCATAAACACACTTTGTCATCCTCGCCCCGTATCGTAGTACGGGGCGGGAATGACAAGAAAGGAGAATAATTTTAAGGCGGGCTTAATTTATAAAGCAACCCCATTGTTTTCACATATTTCCTTGTAAATAAAGTAACTCGGTTTGACTGTCCGTCTCATGGTTTTTCTGTCAACAGCAACCAAACCAAATTTTGGACCAAAACTCTTATCCCACTCAAAATTGTCCAAAAGTGACCAATAAAAATAACCGCGCACATCAACGCCAGCTCGAATGGCATGATGAATTTCTGATAAGTGGTTGATAATAAATTTTGAACGTTGTGCATCATCTTCGGTCGCAATGCCGTTTTCAGTAATATAAATAGGCAAGTTAAAATCTTTAAAATCCATTAAAACATCAAAAATTCCATGCGGATAAATCACCCAGCCCATATCGCTTAATTCACTTTCTTCTTCGCTCACTTCATCTACGATAGGCATAAAACCATGAGCGCTTTTTTTAAGCCGGACGCGAAAATAATAATTAACGCCTAAAAAATCATGGGACCTTTTGGTTAAATCATAAAACGAGTGGTTAACTATGCGGTCCGCGGCATGAACAAAAAATAATTCCAAAAAACTATGTTTTTTATAAGAGGCAAAAGACATCACATTCATGGCCACGCCGACTTTTGCTTTTGAAAAATTTTTATCAATAATTTTATGGATTGTTTTATAAGAAATTCTATGAGCGCGCGCCATATTAAAATAAACCCAGCCAGCTGATTTTACATCTTTTTTTTGCGGCGGCCAAAAACCTTCCAGATAGCACATGCTCATATAGATTTCTGGCTCATTAATAGTAATCCAAAAATCAACTAATTCTCCTAAATTTTTAGCCACAAAAGCCGCGTATTTTTTAAAATAATAAGGTGATCTCACATTTAACCAACCGCCTTTGGCTATAAACCAAGAGGGCAGAGTAAAATGATTTAAGGTGAGCATAACTTTAATTTTTTGGTCTTTAAGCGTTTGCAAAACATTTCTATAGTGTTCTAATTCTTGTAAATTCCACTCCCCTTCCTTTGGTTCTATCCGCGCCCACTCAATTGAAAGGCGATGAGCGTTATTATTTAATTTTTTCATTAAACCAAAATCTTCCTTATATCTGTTGTAGTGATCAAGGCACTTTTCCGAAGGCTCAAATTTTTGGCCCTTAAATTTTTTTTCTTTAACAGCTAAAATTTTACCTTTATTTTCTTGCTCCCAAGCCCACCAATCAGAATGGATATTGTTGCCCTCAACTTGGTGCGCAGAGGAAGCTGTGCCCCAGAGAAAACTTTTTGGAAACTCTAAAAAATTTTTCACGATAGACATAAAAATAAAAATTAAATTATATTAACAGCGCGGCCGACTTGTTCTATAAAATGAAATTTCATAAAAATCATTGCCAGGGCTAAAAAAATCACAAATAAAGAATGCGCGATAATTGGCTTATGCTGAATTTCCACCCTGATAATAATGGTCAAAATCAAATTAAGAATGATAAAGCCCAAAAGCACAATAAAAAATCTTTCAGAATAATAAATAACTTTGGCTACAAAACCTTGTTGTGGTTTCTCTTCCAATTTAATTTCTTTTTTAGCCGCTTCTTCCACAATATTAATCGGGCCAGCTACCTGCTCGGCTTCAATCGGGGCCGAGGTCGGAGCAAATGATTCGCCCTGGACCTGCAGATAAGTTTTACCAAATAACTGCACTACCAAAGTCGTTTCCGCGCCATCAATCTGGCCCACGGCCACTGCCACCCCAATGTCTTCATAATTTTTTGATAATAAATTATCGCGGTGCGACGGCGAATCAAGCCAGGCTTGAACCGCGCCCTCCGCATCCACAAAATTCATGGCTAAATTTTCACCGGCAAAAGTATAATTATATTCAACTTCATTAAACCAATGCCAGGGCTTAATACCTTGTGGCGAAGTATGGGCAAAATAATTATTCCTAAACATATCCGCGGCTTTTTTAGCGGCTGCCGCATCTAAAACCGCGCTATGTTTTAAAATTGAGAAGCCCGCGTCTTCGCGCGCCTGATTTGTTAATTCAATAATATGATTAACATTGATAGTGGAAAATTCTGCTGGACTGGGGTATGAAAAAAATAACAAAGCCAAAACAAAAAGTTTTATTGCAATCATAGCGCCGGAATAAAAAGCCAAGGTCCGGTGCCTTGTAACATGGGGCTTATAACTATTGCCCTCGTAAGGTATGGTCCAATGATGAATTTTTTTAATCGCTTTATGCATAATAAAAATTTAAACTTATTCTAACACAACAGTTATTTCTCTTTCTTTTTGATCAATTTTATTAACAAGAGTTAATTTAATTTTATCGCCCGGCCGATACTCCTGAATTAAATCCGATAAATTATTATCCTCGTCCAATAAATCATCATTTATTTTAATCACTAAATCACCCGCGGCAACATTTAATTTTTTTAAAGGGGAATCGCTTTTAACAGCCACGATAAGAGCGCCCTTGCGCGGCTGATTTTCAACAAAATTGATAGCCAAGTCTGTGTATGTCAAACCCAAATAAGTCGGTTTGGCTGTTTTTAAAGTTAAAAGCTGGGTAAATGATTTTTTTAAATAATCTGTTGGCATAAGATAGGAAAAATTCTGGTTCCTAATAATTAACCCCATCAATTCTTTGTTTAAATTAAACACAGGCGCCTGAGAAAAATTATCAGCCACAGATTTTTCCAGAGTTAAAAACAGATAATTTTTTTCTGATTCCCAGGAATAACTATCAGCCAAAGCGAAACGATTATCAGAAATCATGGTTAAAAACAAAGATCTGTTTAAACCAGCTAGTCCGTCAATAATTAAAGCGCTTTCAGCCGGATTAATATTTTTTCTTTTAATCATGGGCAAAACCGGCAAATTATCAGCTTCTACTTTTAAAAAAGATAAACCCAGGCTTAAATCCTGCATCATATTCACGACCTTAAAACTATTGCCATTATCCTGCATAGCCACATAATTATCCGCGGTTTTTAAAAGACCGCCATAAACAAGCCAGCCGTCATTGGTTAAAACAACGCCATTGCCCAGATAATTTTTAGCCTGATTAATCACTAAATTGGGCGCATTTGATTTTGCAGAACTAAAAATACTAACGACTGACGGCAAAACATGAGACACAACTTCATTAACCCGTTCATCCATAAGCACATTGGTTTGTTCCTTGCGTTCAACCACCACATTCTCTGCTGGCAGGAACGAATCTATCCGCAACCATGATAATAATTTTGTTTGCGCGAAAAAACCGGAAGAAAATAAAAAAATAATAATAAAACTTATGATCACGCTTAAAACGATGATTAAAATTAGATTTATAATCACGAAGCGTCCATAACGAAATCTAGGTTTCTCAAATTTTTTTTCTTGATAAAATTTTTGCAAATCGGATAAATTGCCTAATGGCGACGCAATCGCGCCAGACATCTTTTCATCAGTAACTGATTTTATTTTTTTGTTTAAAAAAAACTTTTTTGACATAAAATTTAAGAATTGGATTCTTTGGTTTAAACAAAACTAATTAACATAAAAAATTAAAACCAGCGGCTGGTGCTTAAAACAATAATAATCATAAACAAACTAAAAATAACTTTTTTAAAAAAAACTTTCTGGGACCAATTTTGCCCTTTTTCTAATGATATTAACTCAAGCCATAAATAAGCTGATAAAACAGCTAAAAAACCTTTAACAAAATAGCTTATGGGCAAAACAGATAAAACCATGGCTAGTTCCAAAAAAATTACACTGCCAGTTAAAAGAAAACGCCAAACGTTTTGAATTGATTTCTTCTGTAACCAAAATTCCCAGGCCTGAATAATCAAAAATAAAAAAGCCAAAAGAAGCGCGGCAAGCCAAAATGATAAATTTAAAAAAATAATCAAAGCAAAAACCGCCGTGTTTAAAAAAAACCAAGAGATTAATAAAAGATAATGGCCAAAATCGGCTAAACTAAAGGGCTGATATTCGTTTGGCCAGTGGAAAAAATTAAGCAAAAGCAGCCAATAGAAAAAAAGAGCCAAAGCAATGGAAAAAATCAAAAATATTTTTAAATTATAATTTTCTAACAAAATCAAGAAAGAAACGCTTGTTCCAACAAAAAAAACACTCTGACTCAAAAAAATTAAAGAACCTTTTTTAGCTTTATAACTGCCAACAACGAGAATATGAACTAAAGCCAAAATAACAACTAAGCTAAGCGCCCAATAAAAGATATCTCCGGATTTAATTAAAATCAAATAGAAACAAAACAAGGCGGCGAGACTAAAAAAATAAATAGCTAATCTCCTTAATAACAGCATATTTTTAAACTAATTATTTTAACCAAGTATATTCATCTGACAATTTTTGCCATTTATTTATGGCCTCTTCTTTGGCTGCTTTATTGCCCAGAGCAGTCAGGCATAACTGATTATCCTGATCTAATAAAACAACCAAATTTAAATGAAAAACTTTTAATTCTAATGGCACGGTCAGATTTAAAATTTTATTAACAACTTCACTAACATTTTTTTGACACGCAAAAGATTCATTAATTATTTCCCTTTCTTTTAAATAGTTGACCACCACTTCTTTGACTATCTTTTTGTATTCGTCAACATTGGGTAAAAAAACTTGATTGTCGGACAGAGAATTATCCATTGGCAGAACTATGCTGTTATCTTTATCAGTATCAGTGCCCCGAACAATAAAAAACAGGCACAAAATAATTGTGAGTCCGATCGCGATTAAAAAAGCAATTTTGCCAGGTGACCTCAATAAATGGCCAGCATCTTTTTCTGTCATACGAAAATGGCGATGCTTTGTTGGGTTGTTGGGTATATTTGTCTTATCCATAAAATTAAAAATTAAAGTTTTGGATATTAATTTCTTCCCAAAGGCCATTTTTTTCTTGAAATGCTTTTAAAAATTCTGCTTTTTCGTCAGCGCTATAAATTTTATCAACTTTGACATGAGAGCCAACACGGCCAGAGTATAAAGTTTTCTCACCTAATGTTTTTGGTTTAGATATCCACTGCAACTTAATTCTACCATTTGGGCCATTAAAAATCAAAGTTTCACAAACTGAATCAGGCACTTCTTCCAAGACGCTTTTTTGATAATCTTCTACCTTAAACTTTTCATTGATTTTGTCTTTTAAATTAAGCCAGGCGTTATATGTCATAAATCCATTATAACATTTAGTAAACTAATAGCCAAATTTTTTGTTTTAACAAAAAACAGCCATAAAAACTGGCTATTTTTAAAAAGAAATATTTTTATTTTTTCACAGATTCATCAGCATAAATAATTTTTCCGTTACTTTTCGCCCAGTCCTCGGAAAAACCAACATGTGAGATTGCATTGGCGCTTCTATCCAACTGATTTTTGCGCTTTTCTGATTAGTTTAATAATTTCAGTGATAATTTTTTGTTTCATAATTGGTTTGTAGCGTTAAAAGATTTCCTTTGAGAATCCCACAAAGGCAAAGTTTGCAATGATTTTATATTTTGTCGCCATTTTGCAATTTTTTCAATATTTTTTATATCTTCAATCGGCTGATTAAGATTATCTTTTAATCGTTTTTTAACAACAGCGATTAATTTTGGGTCAATTTCAATGCCAATAAAATTCCTTTTTAATTTTTGACAAACATACAAACCAGTGCCAGTGCCGGCAAAAGGATCTAAAACCAAATCGCCGATGTTAGAGCTGGCTTTAATTATTCTTTCTAATAATTTAATTGGTTTTTGAATGGTGTGCAAAAAATTTCTGTCAATCAGTTCTTTGGATTTATAAGTTAATTGTTTAATATCGCCCCAAACATCACCGGGGTTTTTCCAAATTCATTAAATTTTGTTTTGTTAAATTTTCCATTGATTACCGACGGCACATTTTCACATCTTTTGCGATGTTCTAATTCTACCAATTGCGGAATTCTAATGGCGTCTAAATTAAATGTCTTGGCTTTGCCTTTGGAAAAATAAGCAATAATGTCATAATTATTAGTAAAATTATTTCTGCCTTGCGC
>PFBP01000015.1:0-147 GCA_002778535.1 Candidatus Kuenenbacteria bacterium CG10_big_fil_rev_8_21_14_0_10_36_11
TTAACCGCTTCTGCCGCTAACAGCATTACCAACCGACTTAAAGGCCGTCTGCTTTTGCAAGTTGAACAAGGCGGAGCAATCTGGTATGTTGATATCAATGGTATCAGGCATAATGTCAGATGGAATAATTTAATGGATTTGTTCACA
>PFBP01000015.1:167-7262 GCA_002778535.1 Candidatus Kuenenbacteria bacterium CG10_big_fil_rev_8_21_14_0_10_36_11
GGATAAGGATTTGGCAGAGGTGGGAAATGTTGAGACAGCAAATTGGCAGACTTATAATGCCGAGCCATATGCTATAAAGTACAATCAAAACGCATATAAATTCTCGATTAAATATCCTTCTGATTGGAGACCAAGAGAAGAGGACCATATAACAGGAATTGATGTGTCATTTTTATCTCCTGATTATCAAATCTCAGAATATGGAATGGATGAAATAACTTTAAAGGGCGGGCGGTTTTGGATTCATACTATTTCAAATCAAACGGTTACGGATTTAAAAAGTTGGTTTGATTCATATTTTTACGACCCAATGGCAAAACAAATAATGTTTCAATCTCAACCTATTTCTGTAATGATTGGCGATGGAAATAAGGTTAGTGGCCTTGAATTTAAAGATGATGGAATATACGGAAAACTATTTGCAGTTGGGGATAACGTTTATGATTGCCGTATTTTCTTTCAAAAAGAAGAAGTCTCTCAAAAATACTTAGAAATTTTTAATCAAATCCTTTCCACCTTTAAATTTTTAGAGTAATTATGTCTGTTTAAAAAATAGAAAAATATGCGAATAATTAGAGATAAGATTTCAATTGATGAATTAAAACAAATGTCTGCTAAGATGTTTGGGAATTTAGTTAAGGCAGTGGTAGATATTGAAGAAGCAATCATGGCGGTTGACGCTGATATGCACGCCGATCAGGAAAAATTACTTTTAGAGAACGGATCAGTGCAGAAAAATCTTTGGGGGATTAATTTGTATCCAGAATTTTTTAGCCAGGATGAATTTATAGAATTTGATTCAATGATTAATTTGCGGTCTTGGCAGAATAATCGGAGTCGTGGAGTGGAGGATGAAAATATTAGAAAAAAAATTGTTGAAGTAGTTGATAAATTGGTAAAAAATAATGAATTATGAATTACCAACATAAAAATTTATTAGAGAACGGTCGTTGGTTTGATTTAAGTTTAATGGAGCAAATGGCTAATATCGGCGCGGAAGTCGGTCGGGCGATTAACTGGAAAAATAAAGCTAACTTGGAATACAGCCGTTTTGCTTTTGAACGGGCGCTGGAACTTTTGTGGCTTACTATTGAAGACAAGAAAAATTATGGCCCAAAACTTAAAGAGCTCTGTTATTTAAAAGAGGTTTTGGGTGATTATTTTATTGGCGACAATCAATACGGCTCAAGTGATGAAAATTTGAATAAATATTTTTATCCGTTCAACTTCGCAGCGAGAAAAAAATAAATTTTTGTTTTTAATTTTTAAAATCAATCCTTGTGCTTATAAGGTTTGATTGTAGATTATTTTATGACTACTGTCTACCGTCCGATTTTAAAAGTCGCCTGGCAAATTATCTGGCGCGCGAAATATCTTTGGTTTTTCGGATTTTTCGCCGCTTTTGTCGCCGCATCAGGCGAGTTTAATTTGATGATCAATAATTTTTCAGATTTGAATAGTGAGTCAGGTTTTGCCAATAGCCTGAAAGACCTTTATACTCAAGGGCTGCTTGGCAATTTTGGCAGCCATTTTATTGATCTTTTAAAAAGTCTAAACCCAGGCGCCTGGCTTCTGGTCGCTTTATTATTTTTGCTCTTGTTATTTTTTGTCTGGCTTTCAACTGTTTCCGAAGCTGGCGTAATTATGGGCGCTTACCGCGAATACAGGAAACAGCCTTCTGATTTTATGTTAAGTTTTAAAGCAGGCCGGCAAAATTTTTGGCCGGTATTTTGGCTGAATTTATTAGGCAAAGTTTTTGTCTATGCGGTGCTATTTATTTTAAGCGCGCCTTTGCTTTGGATTTATCTTAAAACAGCCAACACCACCTGGCAGCTGATTTTGTTTTTAATTTCTTTTGTGATTTTAATTCCAGTCTCGGCTATTATTTCTTTTTTAATTAAATATGCCGTGATGTATGCCGTTTTAAGAAAAGAGAAAATTTCTGGCGCAATTAAAAACGGCTGGCAACTGTTTCTTAAAAATTGGGTGGTTTCTTTGGAAATGGCGATTTTAATGTTTTTGGTCAGCATTATGTTTGGCCTGGCCATGATTGTTCTGGCCATTGTTCTGGCTATTCCTTTAGCTTTAATTCTTTATGTGATTTATACTCTGAATGTGGCTGGCTCTGCTTTGGCCGCGGTTCTGATCGCTTTGATTTTTTTAGCCATTATTTTTTTTGTGATTGGCGCTATGCTTTCCACTTACCAACTCACTGCTTGGGTGTTATTATTTGATCGTTTAAACGAATCTCAGGTGTTTCCCAAAATCGCGCGTTTAATCGCTGGTTTTGTGGAAAGAAGAAAAAATAGCGCTGTGCCTAAAATTTAAAAGGTAATTTAATAATTTTTTCGGTCGGATTATATCCCGATCGGGTTTTTATTTTTTATTTCAAAAATGCTATAATACAAATTATGAAAAACATCAATGATTTATTGCAGGAAAATCGCGACACCAATGATCATTCAAATGGTGCATCTAATTCTATTTCTGATTCTTCTCAAAACAATAAAGATGATTCTAATTTGCCACCAAGCAATAATTATCATGAATCAGAACCTGACAAGGCGGCCGAAGCTTTGGCTCTAAAAATGAAGGAAATGCATGATAAAAGGCTGGAAGAAGAATTGAAACATAAAGCCACTGATCTGGGTTTTGGCTATGTGAATTTAAAAGGCATTCCAATCACAGCTGATACTTTGCAGATTTTGACTTTGGAAGAAACCAGGACCAAGAAAATTATTTGTTTCTATTTTGCTCCGCATGGCGTGGCCCGTTTTGCTATGATTTCCCGTGATGAAAAAGAATTGCGCCAAATTATGGCTGAACTGAAAAGCCGCCTAGAAATAGCTGTGGAATTTTTTCTAACTTCTGAAATAAGTTTTAATTCAGCCCTGAAACAATACGAAGCAGTGCCACAGATTCATGAGACACCCCATGGCGTGGAAATCACAGCCGAGGATCTTGACAAATTTTCCGGCCAGCTGACCAGTTTGGTTGATGTGATGGCTTTAATTCACTCTGCTTCCACAACTGAACTGGTGGCTGTGATTATTGCTGCTGGTTTAAAAACTGACAGTTCTGATATTCATATTGAGGCAGAAGTTGACGGCATTAAATTGCGCTATCGGGTTGATGGCGTTTTGCACACAGCCGGTGTGTTGGATAAGAGTTCTTGGCAACAATTGATTTCTCGCCTGAAACTTTTGTCTGGCTTAAAATTAAATATTTTTGACAAGCCCCAGGACGGCCGTTTTTCCATTTTGCTTAAAGACGATAAAATTGATGTGCGCGTTTCCACCTTGCCCACGAATTATGGCGAGTCAGTGGTGATGCGGCTTTTGATGTCAAGAGTAGCCAGCTTGTCTTTGAAAGATCTGGGATTAGAAGAAAAATATTATCAACTGTTGCAAGATCAAATCAAACGGCCAAACGGCATGCTGATTACGACCGGACCCACTGGTTCTGGTAAAACTACCACGCTCTACGCGGTCTTAAATCAGTTAAATACTTCGGAAACAAAAATCATTACGATTGAAGATCCGATTGAATATGAATTAAAAGGCGTGAATCAATCACAAGTTGATCAAAATCGCGATTATACTTTTGCCAAAGGTTTGCGCTCTATTGTGCGCCAAGATCCTGATGTGATTATGGTCGGCGAAATGCGCGATTTAGAAACAGTTGATATTGCGTTAAACGCTGCTTTGACCGGACACTTGGTGTTTTCCACCCTGCACACTAATGACGCAGCTGGCGCTATTCCAAGATTTTTAGCCATGGGCGCCAAACCATATTTATTAGCTCCGGCATTAAACTTAATTATTGCGCAAAGGCTCGTGCGCAAACTTTGCGATTCGTGCAAAAAAGAAATGACACTTGATAATATTTTACTGCAAAAAATAAAAGATTCTTTGGGAGAAACTTTGACTCGCGAGCGCATAGATTTATCTGCCATAAAATTTTACGGGCCCACTGGCTGTGATAAATGCAATGGACTGGGTTATAAAGGCAGAATCGGCATTTTTGAAATGTTCACGATGGATAAAGAAGTGGAGCAGGTGATTTTATCTAATGAAGTTTCAGAATATAAAATTCGTGATTTAGCGCGTGCCAAAGGCATGATTAGTTTAGTTGAGGATGGATTATTAAAAGCCATTAGGGGCATCACGAGCGTGGATGAAGTGTTTAGAGTAGCAGAATGAACTTGACAGAAAATTCAAGTCGTGTTAAAATGGGGTATTGCTAAAAATAGCCCATTTTGTGTCTTGTTTTATTCCTGCTTAGTGTCCTCCAAGAGACGACGAGCATGGGGATTCTTTGTTAGGTCTTTTCTGGTTCCTTTGGGGACTCGAAAATTCCTATGAAGAATTTTCTTCTCTTGGAGAACGTTAGGCAGGAAAATCCCGTTGGTTTTTGCCAGTGGGCTTTTTTATTTCCTTTTTCTTGAATTAGTGTTATAAATATGGTATATGCCGACCCCAGTTGAAGATATAAAATCCAAACTTGATATTGTTGATTTGGTCCAAGAATATGTGCCATTGAAGCAGTCAGGCGCGAACTTCAAAGGTTTGTGCCCTTTTCATAATGAGAAAACGCCTTCTTTTATGGTGTCGCGCGAGCGTCAATTTTTTAAATGTTTCGGCTGCGGCGAAGGCGGAGACATTTTTACTTTTTTGCAAAAAATGGAAAATTTAGAATTTCCAGAGGTCTTAAAAATTTTAGCGGAAAAAGCTGGCGTAAAAATCGTGCGCCAGAATTACAATCCTGCTTTTGAAAATCTGAAAACCAAACTCTATAATTTGCACGAAACAGCTGTTCAATTTTATCAGGAACAACTGCGCCTACCAACTGGTAGAGCAGCTCTTGATTATTTGTTAATTTCTCGCGGTTTAACAGAAAACATTTTAAAAGAATTTCAGATCGGCTTGGCTCCGAACACCTGGGATATGTTAAGCAAATTTTTAAAAACTCAGGGTTTTTCTGATCAAGAAATCAAACAATCCGGACTTGTGGTTGAAAAAACAGGCGACTATAACGGCCTTAACTATTATGACCGTTTCAGATGGAGAATTATGTTTCCGATTTTGGATCATCACGGAAATATTGTCGGTTTTACTGCGCGCGCTTTGGATAAAAATGAATCAGCCAAATACATTAACACGCCGCAAACTTTAATCTATAATAAATCCCAGGTGCTTTATGGTCTGGACAAAGCCAAGTCTGCCATCAGAGAAAAAGGATATGTGATTTTGGTTGAAGGCAATATGGATGTGGTGGCTTCGTATAAAGCTGGCGTCAAAAATGTGGTGGCTTCTTCTGGTACTTCGCTTACTCAAGATCAGTTAAAAAATTTAAAACGCTACACGGAAAATTTAGCGCTTTGTTTTGACGCGGATTCAGCCGGCGTGCGCGCGGCCGAGCGCGGCGTGGATTTGATTTGGACCAATGGCATGAATGTGAAAGTTATAATTCTGCCGGAAAAATTTAAGGATCCTGATGAATTAGTAAAAAATAATCCGGCCGTTTGGGCAACAGTCAGTCAGAGATTGATTAATTTTATGGATTATCTTTTGGCTGTGAATTTAGCCGGCAAAAATTTGGCTGATATTGATGTCAAGCGCCAAATCACAGCGAAAATTTTACCCTGGCTTAATAAACTTGCCAATCCGATTGACACAGATCATTATCTCAAAGAATTATCTAAACGATTAAATGTTTCAGAAAATTCTTTAAAAGAAGTTTTGCAGAAAATGCGCGTGCCCAAAACAAAAATTGCGTTTGGCCCGAAAGAAAGCGCGGACATTGTTATAAAAATTAATAAGCAAAAAATTGTATCTGAACGTCTGCTGGCTTTGCTCATTAATTCAAGCGATTTTTTAGCCATGGCGATTGATAAACTGGCGCCGGAAATGATTTTTAATGATTATCAGGAATTTTACAAAGAGCTGATTTTCTATTATATTAAAAACAACGTGTTTGAAGCCGCTGATTTTTTGTCTTATCTTAGCGCAGATAAAAAAAATCTGGTTTTTTTGGCTGATACTTTAAAACTTTTGTTTGAAAGCGAATTTGCTAATTTGTCCCGTTTAGAACTTAATCAGGAATTTAATTTATCTTTAAATTTTTTAAAACGGGAAAAAATTACTGGCCGCTTAAAAGAAATTGAAGAGGATTTGCGTTTAGCCGAGCGCGACGGCGACCGCGTTCGCGCCGATGCTCTAATGCAGGAATTTTCCGAATTATCAAGAGAAATGGGGAATGCGTAAAACATTTGTCATTTCAGCAATTCACTATCTGGCAGAGGGGAGAAAAATGATAAAGAGGGGGAGGAAATTAAAATAAATAAAAATAAAATTATGAAAACGATTGCTTTTATTGACGCTTCCAACTTATTTTATGGCGGAGAAAAGAGTTTGGGTTGGAAGATTGATTATCAAAAACTATTCAATTATCTTAAAGAAAAATATGGCGTAAAAAAGGCCTTATATTTTGGCGGCGTGGAAATTTACGATTTTAATTTTGATTATCTTAAAAATGAAACCGTGCCAATTGAGGATTTGGAAAAGCATTTGGTGGCAAGAATTAAAGAGCGAGGCGAGAAGTTGAATGACGCCGAATTGCTTTTAATCAGCCGACATTTGCAACGCGTCCGATTTTATCTGAAACTGCAAAAATTTGGTTATGAAATGCATTTAAAACCAGTGAAAATCTATGAGCAGGAAGACGGCACTACCAGACGCAAAGCTAATTGCGATGTAGAGATGTGTTTTTATTTAATGAAGGAGGAAAGTAATTTTGAGCAAGCAATTGTTTTGTCTGGTGATGGTGATTTTTTACCGGTTTTGAAATACTTGAGAAATAACGGCAAAGAAATAATAATTTTGGCTCGCGGTCCGCGCGCGGCGCGCGAAATCCGCCAGTTTGCCGGCAGCAAATTCAGGGATTTCATCCGTCTTGAGAGTGTTATTAGATTTGAAGAAAAGTAAAAGGAGCGGACATACGAAATATCCGCTCCACGTTTAGTAATTTAAGTATAGCATGCCTTATTAAATTCTGTCAAATTGAGTTATCCACAAGATAATTATTTTACTTCAC
>PFBP01000027.1:0-5254 GCA_002778535.1 Candidatus Kuenenbacteria bacterium CG10_big_fil_rev_8_21_14_0_10_36_11
ACTGGAAGATAAAGAATTCTCACCGTCAATCTAAGAAACCATAACATCAATTTTTTATCTCTGGCGAGCGTGTAAAAAATGGAGGGGTTTCAGGAGAGGAAATTTTTTGTCCGCGAGCCGATTTTTTGTTTCGTTCCAGCCCCGCCAGCTGGCGGGGCGGGCGATTGTTTTTCTCACGAATTTTTGATAAAATAAGTTCGAACGAAGTCATAAAGATACTAATCAAAAAAACCTCAATTAAAGAGAGGTTTTTTGATTAGCGAGTAGCGGGAATCGAACCCGCATCATTAGCTTGGAAAGCTAAGATAATAACCATTATATGATACTCGCCCAGGTTTAAGTTTTGGATTTTGAGTTTTGAGTTTTATTTAGGGTACCACCCGCATCTATCCTTAATGCACCCGCAGGCATATTTACTTTTATCAGGAAAATCACCAAGAATTTCGCAAGTAGTCATTAAACTTTTATCAGATGAACACATTTCAAGTGAACATCCAATATTAAAACAATCGCTGTCAACTTGGCAAGCACCATTGCTAAATCTTGAATTGCCAGCATAATATTCAGCTGGCACAGCACTCATATCGCGGATTTGCACTTGAGTATTATTCCAGTCAATTCCATGATTTGAACCATTATTGATCTTTTTAGTCGTGAGCAAAAAATATCCGCCCATTATGATAGCGACTGCGATAATTAAAATAATTATTTTTTTGGTATTCATACAGATAAATTTTAACAAAAAAGATAAAAATTGACAACTGATTAAGAAAAAAGGTAGAATACAAATTGTCATATTAACATATTAACATAACAACAAAATTTTATGATCAAAAAAATATTTTATATCTTGTCATTATCTTTAATAATACCCAAAATCACTAACGCCATCTGTCCTGTGTGCACCGTGGCTGTGGGAGCCGGCCTTGGTTTATCAAGATGGCTGGGGATTGATGATATAATTTCCAGCCTTTGGATTGGCGGCTTTATCATCTCTTTGATTATATGGACTAATTTCTGGTTAGACAAAAAAAACATACGATTTAAATACCGTAATTATCTGACTGGCATCTTATATTACATTTTAATCATCCTACCGCTTTATCTGACTGGAATTATCGGCCACCCATTTAATCAGCTTTGGGAAATAGATAAAATTATTCTGGGAATATTTTTTGGCAGTTTAGCTTTTTATTCTGGCGCTAAATTTCACTTTCACAGAAAAAAGAAAAATAATGATCAGGTGCATTTTCCTTTTCAAAAAGTCGTTTTTTCAATCACGCCATTAATAATTTTAAGCGTTGTATTTTATTTTATTACTAAATAATATGGATAATCTAACTGAAAAAATAGACCATTTAATTGATAAATTTAACCAAGCTAAAAAACAGGAAAAAATGGATTTGTCTTCAGATGAAGATTTAAGCATTGCTATTATGAATTTAGTTTCCATTGAAGAACATTTTTTCTTTACCGCGCAAAAAACTGGCAAAGATGAATATCTTGATCTATTAAAAGAAGTGCGGGAAATAAGAAAAGAATTATTAAAAAAAATCATTAAAGAATATGAGGGCGAGGTATGGTGCATTTCTAAACATTTGCTGGCTGCTTCATATCGCTTAATGGAAGTCGGCACCAAATCTTTAGGTGCTGACAAAAAAGATGAAGCCAAAGAAATGTTTAATAAAGCCTATCATTTATATTCTCTTTTTTGGGCAATCAATATGAAATTAGTGAACACCAATGACATTAAAAAAATTGAAGATGGCGCTTTAAATAAACAAGATCAGGAAAAAAAAGGCTTCTGGGGCAAACTTGGCGAGCTTGTTAAAAAAGCAGTGGATTGCTGTATTGAATAAAAATTCTTAAAAATTAAATCAAAAAATAAACCAGCACTTTGGCAATGCTGGTTTGTTGTTTAAAAAACTACCTTTTTGTGTTTTTTCTTTTTTTTGTCAGCAAAAAGCCATTTCCTGATTAAACCGCGCGAATTTTGTCTGTTAAATATTTTGAATTTAAAGCCAAATTGTTTCTGCGCTGACAATAAAAGACTAACGGTTTTATAATCCGGCACCTGCCAAACTCTATGTGGCAAGCCATTATCATCCATCAGCTCAGTTTGACAATTTTCATACTGAAGACAATTTTCCGACAACATCCGCGCCACTGCTTCATTGGATTTGGCGTCTGGCTCAATAAACCACTGCGTTTCACGAGCTTTCATTTTTAGTCCTCCTAAAAAATTTGCTTTGATTTGATTTATTTAAAAATATCTAAAAATAGTTAAAAAATAATGAAAAAATCGGGGTGCAGGGACTCGGACCCGGAACCTCCCCGATGTTACATCGGGGCGCGATAGTGAATTGAAAAAAATCGGGGATGCGAGATTCGAACTCGCGGCCTCCTGCTCCCAAAGCAGGCGCGCTAGCCAGCTGCGCTAATCCCCGTTAAATTTTAATTATATTACCTTTCAATTCTATTTTAGTCAAACTTGTTTTCTCAATTGTTTTAACAACTTAATATCTTTTCTTACACCCTTATCAGTCGGCGTTTCCAGAATAAAATCAATATTTTTTAATCTTGGCTCATTAACCAAAGCTTGAAAACCATCTAAACCGATTTTGCCTAAACCCAGATGTTCATGACGGTCAACGCGCGCGCCAAGCGCGGTTTTTGAATCATTAATATGAATTAGTTTTAATTTTTTAAGTCCAATAGTTTTATCAAAATTATTTAAAACTTTTTTTACAGAAGTAGCCGTGCGTAAATCATAACCTGACTCAAAAGCATGAGCAGTATCAAAACACACACCAATCTTTTTTTGTATTATGGGTTTTGTATTATGTATAATGGAATAAATCTCTTCAAAAGTGTCGCCAATAATTTCTCCGGCGCCGGCCGACATCTCTATTAAAAATTTTGTCTTGCCATTGTAGCCGGTTAAAATTTTTTCAATTCCTTGAACAACTTTTTTAAGCGCGTCTTTACGGCCCAATTCTTTGGCCGAACCCAAATGCGTCATTAGATATTTAACGCCAAGCATTGAACCGCGCTCTAATTCCTCGCGCAAAACACTGATAGAGCCGTAATAAATATTATTTTTAGCAGAAGCTAAATTTATGTAATATGGGGCATGAATATAAAAATTTTTGAAATTATATTTTTTATTTCTTTCTTTAAATTCTTTAATTTCATTAACACTTAGTGGTTCGGCTTTGCCGCCTTTGGGCGAATGGGAAAAAAATTGGTAGCATTCGCAACCAAATAATTGGGCATTCAAAGGCGCGTTAGCCACGCCGCCCGCGGCTGAAATATGAGCTCCGATTTTCATAAAATCATTTTAACACAAAAACATTAAAACATAAAAACACTTTATCAGAAATAAAGTGTTTTTAATTTGTTATTACTCTGTCGTCTTTTTTTCTTCAGTCTGATCCTCATTTGTCTGCACTTCATCAGCAATCTTTTCATCAACTTTTTCATCTGTCTCTTTATTCATCACTACATCAATTTTTAAACCGGCTAATTGTGCGGCCAGGCGCACATTCTGGCCTTCACGGCCAATAGCCAAAGAATATTGATCTTCTTTAACAAAAGCACGCGCTATTTTATTTTTCTCATCAATTTCCACTCGTAAAATTTTAGCTGGCGCCAGAGCGTTCATAATAAATTTTTCAAGATTGTCATTCCATTCAATAATATCAATTTTTTCTCCGCCCAATTCATTAATAATTGTTTGCACCCGAGTGCCGCGCTGGCCAATGCAGGCGCCAATCGGATCCAGATCGTTTTCTTTAGCCATGACTGCTATTTTTGATCTGAAGCCAGCGTCTCGCGCAATACCTTTAATTTGTACGGCACCGGAATTTACTTCTGGCACTTCTAACTTAAACAGCCGGCGCAACATTTCCGGATGAGTGCGCGATAATAAAATCTCTGGGCCTCTGGCTGTTTGCTCCACTGAACGCAAATAAAATTTTAATTTAATGCCAGACTTATAGTTATCATTCCTGGACTGATCAGAAGGAATAACCACGCCGATCGCCGGGCCCAAATCAACCAAAATCACCCTGCCTTCAAGCCTCTGGACCGTGCCATTAACAAGCTCACCAACCTTATCCTTAAAATTAGCAAAAATATTATTTCTTTCTGCTTCCCTTAATTTTTGAATAATCACTTGTTTGGCGGTTTGCGCTGCCATGCGTCCAAAATCAGATGGCACCTCTAATTTTTTAATAATCTGCTCGCCTAATTCAGCTTTTTTGTTTTCTAATCGTGCTTCAGACAAACTTATCATTGTCCGCGGATTAAATTTCTTTTCCTCTTCTTCAATTTTTTCTGTTTCAGATTTTATTTCTTCTTCTTTTACTTCTTCTGTTTTCCCACCTTCTTCCGTATCTTTTTTCATTTTCCTGGATTTCTTTTCTTTTTTACTTTCCTTATCACTAATCACTGATTGCTTTTCACCTTCAGCTTTTTCCTGTATTTCTTTCATCATTTCTTCGCTGATCTCTTTGCCCTCGGCTTTTAACTTTTCAATTTCTTCCCTGATTTTTTCATACTTTTCTTTTAATTCATCTTCTACCACTTCTTTGACATCAAAAACCTCAAAATATCCTGTGGGCAGATCAAATCTAACTTTAATATTTTGTGTTTTTTTGTCGCCAAAATCTTTGCGATAAGCAGCAGACAAGGCTTCTTCAATGGTTTCTTTAACCATTTCTAAAGACAATCCTTTCTCATCGCAAATTTGTTGGATAGCAAGATTGAGTTCTTCTGGCATATAGTTGTATTTAAAATTAAAAGCCAGTTTATTGAATTAAACTGACTGTCTGATTCAATTATACTCCAAATTTAAAATTGTGTCAAATGGCGACCAGCCGTTGTTTTTTTCTTTCAAAATCTCTTTTTTTAAGAGCTTCTCTTTTATCATATTTTTTCTTACCCCGGCCAATGCCGATTTTAATTTTAATAAAACTATTTTTTAAATAAACCTCCAGAGGAATAATGGAAAAACCTTTTTCCTTTTGCTTGCCAATTAAAAAACGGATTTCTTTTTTAGTCAGCAAAAGTTTTCTTGGCTGATTTGGATTATAATTTTTCTGCGCCAGACGCGCTGGTTTATAAGGCGCGACATAGGCATTGGTCAGCCACGCTTCACCCTTGCCATCAACTTCCACATAAGCGCCTTTCAAATCCAGCTGTCCTTTTTTTACTGACTTTACTTCTGGACCAGACAAAACCATGCCGGCCT
>PFBP01000027.1:5370-7071 GCA_002778535.1 Candidatus Kuenenbacteria bacterium CG10_big_fil_rev_8_21_14_0_10_36_11
TCAGAAAATAAGATATAATGAATTTATTATGATAACAATTAAAACTATCTTAAAGCAAAAAATAAAGCAAGTTGTTAAGGAAAAATATAATTTGCCGGATTTAGATTTTGAAATTTCCTATCCACCAAGCGCGGATATGGGCGATTATTCCTGCAATGTAGCCATGATTTTAGCGCCGATGTTAAAAAAAGATCCGATGGAGATTGGCAAGGAAATTATTGATTTTGTAACTCCGACCTTCAGGTCGGAAATAAAAAAATCAGAAATTATTAAACCCGGCTTTCTTAATTTTTATTTGTCAGAAAAATTTTTACTTGAAAATTTAAAAACAATTTTAAAAGAAAAAGAAAAGTTTGGCGCTTTGAAACCAGTTAAAAAACAAAAAATCCAAGTGGAATTTATTTCTGCCAACCCAACCGGTCCTTTGACTTTGGCTAATGGCCGCGGCGGATTTACTGGCGATGTTTTGGCCAATGTTTTGGGTTTAGCCGGGCATAAAGTGGAACGCGAATATTATGTTAACGATTATGGCAATCAAATCAGAATGCTCGGGCACTCAATTTTAAAAGATAAACAAGCGCAGTATAAAGGCGAATATATTGATAATTTGGCCAATAAAATATTTCTGGATTCCCGCCTCGCCGTCGGGCAGGCTGATTTGCATCAGGATGACAAAAAAAATCCAGATACAATTGGCCAACTGGCAGCGAAAATAATTTTAGAAAAAATGGTTAAACCGGTCATTAAAAAAATTGGCATAAAGTTTGATAATTGGTTTTCAGAAAAAAAATTACACGAGAATGGCGCAGTTGATAAAATGTTTGAATATTTAAAAAAGAAAAACTTGACTTATAAAAAAGACGGGGCTTGGTGGCTGAAGACAAATAACAATAAGCAATCAACAAATAACAAAAGTAATATAAACGAAAGCGATGATGACAAAGATCGGGTGTTAATAAAATCAGATGGCAGTAAAACATATTTTTTACCTGACATCGCCTATCATTGGAATAAATTTCATGACAGAAAATTTGATAAAGTTATCAATCTTTGGGGAGCTGACCATCATGGTTATGTGCCAAGAATGAAACAAGCTGTGGCACTTCTGGGGTTTCCTGGACAACTGGAAATTTTACTTATGCAAATGGTGCGTCTGATTAAAAACGGCCAGGAATTCAAAATGTCCAAACGCGCCGGCGTATATGTCCTTTTGGAAGAATTAGTTGATATGGTTGGCCTGGATGTAACCCGTTTCTTTTTTTTAATGCACTCTAATAACAAAGCCGTGGATTTTGATTTGGATCTGGCCAAAAAGCGCTCAAATAAAAATCCGGTTTTTTATGTGCAATATGCGCATGCGAGAATTTGTAGTATCTTAGAAAAAACATCTTCTTCTGTCATCCTGACGAGTGCAGATTTGCCAGTGGCAAATCAAACCAGGATCCCGTCCTTAAAACACAAGATCCTCAATCAAGTTGAGGATGACAAAAAAACAACAGAAAAAGAACTCATTAAAGAACTAATCAAATGGCCGGAAATTATTGAAGAAGTGGCAGAAAATTATGAAGTGCACAAAATTCCTTTTTATGCCATTGCTCTGGCAGATAAATTTCATGATTTTTATGAAAATTGCCGAGTGATTGATGAAAATAATCAAGTGAACAGGTTTAGATTAAACTTAATCAAAGCCACGAAACAAAT
>PFBP01000026.1:0-718 GCA_002778535.1 Candidatus Kuenenbacteria bacterium CG10_big_fil_rev_8_21_14_0_10_36_11
TCAAAATATGGTTCGAGCCGATTTGTTTTAGAAATGTTGTCATTTCTGATTTATCCCCAGACGAAAGAAGTTTATCAGCTTGATTCAAGGATTTAACCCACGCACGAGCCGGTTCGAGCCAAGACAAGCTCCCGTCCTCAATTTCTCTGATTTTCTCTTTTAGCTCTACTCTGTGTTCAAGCATTTTTTGTTTTTGAGTGGCGTATTCTTCTGCAGAAATAATTTCGTCAAGGTAAGCAGAAAGCAATTTATCGAGTTTTGTTTCAATATCCGCTAACTCACTTTTTAGATTTTCCACAAACATTTTATTGTTCTCTCTTACTTTCTGTTCATCTTTGCCCAGTTCGCGCAAAACTTTCTCCGTGTCTTGGCTCGACAAAGAAACTTTTTGAAGAAAACTTTTTACTTGTTCCGTTAAAATTTCTTCGCGAATATATTTTTGCGAGCAAATTTCGCGTTTCTTGGTACAACGGTAATAGTTATGTCCTTTTTGTGTTTCGGCGGTAATAGCACATTTACATTCTCCACAGATAAGTAATCCGCGAAATGGAAAATGGCTTTCCGATTTTCTAGTCATAATATGACCACGATCTCTCATAACTTCTTGGCAAGCGTCAAAAAGTTTCTTTGAAATTAACGGCTCGTGCGAACCTTGATGCGTTTCGCCATTAAATTCGAAAATTCCATAGTAAAAAGTGCTTTTCAAAATTCGCTGGAC
>PFBP01000026.1:840-6904 GCA_002778535.1 Candidatus Kuenenbacteria bacterium CG10_big_fil_rev_8_21_14_0_10_36_11
GAGCTTTTTCAGTATCAATATCAACGTCTCGTGTTTTGTGATTGTTTGAGTATCCCAGTGGGGCAAAGCTAGGCCAAATACCTTTGCGAAGTTTTGCTCTATGCCCACGCTTGATATTCTCGGAAAGATTATCTATATAGTACTTGCTTTGCCCAAAGGCAATGTTCAACATGAATTTTCCTTGTGGCGTGTTTTCAAACCAGTGAGTAGGAAATTTCAAATCCTTAATCTTTCCTGTGTCCAGCAGATAGATAATTTGTCCTCCGTCTATGGAATTTCTGGCGAGACGATCCGGATTCCAAGAGAGTATCCCGTCTGCTTTTCCTTCTTCTAAAAATGACAACATTTCTGCAAATTTCATTCGTCCAGGTTCTTTGGCAGTTTGGGCCTCGCAAAGCGAGGCAGCAATCGCCCAAAATCCGAATTCTGAAAATTGGCGGAAGGGGCGAGATTTGAACTCGCGGTCCGCTTTTGACGGACAGTTGCTCTCCAAGCAACCGCACTAGACCACTATGCGACCCTTCCATTTGTTTTTATTTCTTTATTCTATCTCATTTTCTTAAAAAAGAAAAGCCGAAGTGTGTGAATTCGTGCCAAAAGAAATTTTTAAGAAAAATAAAAAACGCGCCTTAAAGAGTAGAAATTTTAAGTGCGCGATTGTTTTATTTCAAATTCGTCTCTCAGTTTTTTTTGCACTTTATCTTTTAGTTTAAGTGCTGGAATGTTTTTGATAAGCTGCATTACCAAGCGCAGTTCGGCATTATCAGTGGGTAATCCTCCCATTTTCCACCATTCTTCTTTGGTCGGCGGTCTACCAGTTCGTGTTTTTTCTTTAAAAAAATGTTCATACTTTTTTGAAAACTCTGTTTCTTGCTCTAAAAATTTTAAGATTTGGGCAGCTCTTCTTTTTTCCTCTTTTTGTTTTTTTAGCCATTGTACTTTAGCCCGAAAACGTTTAAGTGTCATTTTTTACCTCCCTCCTTTTTTGAATTTTTATAATTGTTTTTTGGAATTATAGCAGGCAGAATAAATCTGTCAATTAGATGTATTAAATGTTTGTTTGATTGCCGTGCTATTATTTTAGCATTTTTTAAGAAAATAAAAAATCCCTCACTGCATTCGTGTTTGTGAATGCGGTTTGTGAGGGATTGAAGATCAGGTTAGGCAAGGGACTGCTTTGGCAGTCGCTTCTGTCTTTGCAGTTTTGATGGCGGGTTTTTCCACCGGGGCAGCCACGACTGCCGAGGGTTTGGCTTCGGTTTTGACCGTGGCGACTTTGCCGTCGTGGCCGTTGCCGTTGGCGACAACTACTGGCCTGGCTGTTTTGTACCGACCGTTTCTTGATAGATCGGCGAAAATCCCTGGTTTGTAGCCGTTAGCTTTTAGCAAGGCATGAGCCACTGCTGGAGCCAAATTTTCTGGATTGAAATTGAATTCCAATCCCCCTGGTACTTCAAGGTCAATGATGTTTTCTTTTAAAAAGCCGGCGATGGCTTTTTGAAGTTTTTCACCAATGCCGGAGGTAAAAAACACCGCGCAGAGTTTACCACTTTTTGTGCCACATAAGAGTGGTTTATGGTGGACGGTCTTTTCACTCTCATCAATCCACTCCAAAGCAATATTCAGCCAACCTTTTGAGTTGGCGTAGATTGCTACCAGACATTTGGTCGTGAACATGGCAGTTTGGCGACCATCATGATGGAAAAACGGCCGAAGTGGATTACCGTCGGGTAGACAGAAAACTTTTGCCCAAGGATTGTCGCTGTCTTCTCCGCCACGCAACTCTTTGGCGACAAGGCGTGCGTAGTGAAAATTGGTAAGCACGCAGGCCTTTACGATGGAGGAAAAAATTCCATTTTGGTCCGCTTTTTCAGGTAAGAAAGTTTTGGTGTATTCAACCGTCTTACCTCCAACAACTTCCACAATGTCGCTTTTTTTAGCGGCGTCATATAATTCCGCGTTGACCACCGCCTGTACTTTGACAATCATTCTTTCTTGAAAATCGCTTCTCATACATCCTCCTTGTCCCGCTAAAACTAGGACAAAATAAAAGTTAATTTTTTGGCTAGGTAAGAAATTTTTCCCAGCCCAGTTTTTTAATGTAAAAAATGCGCCAATCTCTGCTGCCAGCTTTGCTGAAAATCAGCTACAACTGCTGGCGCTGAAAGAAACACAAGTCTTCCAATAGAAAATTGACAAGGCGGCGTACCTGACGCCTTTTTATCATTTAGTTGATGAATTCTAAATTTTAAGATCAATTTTTTTGTTTCACCATCTAAACGAAGAAAAACATGAATAATTTTTCCTATTACCTTCTTTGCTTCGCAACCATTATTTTGGTAGGTAAATTCTATGTTACTGCTACCATTCTTTAACGGCGCAATATTCTTTTTAAATTCGCGGCATAAAGAAATTTTCATAAACCCACATTTGCTGCAAAAAAACTCATAATTTTTTTTAGTACATTCTGGGCAAAACCAGAATTCTTTTTCATATTGTCGTCCGTTGCGGTTCATAGCGGCTATCCTTCCAGTTTCATATTATTTTTTACATAAAATAGAACTTTTATCTATATTGTGAAAGAGCTTTTTTCGCTTAATTAAGATAAAATATTGCCTTAAGATATTAAACGAAAAACTAATAAATTATATTATCATTGTTTTATAAATTTGTCAATCCTTAATGGAATTGACAAGTTTATTTATGCTTTAATTAGGTTATCAAAAATAAATAGTCGTTCGTTCATAAATGCCAAAATGCCAAAGAAAGGAGGCAGAAATGAAGAATCTATTTTTAATTACTTTATGCCTTCTTTTGTTAGGCACAAATGTGTATGGACAGATCTATGGCGGTGATTACGCGCTGGGCTGTCCAATAGGCAATTTGGATTGCTTGATTATGGGTAACCCGACAGACATCGGCCACGCTGATGAATGCCGTCGCGCGATTTTGTCTGCTGATCCAGAGGCAAAAGTTGCGTATATACCTATTAACTGGTATGACGCAGTTGCTTTGGCAGAGTCATCAGGTGTTTGTTTAGTGGCACCCATAGGTTCGGCAGAAATAATGGCTTTTTACCATGTGCCAAAAATGGTGAAAAAGGAAAGTGATGTTTTGTGTTTTGTCAGCATCACTTCTAATGGTGGATCAGATACGCAGAAAATTTGGACATCTAATCCATCAGATACTTCTCATTATGGCGTCTGCGTGACAGTTGGTAGTTTAGAGGGCAGTGTTCTTGGTTCGTGCGGACCAAATGTGGACTTTGTTGATTATTGGGGTGGCGCTGGAGGCAATCGCAGATCATATGTATTGAGTCGCACTGCTGGCAGATTGTCATTCATTCGCCGGCAGATAGGCAAGTGGACAGGCATGAAAGCAACTTGGCATGAAGCAAAAAAAATTGCCAGGATGTTAGCTGGATCTGGCTCGGTTGATTCATTGGGAAGGCGCGAATCTTTTGGCGGCGTGATTGATATTATGCCGTCAAAGATAGATTCGGTGTTGCGCACAATTTATGGTGCACCTATTGTTGGTTCTAATCCTGTTGAATTATCCAGCTTCCAAGTATGGATCATTGCAGGAGGTGTTTTTCTGGAATGGACGACCGCAAGTGAAACCAATAATTTGGGCTTTGCTGTAGAACGGAAATCCAGCAACAAAAATGAGTGGCAAGAGATTGGTTTTGTTCAAGGAGCTGGCACTGTTGCCATGCCGCGCCAATATTTCTATCAAGACACGCCGGATTTTATCGGCTCCGTGAGCTACCGCTTGCGGCAAGTGGATACAGATGGATCATTCAGCTATTCGCAGGTTGTAGAAGTGATCGTGCAAACTCATTTACAATTTGCGTTGGCACAGAATTTTCCCAATCCTTTCAATCCAGTCACTACTATTCGCTACTCATTGCCTTCGGACGGCAATGCCAAAATGATAATCTTTGATATGCTGGGAAAGGAAGTCGTGGTTTTAGTGAATGACTTCCAAGTGGCTGGCGAACACTATATAATCTGGAACGCTGGACAGTTAGCTAGCGGAAGTTATTTTTACAGATTGGAAAGTAATGGCAGAGTCTTATTACAAAAAATGACTCTGCTCAAATGAAAAATCACAGAGTGCTGCATAATAGAAACATCTATAATATGCAGCACTCCAAATTATTAAGAGACTAATGAATAAAAAGTCTTTTTTTAATTGGCTAATGCTCAAAAATGTATTATAATTAAAATAAATTATGTCTTTTAAAGAACTTCTTAAACTGATTTGGCAATATCTGCGGCCACAAAAAAGAATGGTCTATTTTTGTATTTTTTTAGCCACGCTGGCCGCTGTTATTTCAGCTATCATTCCAATTATTTATGGACGGCTCGTTGACACAGCTGTTAATCAAAATCCTGATTTAAAAATGATCGCGCTCACATTATTTGTTTGGTTTGTTTTTGTTTTAATCGCTAATTGGATCAGCAGATTTAATGATTTTAAAGGCAGCCGGCTTGGCAATGAAGTTTTTCAGTCCTTCACAACTGATATTTATTATCATTATCTGCAGCTGCCGTTAAGTTTTTATAAAGATAAAAAATCAGGCGAGCAGATGAACAAAGTCAGCCGGGCAGCTAATTTTATCTGGGACATTACCGAGAGTTTAACTTTTTATCTCCTGCCTAGTTTTTTAACCGCGCTTGTGGCAATTATTTTAATGTTTATGACAGAATGGCGTCTGACTGCGGTGATTATATTGATTTTATTTTTTTACACTTTAATATCCGTGATAAAAAATAAGCCGATTTTGGAAGCGGAAAAAAAGAGCAATAAATTATGGGAGCTGGCCTGGGGACATATTTATGACAGCGTCCATAATATCCAGCTTGTCAAAGCGCATATTAAAGAAAATGAAGAGCGGCTTAACGCGGAAAATTTCTTAAACAGAGTCAGGCATAAAATGACAGATTTTTTCTGGGGCCACCGACGGCTTTCGGCCTGGCGCAATAATATCCAGGGTTTGGGTTTTATTATAGTTTTTGCTCTGGCCCTTTATTTTTTAATTCAAAAACAAATCACGGCTGGTGTATTGGTTTCTTTTGTTGGTTATGTGAATTTGGTTTTCCGTCCCTTTAATCAGTTGACTGATCATTACCGCCAGCTGCAGCGCGGCATGATAACAATCGGCCGGGCAGTAAAATTGTTTGATATTGAAAAAGAATTATACGGCCATGGCAAAAAATTAAAAAACATTAAAGGCAGAATTGAATTTAAAAAGGTCAGCTTTGCCTATGATGATAAATACAAAAAAGTATTGAAAAATATAAATTTTAGAGCCGAGCCAGGGGAGACCATCGCGCTGGTCGGCGAATCAGGCGCTGGCAAAACCACTTTGGTCGGCTTGCTTTCCCGCAATTATGAATTAAAAAGCGGTCAGATTTTATTAGACGGCCATAATATCAATGAATTAGAATTGACTTCTTTGCGGGAAAAAATAGCCATTGTGCCCCAGGAAATTTCTCTTTTTAATAACACTATAAAAAAGAATTTGGTTTATGCTAAAAAAAGAGCAGGAGAAAAAGAAATTATTAAAGCCTTGAAAGCGGCCAATGCCTGGGATTTTGTCAGCAAGTTTCCGAAAAAAATCAACCAGAAAGTGGGGGAGCGGGGCATTAAACTTTCCACTGGCCAAAAACAAAGAATCGCCATTGCGCGGGCAATTTTACGCGATCCGAAAATTTTGATTCTGGACGAAGCCACTTCTTCATTGGATTCTATTTCAGAAAAGTTGGTCCAGGAGGCGCTGAAAAATTTGATTTTAAGCCGTACCACTTTTATTATCGCCCATCGGCTCTCCACTATTTTGCAAGCTGATAAAATTTTGGTTTTTGATAAAGGAGAATTAGTAGAACAAGGCCGGCATGATGAGCTGATCAAAAATCAAGGAGTTTATTGGCGGCTGTATCAAAAACAGAAGTTTTAAAGATTTTTTAAATTGCTGCTGACTTTTGACTATTATTTAAGGGTCTTGTCTAGCAAATTCATGATATAATGCTAGATATGCTCATTAAATATAGCCAATTAA
>PFBP01000005.1:0-6612 GCA_002778535.1 Candidatus Kuenenbacteria bacterium CG10_big_fil_rev_8_21_14_0_10_36_11
GTAATGTTTCCGTTTCTAATTTGTTTTACCTTAAAAAATTCTTCAAACAAATTTAACAAAACAGGATAATAACTTTCCTCGCGAGAATCGCCGGCCTTGCTCTTTTGATAGATTAATTGCAAATAAGTATCTAACATAAGTTTTCTACTCCAATTTTCCCACTTTCCCACTTAAAAGTCAAAATCAAAAATCTCCGGCCATATTAGCCAGAGATTTTTTTGTCTTAAAGTTTTACCGTTTACTCCATTGCGGGGCGTGGCGGGCGCGTTTTAAGCCGAATTTCTTGCGTTCTTTTTCGCGCGGGTCACGGGTTAAAAGCCCATTAGCGCGAAGAATTGGCCGGTATTCTTCATTAAATTTTATCAAAGCCCTGGCAATGCCCAAAGCGCAGGCCTCTGCCTGGCCAAAAGATCCGCCGCCTTTAACTTTAATTGTCCAATCAAAATCATTTCTTTTGCCAGTCACTCTTAATGGTTCCACGACTTTCTCGTTTAATTCCAAAAGCGGGAAATAAATTTTATAATCTTTGGCATTAACTTCAATATTGCCAGCACCGCCTGTGTATAAGCGCACTCTGGCTGAAGCAGTTTTACGGCGGCCAAGAGCTCGCACAAAATCATTTTTCAATGCAGACTTGGCGGCGACTGGGGTCGTTAACTTTTCTTCTTTTTTTTCTTCAATCTTAACACTCGCTATTTTTTCTTTAACAGGTTTTTTAACGGCTTTAGGTTTTGGTTTAGTTATTTTTTTATCCATATTTTTTATTCAAATTTTAAACGTTTCATCATTAAAGGCCGCAATTTATTTTTCGGCAACATATTATACACGGCTTTTTCAAAAACTTTGGCCGGTTTTTTGTCATATAAATCTTTCATTTTAACTATATTCAAATGGCCGAGATAATTAGTATGGTGTTTATAAACCTTTTGTTCTAATTTTTTACCAGTAAATTTCATCTCATCAACATTTTTTATTACCACCACGGCGCCATTGTCTAAATGCGGCTGATAATTGATTTTATTTTTGCCGCGCAATAACAAAGCCACTTCAGTAGCCAATCTGCCAAGAACTTTACTACGAGCGTCAATAATTTGCGTATCTTTTTTTATCATAAATTTTTGCGCAAAAAAATTATAATTATACCAACTCAATCAGCGCTATTTTAGCTGCGTCGCCTTTCCTTGCTTTCAATTTAATAATTCTTAAATAGCCGCCCTGCCTATCTTTATAACGTGGACCAATTACTTCAAATAATTTTTTCACGGCCTTTTGAGCTGTAATTTTTTTTAGAATTTCCCGGCGATTATGCAGATTATCAATTTTAGCGCGCGTAATTATATTTTCCATTAACGGCCGCAAAGATTTGGCTTTGGCTGCAGTGGTTTTAATTTTTTCATGCAATACCAAAGATAAAACCAAACCCTTTAAAAGCGCTCTTCTGGGTCCTGTTTTACGGCTTAAAATTCGTTTGGAATCTTGATGTTTCATACCAACACGCGGAATTATGCGGAACATCACTTTTGGAAAATCGCAGAATTACACGGAAAATTTTAAAATTATTCTTCTTTTTTCTTACGGCCTCGTTTTTTTGGTTTATCTTCAGCAATAGTGCTGTCTTCTGTCGTTTCTGTTTCTAATGCTGTTTCTTCTGTTTCAGTAGCATCTTCTTTTTTAATTATTTTTTTGCTTTCTACAAAAAAAGAAAATTGCTCTACTAATATGCCTGCTGCTTTAGTCAATGCTTCTTCCGGCATAATTGTGCCATCGGATTCAATATGCATGATCAAACGATCCCAATTAGTCATATCGCCCACGCGCATATTCTCAACATCTAAAGCAACTTTTTTAATAGGCGAAAAGAAAGCATCAACCGCGATCATACCAATTTCTTTATCACGAGTCGTCATCATTTCTGTTGGCAGATAGCCGTGCCCGCGCTCTAACCAAATTTCCAATTCAAATTCGCCCTTAGCATCAACAATGTTCGCGATAATCAATTCTGGATTAGCGATTTTCACACCTGCCACTTTTTTAAAATCGCCAGCAGTCACCACCTTGACTCCTTTGGTTTTAAGTTCCATTTTAATTGGCTCTTCAAAATTGCCATCTACTTCAAAACGGATTTGTTTTAAATTTAAAATAATATCAACCACATCTTCTTTAACCCCTGGCAAGGCGGAAAATTCATGATCAACGCCTTTCAGGCGCATAAAAGTAATAGCCACGCCTTCAAGCGAGGAAAGCAATACTCGGCGCAAAGCATTGCCAATGGTTAAACCATAACCAGGGAACAACGGCTCAATTACAAAACGGCCGCTATTTAGCGTTTCGGAAAAAAATTCTTTTTTTTGAGCAATGGGGATAGAATGCATAAAAAATAAAGTTTATCCCGAGCGAAGCGAGGGATCCTCTTTTACTGGAGATAATCCGATTGATTCCTCGGTTAAAATAATTTGTAATATTATTAGAGTGAGGTCCCTCGATCCGATTTCCATCGGACCTCGGGATAAATTAAAAACATTATTTAGAATAAAACTCCACGATCAATCTTGGATCAATGCCAATTTCTAAATCTTTACTTTCTGGCAGGCTAACAATCTGGCCGGTTTGATTTTCTGTTTGCCAATTAAGCCAGCCAGGTCTTTCTTGCTGGCTAATATTTTTCAAATTATCAGCCAAGATGCCTTTATTTTTAGTTTTCTCTTTTCTAATGCTGATTAAGTCATTAACTTTAACACGATATGACGGAATGGTTATTTTTTTACTATTTATCAGAAACAAACCATGATTAACAAACTGGCGCGCTTGGGCGCGAGAATTAGCTAATCCCAAACGATAAATAACATTATCCAATCTTCTTTCCAAAAGTTCAATCAATTTAAAACTGGTATTACTTTTGGCTTTGACAGCTTCGCTAAACACTTTTCTTAATTGACGCTCCAAGACGCCATAGAGTAATTTCATTTTTTGTTTTTCCTGAAGATGCAAACCAAAATCAGTCATTCTGCCATAACCCTTTGGCCCATGAACACCTGGCGGGTAATTGCGGCGGGTTAAAGCACATTTTTGGCCGTCCCCCCTTTGCCCTTTGGCGCAAAGCTTAATGCCCAAACGGCGGCATTGTTTGCAACTTGGTTTTATGTTTCTAGCCATATTACACTCTTCTCCTTTTTCTTGGCCGACAACCGCCATGAGCGACCGGAGTCACATCAGTAATGGAAATTATTTTAATGCCATTAGTATCAAAAGCGCGCACTGCTGCTTCGCGGCCAATACCGACTCCTTTGGCATAGACATCTAATTCTTTAATGCCCAGTGCTTTGACTTTATCTGCTAAATTTTTGACAATAATTCCAGCCGCGTAAGGCGTAGATTTTTTAGGGCCCTTAAATCCGCTCCGGCCCGCTGTTGACCATAAAAGCACGGCGCCGTTTAAATCAGTAATGGAAATTAAAGTGTTATTATAAGTGGAATTAACATGCGCCTGGCCGCGTCCGCCGCGCAAAAAAGGAGCGACTTTTTTCTTCTTCTTGCCTTTGGCTGTTGTAACCACGGTTTTAGATTCTTCTGACTCGTTAGTAATATTTTCAGGATCCGGAATATGATTTTCTAAAGCCATATCCAAATCCGCCGCTTCTGCAGTTGGTGTTTCTAAAACTTGATTTTCTGATAAATTATTTTTATCTTCAGACATAATTATCTTTATTCGTAAGTATTTTATTTAATTCGTAATATTCGTATTTTTAAGTTTTTTGCGCCGCTGGTTTACGGCCAGAGCCGACAGAACGGCGGACATTGCCGCGCACTGTGCGCGTGTTTCTTCTGGTGTGCTGGCCGCGCACAGGCAATCCCTTGGCGTGCCTGCTGCCACGATAACTGCCAATCTCCTTTAATCTTTTAATATTGCTTAAAATTTCTCTTTTTAAATCGCCTTCCACCCGATATTCTTTTTCTATTTTTTGGCGCAAAGCATTGGTTTGTTCTTCGGTTAAATTTTTAACCCGGATATTTGGATCAATAGCCAATTCTTTTAAAATTTTTTTAGACTGCGAAAGACCAATGCCAAAAAGATAGGTCAAACCTATTTCTATTTTTTTTTCATTTGGTAAATTAACACCGGCAATTCTGGCCATAAAATAATTTTTAAAATTCCAAAATTTTGATTTTTGATTTTTAAATTTTAATTTTTGTTTACCCCTGTCTTTGCTTATGTTTCGGATTTTTGCAAATCACAACCACGCGCTTTTTACGGCGCACAACTTGGCAATCTTTGCAAATTTTTTTTACCGAAGCGCGAACTTTCATATAAACGCGGATTTACGCGGAACATCACGTTTAAAAAAACGCAGACTTACGCGGAAAAAACAAAAATTATTTTATAGACGATACATAATGCGGCCCTTGGTCAAATCATAAGGTGAAATTTCTACTTTGACCTTGTCCCCTGGAATCAGCATAATTTTATTAAGGCGCATTTTACCAGACAATCTGGCTAAAATTTCTTGGCCGTTTTCTAATTTAACACGAAAAGTAATGCTTGGCAAGGATTCCACCACCTCGCCAATAATTTCTATAAAACCCTTTTTATTGATCTTAAAAGGGCCAAAATCATCTCTTTTGCTCGTGCCAAGTGGATTATTAGCTCCAAAAGAATCAGGCGGTATTGATCCTTGGGTTGGATTTTGATAATTGACGTTGTCAACACTCATTAGTATTTAAATCATCTGGGTATAAAAAATATCCAGAATATAATGCTATTCTTTTAATCAAAATTAAATTTGGGTCTTAAGATTAAGTGTGTTATATGGATAGTATAGACAAAAGCCAAATATCTGTCAAGCAATTAAATTCCTTGGCCTAATTCAATTATGATCTTATCTTCTTTTTCTGGCAATTTACTGTTTAAACTCATGGAAAAATCAAATCTAACATCTTTGACTTTGGGCAGAGAAAGAATGTAGCGCCGCGCTTCCACTTCGCTTTTGCCCAAAATGTTAGCTTTAATGGTTTTTAAATCAATATTTTCAGCCACTGGAAATGTCGCTTTGACTGCCAGCTTAACTGTGCCAAAAGAGAAATCCACATCTTGGACTGTTAATTCCAAACTGCCGAATTCTGTTTCAGCAATTGTCTGGCCTGGTTTTAATTTTTGCGCGATTTTAGTTTTCAAATTCTGGCGTAAATTTTTATTATCATAAGCAAAGGCCTGGGCTTTTAATTTTAAAGCCATCTTAAAATTATCTGCTGGGTTATCTATGGCGACTGAAGTATTAGTTTCAGAGCTGTCAAACTGAATCAGCTGGTCAGAAATAATCATTTCAGCGCCAGCTTTTTTATTTAAGGATTCTTTAACTGGCGTTTCCAAATCTTTAAGCAATTTCGCTTTGGCTTGATCCAAATCTTCTTGGCTCACCACTGTTTCATTCTTATCAGTGCCGCCTGAAGTAGTGTTTTGAATTGAACCATAAATCTTTTCTTGGCGATCCAGGGCAAGAGCGGAAATATTTACACGGCCAGAAATATTATTGGCTTTAGTGCCTGCTTCTTTGCTTGAAATAGCGACTATGATTTCTCCGCTCACTACCTGGCCTTGATCGTCAACTCTGGCGCCTGGCACATTGACTGGTTCAGCAACTTTAAAAACACTGCCCTGATCGCTAACCAAATCCATATCAGGAGTAATTGGCTGTGGGTTGCCTGTTTTATTAAAAAATATTGCCTGGCCAGTAGCGCTTTTGCCCATATTTTTACTGCCCGTGGCTTTAAATTCGCTTTCTTTAGTTTCTTCAGTTGCTACAATTACAGCGGCAAAAATATTATTTTCTTCATTAACCTTGGTATTATCAGTTGTCAGTTGAATCTCAAAATCCTGGCTGATATTTTCCGTTTCTGTAACAATGGTGACGCGGGCACTTGGCAGAACATAAGTGAAAAGAATAAAAAATAAAATTAAAATTGTCAATAAAAAAACTCCGCGCCAGAGCCAATGATGTTTTTTTGGCCGCGCAACTGCCAGACGATAATTGCGTTGTGGACGAAATGATTGAGTGGCAAATGACATAAAAAATAATTACTAATTTCTAATGTCTAATTTTTAAAAAATAAAACAAAAATAGTTATTTAGAAATTAGAAATTAAAACTTAAAAATTATTCTAACACCGCCTTAATTCTCCTCACTCCGGCAGACGATGCTTCTTCTTTAATAATTCTAAAATGCCCGAGCTCGCTCGTGTTTTTCACATGCGGCCCGCCGCAAAATTCAGCGCTGAAATCTCCAATCAGGTACACTTTGACAATGTCTCCGTATTTAGATAAATCAAAAGACAATTTTTTAACAATTTTTATTGCTTCTTCTTTTGGCAACTCTTGCATCTCAACCGGAATTTTCTCAATTATTTTTTGATTTACCAAATCCTCCACCTCTTTCAGCTTGTCCTCTGGCACTTTTTCCAACCAATTAAAATCAAAGCGCATTCTTTCATCCGTGATATTACTTCCCTTTTGCGCGATATCTTCACTTAGTATTTTCCTAAGCGCGGCCAACAACAGATGCGTGGCTGTGTGATATTGCGTGACTTTTTCCGAATGATCAGCCAGCCCGCCTTTAAATT
>PFBP01000005.1:6645-13516 GCA_002778535.1 Candidatus Kuenenbacteria bacterium CG10_big_fil_rev_8_21_14_0_10_36_11
AATTCTTCATTAAACTCCGCTTCATCAACTTCAAGTCCATTTTCTTTGGCTAACTCTTTGGTCAGCTCCAGTGGAAAACCATAAGTTTGGAATAAATTAAAAGCTAATGAACCAGAAATATTATTTTTATGTTTTAATGTTTTAATGTTTTCATGAAACATCTTCATTCCTTCCTGCAAAGTCCTGGTAAATTTATCTTCTTCCGCCATTAAATTGTCCAGGATAAATTTTTTGTTTCTCAAAAGCTCTGGATAAATTTCATTCATAATTTCAATCACCACTTCGGCAATTTTATGGCTGAAATTTTCTTTAATCCCAATCATCCGGCCGTGGCGAATTGCCCGGCGGATCAATTTTCTAACCACATATCCTTGGTCCACATTTGATGGCGCAATACCCATATCATCACCCATAATAAAAGTCGCCGCTCTTAAATGGTCTGCTATAATACGCATTTGCTTATTAGTTTCTTCGTCTTCGCCATATTTGCTATTAGATAATTCTTCAATCTCTTTTATTATCGGCCAAAATAAATCTGTTTGATAATTGTCATCTAAATTATTCATCACAGCTAACAATCGTTCCAAGCCAGTGCCATTATCAATATTTTTCTGGTTGGCAATTTTATATTTATTCTCACCAATTTTTTCATACTGCATTAAAACATCATTGCCAATTTCTACCCACCGTTTATCAGCTGGATCAAAAACATCTGGCACCTTTTCACTTTTGTCAGTCCAAAAAAACATTTCAGTGCAAGGACCGCAGGGGCCGCTATTGCCAGTCGGCTCCCACCAATTATCTTTTTTTGGCAAATATGCGATTCGTTTTTCACTCACACCAAGATTTTTCCAAGCACTGGCTGCTTCTTCGTCTCTCTCTGCGTTATCATCTCCTGCAAAAACAGTAAATGCCAAATTATTTTTATCTAACTGCAACTCTTGCGTTAAAAATTCATAACTCATTTTTATTGCTTCATCTTTAAAATAATCGCCAAGCGACCAATGACCGAGCATTTCAAAAAAAGTGTGATGAGTTTTATCACCCACATCATCAATATCAACGGTGCGCACGCATTTTTGCGAATTAACCAAACGTTTGCCAGCAGGATGTTTTTCATTCAAAAGAAATGGCGCCAATGGCTGCATGCCAGCAGTAATAAAAAGAGTTGACGGATCATTTTCCGGCATTAAAGACGCCGAGAGAATCTCCGCGTGTTTTTTTGATTTAAAAAATTCAATATATTTTTTTCTTAATTCTTTTGCAGTTAGCATAAATAAAGAAATTTATCCCGAGTGTAGCGAGGGGTCCCGTCGTTCTTTGCTCAAAAAATAATAACATCTCAATCTTATCAAAAACCCACTATTTTGGCAAATAAAAAAAGCCTTATGCTTTTTGTTACAAATTACAGATTACGGATTACTTATTACACCATCTTTCGCATTTTGTCCTAATTTTGACCTTTCAGAAATTTCCTGCTCCACTTCTGATTTTGGCCGGCCATATTTTTGGCTGGAATATTCTTTAACCACATCTACTATTTCTGGATTGCCTTTCACTGGTGGAAACGCCATCATATTAAACGGCCGGGCTGCTTCGTTATTGATAAGCAAGCGCACATAAGCCTGATATTTTTCAATGTTCATTAAATCATATTCATTAAAAACAGGCGCGTATTGTTTAGCCATAGTTTCCGTGTCTTCCACGCCAATGCGATAGCAAATCATAGTACCGGCATTGCCAAACACCGCGTCGCGCACTTTGGTGTCCTGATTTTTAATTAGCTGACTGATGTATTGATGCGCCATAATTAAATTCAAGCGATATTTTCTTGCCTCAGCTAAAATCGTGGCAATTGAATCAGTGACATAATTTTGGAATTCATCAATATAAAGATAAAAATCAGGCCGTTCATTTTCCGGCAAATCAGCCCGGGAAAGCGCGGCAATCTGCAATTTGGAAACAAAAATCAAGCCCAAAAGATCACTATTTGTTTCCCCTATTTTTCCTTTTGACAAATTCACCAATAATATCTTTTTATGATCCATAATCTCTCTGATATTAAAGCCAGAATACGGCTGGCCAATCACATTCCTCATCATTTCATTTTCAATAAAACGGCCTGTTTTAGAAATCACATAAGAAAGCATGTCAGCCCCTGAACTGCCTCTTTGAGCAGCCACATATTCTTTTTCCCAAAAAGCTTTAACCATTAAATCATGACATTTGGATAATTTGTATTGACGGAATTCCTCATCCACAAACACGCGCGGAATTTCCACAATGGTGCCAGGATTATCTTTGTCTGCCATTAAGAGCAACATAGCATTGCGCATATAGTGTTCAAACATCGGACCGCCCATTTCACGGCTGGGCATTAGTTTATAAAAAATTTCAATCATTTCCTGCGTGGCAAAATCCTGTTCAGCAGAAGTTTTTGCTTCTAGCATATTTAATCCAATGGGCCGCTCAGTAAAACCAGGATCAAAATAAATAACATCTTGCAAACGCGATTCAGGAATAGTGGGCAAAATATCTTCAATACCAGTGCCATGCGGGTCAATATAACAAACACCTTCTCCGTTTTGAATATCTTGCACAGCCAGATTAACCATTAAAGTTGATTTACCAGTGCCTGTCATACCAATAATATACAAATGCCTGCGCCGATCATCTTTTTGAAGTTTGACAAGCGTCTCTTTGCCCCGGTAAATATTTTTTCCCAGAATAATTCCTTGCTCCGGCATATTAGTCGGCGCTGGCGCCCGGCGGGCGCCAAGCCAATGGATATTTGGCGTAGCGCAACTGGGTAAAGGAAAATGATAAACAGAAGCTAATTCTTCCGTATTCAAAGTCATTAAAAAATTTTTACTAAATCGCCTATGAATTATATCAGAAATTATTTTATCAATTTTTTTACTGCCAGACGCTTTAAAGCCATTGCCATATTCATAGATATTATACTGGCCAAATGAATTCAAAATATTTCTTAAATTCATGGTGGCTGTGGAATTATCTGGCGCAGAAACTACAACTCTGATATTAGTTTCCATGCTTGCTTTAGCCACTTTTTCTTCAATTGATTTTATTGTTTCCTGGTCCAATGGCGTCAATTGGGGCTGTTTAGGCAACTCATCTTTGGATTTTGATTCGCTAACTAAAAAAGCAGAATGCAAGCCGCCAATGGATTTTAAAGTCTGGTTAGCCGCTTTATCATACCAAAATCGGCCGGGAATTTTCTTCAACACATCATCTATCTTTTTGCCAGACATTATTTCCTGCACAATTTTACGGCCTTTTTTATGCCAGTCTTTAGCGACAGGCCGAATCATAATCTGAATCACCGCGCCTTCTGAATCGCTTAATTTTGACAAACTATTGGTTAAAGAGTTCAGAGGATCAACTTCCATTTTGCGGTAAGTTTTTAAACTCAAAATATCTGGTTTCATTAGATTAAGGCAGGCTGCGGCCACAGAACTACTGGGCGCAAAAATATTATAATCCTCTTCAATTTCAATCTGCGCGTGAGGATACTGGGCCTGAATTTGCTGTTCAATAAACTGCTCCAGATATTTTGGCGCCACAACATAAAAATAAATCAGCCGATTTTGCGCCACAATCTCTAAAGAGATTTCATCATGCCGTCCGTAAAACCAGGCCTGCCATGCTTTAGGCGGCTTAATCGCGCCAAATGTTGACCAAAGATTTTCTGCCCAGGAAATTTGTTCCTGAATCTGCGCTGTGTTACTACCGGTTTCAGTTTCTTTTTTTCCCACACCAGCCGCATCTTTTGGCACAGCCACCGAAAGAATCACAGAACGCAATTCCAACGGCAGTTTATAATTTTTCCTGACCCAAGCGCGCCAGATTAAAATAATGATCAAAATTAAAAAAATAATAGCCAGTAAAAACAGGCCGACAATAAAAATTGGGTTATCAAAAAGGGTGGGTTGGCTAAAAGAAGAATAAGGCATATTTCTCATTAATTTCTAATTTTTAAAAATAAAAACCTTGCAGAAACATTATTTAATAAGTCAATCACAAAATTTTTTATTTTATTAGAAATTAGATATTAGAAATTAAAATTTTATTTCCATTATTCTATCCGCCTTAATTTTCGCTTCCTGCTCTAAAAAATATCTATTCACACCCGGAATAATTTTAAGCCATTTAAAAATCAATTTAAAAAAATTTTTAAAAGTGGCTTTAGCCGAGATTATTAATTGCATAATCTTAACAGTAGTTTCCTCGCCTTTTTTCTTAAACTTATCTTGGGCCCCGACGTCAAGCGAGAAATATAAATCTTCCAAATTATCTTCCAAAATCGCTTCCACGGTTTGATGCAAAGGACTTTTAGTCGCATCTATGCCTGGCGCACCAACTGCTGATGCTCCTTGGCCAGTTGGAGTTTGCAACAAAGATTCCCTTGATTCGCCAGCTGTTTCTCTTCTAATAATTTCTTTTTCTCTCCTGTTTCTCTTTAACTCAAAATCAGCCTCTTTTTCTTGAGACTCTCTTTTTAATTTTTCTTTTGCAATTTCTGAATAAGGTTTTCTTAAACTATCCACAAGTTAATTTTAGCATAAAAATTAAAAATGTGATAATATAATATTATGCCCCACATTTCTTCCTACCAACACAATAATTTCTTTTGGCACATTGTTGATAAGCCGACAAAAAAACAGCTTGACTGGCTGAAAGATAATTTTGATTATGAAGAGCAGGATATTCTTGAATGTCCGCCACCAACTCAGAGACCAAAATTAGTGGACCGCAGTCGTTATATTTTTATGATTTTGCTCTTTCCGTTTTATGACAAAGAGACAGGCAAAGTCAGGCCTTCGGAAGTTGATTTTTTTATTGATAATGAAAAAATTATTACAGTGCATAACGGCGAACTAAAGCCGCTATTAGAATTGCAAACAGAAGCGGAAAAAAATCCCGCCTTCGGAGAAAAATATCTGAACAATGGTTCAGTTCTGCTTTATGAAATTTTAAACCGTCTTTTGCACGAATGTTTTCCTATGCTCAATCACATCAGTCAGGATATTGACAACATTGAAATTAACACTTTAAATATATTTGAAAAAAAATTAGTTATTATTACGGAAATTCTCCGCATCAAAATTAATATTGTGAATTTCCGCAAAGCCATGCAGGCGCATAAAAGCATTATTTCCAAACTGATTAAGGCATCGGAAAAATTTTATCCCAGCAATTGTTTGCATAATTATTTTGCCAATTTAGTCAATCACACTAAAGACATCTGGGATTTTTTAGAAAATTACAAAGAAACCATCAATGCGGTGCATGAGACACATGAGTCATTGATGTCGCATCGTCAGACAGAAATTATGAAGACACTGACTGTAATTTCAGTCATTGTTTTTCCATTGACTTTATTTGCCGCGATTTTTGGAATGAACACTATGAATAGTATGCCATTTATCAACTCTCAATATGATTTCTGGTGCGTGGTGATCATTATGATTCTCGCTGCCGCCGGTATGCTCTTGATTTTTAAAAAGAAAAAATGGCTCTAATAAATATGTTGCAACTCTATAATACTCTCACACGCAAAAAAGAAAAATTCAAACCCCTTAATAAAAATAAAGCGGGCCTTTATACTTGCGGACCAACTGTTTATAATTACGCTCATTTAGGCAATTTGCGCACTTATATTTTTGAAGATATTTTAAAGCGAGTGTTAATTTATAATGGTTACGAAGTTAAACATGTCATGAATGTCACTGATGTGGGGCATCTGACTGGCGACCGTGATATGGGCGAAGATAAATTGGAAAAGGGCGCCAAACGCGAAGGCAAATCAGCTTGGGAAATCTCTGATTTTTATTGGCGAGCTTTTAGAAAAGATATGAAAAAATTAGATATTTTGGAGCCGGATATTTGGTGCCGCGCCACTGATAATATCAAAAAACAAATTGAATTAATAAAAACTCTGGAAAGAAAAGGCTACACTTATAAAATTTCTGACGGCGTTTATTTTAATACTTCAAAATTTCCTGATTATAATAAATTAAGCCATCAGCCGCTCGCGGCTCTTGAAGAAGGTGCTAGGGTGGAAAAAAATAACGAAAAGAAAAATTCAACTGATTTTGCTTTATGGAAATTTTCTCCTAAAAATGCTAAAAGACAGATGGAATGGCAATCGCCTTGGGGCATTGGTTTTCCCGGCTGGCATATTGAATGCTCTGCTATGAGCATGAAATATCTTGGCAAAGAATTGGATATTCATTGCGGCGGGATTGACCATGTTAATATTCATCATACCAATGAAATCGCCCAGTCAGAATCAGCCACTGGTAAAAAATTTTTTAATTATTGGCTGCATGGCGCTTTTTTAAATATTGCTAATGGCAAAAAAATGGCCAAATCAACAGAAAATTTTTTAACCTTGGAAAACGCTTTGCTCAAAAAAAATATCAATCCCTTGTCATATCGCTACGCCTGCCTGACAGTCCATTATAGAAAACCAATGGAATGGAGTGAAAAATCAATTGAATCAGCAGCCAATGCTTTAAATAATTTATACGAAGCAGTATCAGCTATAAAAGATGGTAAAAACGCTATAATTGATAAAAAATATCAGTATAAATTTTTAACTGCCATCAATGACGACTTAAATATGCCGCGGGCATTAGCCATTGTCTGGGAAGTTCTTAATTCTAAATTACAGGCTGGAGATAAAAAAGCAACCCTTTTGGATTTTGATAAAGTAATGGGGCTAAATTTGAGCAAAGTTAAAAAAGAAAAAATAATTATTCCAGCGGCAGTGAAAAAATTAGCGGCGGAGCGCGAAACGGCAAGAAAAAATAAAGAATGGAAAAAGGCAGATGAGATAAGGAAAAAA
>PFBP01000057.1 GCA_002778535.1 Candidatus Kuenenbacteria bacterium CG10_big_fil_rev_8_21_14_0_10_36_11
TGGCCATAGATAAGGATGGTGATATTTATGTTGTTGAAACAAAGCTATACAAAAATCCTGACAAAAGAATGGTTGTTGCTCAAGCTCTTGATTATGGTGCATCTCTTTGGCGGCACAGCAATTTTGACGAATTTATGGCCGAAATCAATAATGAAATCAATGAAAAATTTTCAATAAGTTTTGAAGAAAAGGCAAAAAAATTTTTTAACATAGACGATGAACAAATAGTTATAATGTTTGAGGCAATTAAAAGAAACTTACAACAAGGAAATATTAAGTTTGTAGTTTTGATGGATTTGGTTGAGGATAGACTGAAAGATTTAATAGTTTATATTAATCAAAACAGCCAGTTTGATATTTATGCAGTGCAGATGGAATATTATGAGTTTGAAAAGTATAAAATAATAATCCCAAAATTGTTTGGAGTGGAAGTTAAAAAAGGTGTCAGAATACCAAATGGCTCAAGCCAGAGAATAAGCTGGAACGAAGAAGGGTTTATGGCAGAAATAGAAAAATTAAAATTTGAGACAAAAAATAAAATTTTAGCCCTTTTAGATTTTGCTAAAAAGGAAAAATGTCTTGAGGGTTGGGGAACGGGGAAAAATCCAAATTTTAACTTCAAAATCAAAAATCCTAACGGTGATGGTCAAACAACAGTTTTCTCTGTTTGGGGAAATGGTTTTATTCAAATTGGATTTTGGTTGGTAGAGCATGAATTGGATAAACAAAAGTCTCAAATTATTAATGAATTTTTTGAAAAAATAAATAATATAAAAGGAATGCAGGCAGACAAAAAACAAACAAGAATGTTTAACTTTCCAGTGGATGTTGTTGATAATGAAGGAATAAGAGAATTTGAAAAATGCGTATTGTGGTTGAAGGAAGAAATAAAATAATTATTTCATTTTTATTTCTGGATTCCCGCTTTCGCGGGAATGACAAATTAAAATATAACCACCCTGGCTCGGTCTAACGACCTCGCCACCCCTCCTTGAAAAGGAGGGGACAGAAAAATAATTTTATGCTTTACGAAGATCAAAAAGTTTTGGACTTTGATTCCATTCGCTTAAGAGTCGCCTCGCCTGAGGTGATTAAGAATTGGTCCCATGGCGAAGTCTTAAAACCAGAAACCATTAACTATCGGACGCAGAAACCGGAAAAAGACGGCTTGTTTTGCGAACGGATTTTTGGTCCGACCAAAGACTGGGAATGTTATTGCGGCAAATATAAAAGGATCCGCTATAAAGGCATTATCTGCGACAAATGCGGAGTGGAAGTGACAAGGTCTTTGGTCAGGCGTGAAAGAATGGGGCATATTGAACTTGCCACCCCGGTTTCCCATATTTGGTTTTTGCGCGGCGTGCCTTCCAAAGTTGGTTTGGCTTTGGATTTGTCTCCCCAGGAATTGGAAAAAGTGATTTATTTTGCTAATTTTATCGTGGTGAGCGTTAATGATGAATTGAGAAAAGAAATGCTGGCGCAGCTGGAAGAGGAATTCAAGCAGAAAAAGAAACAACTGGAAGCTAATTTGGAAAATCAAACCAAACAAATTAAATCTCAAGCCAAATGGTCGGCTGAAGAAAAAAATAACCGGCTTAAAGTTTTAACTGAAGCAAGCGGACAGGAATTAAAAGAATTGACTTTGATTGCTGAAGTATCGCGCAAGGAATTAAAAGAATTGCAAGTCAAACAAATTATTTCTGAAAATACTTATCAGGATTTGTCTTTAAAATACGGCCATATTTTTGAAGCAGAAATCGGCGCTGGTGCTGTCAGAAAATTATTGGAAAAAATTGATTTGAATGAGGAGCTGAAAAAAATCAATGCTGATTTAAAAGACGCTTCGCCTATTAAGACAAAAAAACTAATGAAGCGCTATAAATTATTAAATTTATTAAACGAACGCGGCATCAGGCCAGAATGGACGATTTTAACAGTTGTGCCAGTGATTCCTCCAGATTTGCGGCCAATGGTTGCTCTTGAAGGCGGCCGTTTCGCCACTTCTGATTTGAATGATTTATACCGCCGCGTCATCAATCGTAACAACCGCTTAAAAAAACTCATGGAATTAAACGCGCCAGAAGTAATTGTGCGCAATGAAAAAAGAATGTTGCAGGAGGCAGTTGATGCCTTGATTGATAATTCAGCCAGGCACGGGAAAACTGTGACTGCTTCAACCGGCCAGCAAAGAATGCTGAAAAGTCTGGCTGATTCTCTGAAAGGCAAACAAGGCCGTTTTCGCCAGAATTTGCTTGGCAAAAGAGTTGATTATTCCGGTCGTTCTGTTATTGTGGTTGGCCCGCATTTAAAAATATATCAATGCGGATTGCCCAAGAAAATGGCTCTGGAATTATTCAAGCCATTCGTGATTTCTGAATTGATTAAAAGAGAATTAGCGCATAATGTCCGTTCGGCTAATAAATACATTGAAACAGGCAAGCCGGAAATTTATGACATTTTGGAAAATATTACTAAAACCGCTCATGTGCTTTTGAATCGCGCGCCAACGCTGCATCGTTTGGGTATTCAGGCATTCCAGCCGATTTTGATTGAAGGCAAAGCCATTCAATTGCATCCTTTTGTCTGCTCTGCTTTTAACGCTGATTTTGACGGTGACCAGATGGCTGTGCATGTGCCTTTAACTGAAGAAGCTAAAAGAGAAGCAGGCGAACTTATGCTCTCGGCTAAAAATCTTTTGCGGCCAGGGGATGGTTCGCCCATTGCCATGCCAGCCCAGGATTTTGTCTTGGGTATTTATTACATGACAGCCTGTTATTACGAAGGCGCTGATGATGAATTTAAAAAAACCTGCAAATATTTTGCCGCGCCAGATGAAGCCATTATGGCATATGAATTGAAAAAAATAAATTTGCAGGACTTAATTCGCGTAAAATTTTCCCAGGAATTTTCTCAAAGTTGCGGCCAGATTATCGTAGATAATATCGCCTGGACCACTGTTGGCCGGATTTTATTTAATGAAATTCTGCCTGATCAGTTGCGTTTTGTGAATAAAATCATGGGCAGGTCCCAGATTAAAAAGTTAATTGCTGATTCTTTGGAAATTTACGGCATTGACGACACCGCGGTCTTGTTGGATAAAATTAAAGATATCAGCATCAAATATCTGACCAAGTCTGGTATTTCCTGGGGCATGGATGACACACCTGCATTAGTAGAAAAGCCAGCGATTATTGCCTTAGCCGAGCGCGATGTAGAGCAGATTCAGGAACAATATGAAATGGGACTTTTGACTAATGATGAAAGAAGAACAAAAGAAATTAAAGTCTGGTTTGAGGTGATTGATAAAATCACTGCTTTATGCCGGGCGACTTTATCGCAAATCAAAGGTAGCCCAGTCTATGCCATGATTGAATCTGGCGCGCGTGGTTCATGGAATCAGACCACTCAGATGATGGGTATTAAAGGACTCGTGCATAATCCAGCTGGCGAAACAATTGAATTGCCTGTCAAGGCTTCGTTTAAAGAAGGGTTTTCTGTTTTGGAATATTTTATTTCCACGCATGGCGCGCGTAAAGGTTTATCAGACACAGCGCTTCGCACATCTGAAGCAGGGTATCTGACGCGCAAATTAGTTGATGTGGCGCAGAGCGTGATCATTAATGAAGATGATTGCGGCGATCAAACAGGAGTCACAATCACCAAACAGGAATCAGAAGAAATGGGCGAGGATTTGGCCAAGCGCATTTTAGGCCGGGTGGCGACAGCTGATATTAAAAATCCGGAAACTAAAAAAATAATTGTTAGGAAAGGCGAAGTGATTGGCTATGAAGCTTCCCGCACAATTAACAAACTTAATTTGGATAGCGTGCGCGTCCGTTCTGTCCTAACTTGCAGGACTAATCGTGGGCTATGCGCTAAATGTTATGGCTGGGACTTGGGCTATAACAAATTAGTAAAATTAGGCGCGACGGTCGGTATTGTGGCGGCTCAATCAATTGGCGAGCCAGGCACGCAATTAACCATGCGCACTTTTCACACTGGCGGCGTGGCAGCGGGCGGCGATATCACCCAAGGCCTTCCTCGCGTGCAGGAAATTTTTGAAGCCAGGCCGGTTAAAAAGCCAGCTTTGATTTCGCCTGTTGACGGCGTTGTTATGATTGAAGAAGATAAAGACAAGAAACAGAAAATAATTAAAATTAAAGGTTATGAAATTCATCGCTTTGAAACCAATATTGCTAAAGAAGATTTTGATCGCCTAGAGATTAAGAAAAGCGGTAAAATTAAAAAAGACGCTGTGATTTTGGCGAACGATGGCAAAGAGATTAAAGCGCCGTTTGCCGGCGAATTAACACTTGATAAAAAAGACAAAGAAAATTGGGTGGTCAGGATTGAAAACAAAAAAGAAGTTGAAAAAGAACTGCCGCCCGTGTCTGGTTTAGCGCTTTGGGTTAAAGACAAAGATCAGGTGGCGCGCGGACAGCAATTGACTGAAGGTGCTTTGGATATCCATGAATTATTCAGCCTGCGCGGACAGTTAGAAACCCAGCGTTATGTTTTGAAAGAAATTCAGCATATTTATTCTTCTCAAGGCCAGAAATTGAATGATAAGCACATTGAGATTATCGCGAAACAAATGTTTTCCCGTGTGTTTATTGAAGATCCTGGCGATTCTTATCTTTCTCCTGGCGAAATTGTTGAAATTTCCGAATTTAATGATATTAATGAAAATTTAAAAAAGAATAAAAAAGAATTGGTCAAGGGCAATATAATTTTACTTGGCATTACTAAATCATCGCTTTCCACTTCTTCGTTTTTATCAGCTGCTTCTTTCCAGGAAACCGCCCGCATTTTGATTGACGCCGCAGTCTCAGGCAAGATTGATTATCTGCGCGGCTTAAAAGAAAATGTGATTATCGGCCGTCTGGTGCCAGCTGGCACAGGGTATAAAAAAAGCGCATAAAAATATGTTAAAGAATAATTTTGAAATAAATATTTCTGATGAAGCTGAAGTGCACAATCAAGCAACTGCTATTCAAATAAAAGTTTTACAAAGAGCAAGAGAAAGGTATTATTTAACCAAAGAAGGATTGCTTGAATGGGCTTCAAATAAACAACTTGCTGGTCAGGTTAGAGCGTGGATAGAAGAGAATTTAAAGTTAGGCAATTATGTTGATGAAACAGAGATGGCTGAAGATTGTTTAAAAATATTTTTTCAGCCGCCAAATAAAAATGGATTGTATAAAACAGGGTTTTAAGACCATGTTTTTATTTTTAATTCAAATATTTCTGCGCAGTTTTTTCTGATAAGCAATGGCAAAACGGTGGGCTTCGTCGCGAGCGCTGACTAACAAATTTTTGTTATTTTCAATCCAATTTTGCAGGGGTAATTCATGAATTGCCCTTACAGCGACAAATTCATTTTTTTTTGCGGGTTTTGCCTTTGGCAATGCCCAAGATGGGAATGTTTTGCAGGGGCGTATTATTTGGCGGGGGCGTATTGCAATACGCCCCTACATTTTCTAAAACATTTTTTACAGCATTGACCTGGGGCAATCCGCCGTCAACAAGAATTAGTATAATCTAAAAACTGTTTTTTTACAATTTGCTTAAACACTAAAAAGTGATAAGATAAAAAGTAGAATAATAAAATTATTAATTTCTAATGTCTAATTTCTAATAAATTTTTTGGAAATTAAAATTTGAAATTTTTACCAATATGCCAACATTAATTTTTGACATTGAAACTGTCGGATATGATTTTGATAAATTAAGCCCGGTGATTCAGAAAAACATTTTAAAAAATCTGAACACTGACGCAGAAAAAGAGGGCGCAATGGCGCGCACTGGATTGTCACCAGTTTCCGGCGAAGTCGTGGCTATTGGCCTGCTTAACGCGGAAACCAATCAGGGCAAGGTGTATTTTCAGGCGCCTGATTCTGAATTGAAAAATTATGAAAAAGACGGTGTCGCTTATTTGGTTAAAACAGAAAAAGAAATTTTGGAAAATTTTTGGGCTGATGTGAAATTTTTTAATCAGATTGTTTCTTTTAACGGTCGAGGTTTTGACGCGCCCTTTATTATTTTCCGTTCAATTCTTTATGGCCTCTCGCCGACTAAAAATTTGGTTCCTTACCGCTATAGCGTGAAAGAACATTTTGATCTGATGGACCAGTTGTCTTTTTATGGGGCTTTTAGAAATTATTCCTTGGAAGTGCTGTGCGATTTTTTCCAGATAAAAAATCCAAAAGAACAGGGCGTGTCTGGTTTGGCTATCAATGAGTTGTTTAAAAATAAAGAATATCAGAAAATCGCGGAGTATTGCATGAGGGATGTCGTGGCGACGAAAGAGTTGTATGAGAAAGTTAAAAAATATGTTTATTAAAATTCCCAAAGATAATGACAATTTTTCTTGGACAAAACATTCTTTGGAAAAAATGAAATTTTATGGTTTATCAGCGCAAAGAGTGACCAGAGTTTTGCGCGCGCCAGAAAGAGTAGAAGAGGCAGTGGCGCCAGGATGCCTGGCTGGCATGCAGACTGTTGGCAATAAAAGAAAAACAGAAATTTGGGTGATGTGGAAAGATAAAATTAAAAATCAAAAATCAAATATCAAAATTAAGGATTTAAATAAGTATAAAAAATTAATAATTACTGCCTGGCGCTATCCTGGCATTAGTCCTAAGCGACAAGTGCCAATTCCAGAAGATATTTTAGCAGAATTGGAAAAGATGAGTGTGGAGTAATTTTAAATTTATTTTCTTAAAAAATAATAAGATAAATATCAGATGAAGTTCTATTTCAACTATAAACCCATTGCCAAATTTAACTTGGCTGTTTTGTTCCTCTGGTGTGACGATAGTTGCACTGAAAAGTATTCTTTGAAGTTCTGCCAA
>PFBP01000017.1 GCA_002778535.1 Candidatus Kuenenbacteria bacterium CG10_big_fil_rev_8_21_14_0_10_36_11
AAATGAAACAATAGTGATGCGTTATTGGATTATTACCGGCATTGCCACTATGGTGGCGTTGATGGTGTATTTGTTGGATAAGGGGCTGTGATAATATGCGAATAGCGATGCGAATAAACGCAAATATCATACGAATAATAAAATGAAAAATTTATTTTTCAAAATCAAATATTTTTTTGGCACGATTTATCGCGGAATGATTGGCAGATATCATAATAGTTTTGATAAGACGCCAGCAATAAATAGTAATGTGGAAAGTTTTGTAATTGGAAAAAGTGGAGAGGGAAGAGAAATAAAGGTGTATAAGATTATTAGTGGTAATTCCACCTGCCTCGCCGAACGCGAGTCAAGGCGGGCGGGATCCTTCGTCGCTGACGCTCCTCAGGATGACATCCGTTCTAAAAAGATTTTATTTGTCGCTGGTATTCATGGCAATGAAATTGGCACAGTAAAATTAGCGCATTATATTATTAATTTTTTTAATGATTTTAACGATTTTAATGGTGTTTTATATGTTATTCTTTGCCTGAACCCCGATGGTTATGAGAGGGCTTTGAAAAATCCAGATTATGCGCACCGTGGAAGAATCGGCCGTTTTAATGCCAATGATGTTGATTTAAACAGAAATTTTCCCACTAAAAATTTTCAGCCAAATTCCGAATGGGGTTTTGGCAGAGATTACAGCGATGAAAAAATAAAAATATTTTGCGGTGAATTTGGCGGTTCAGAAAAAGAAACACAAGCTCTGATAAATTTTATAAAATCAGAAAATATTGAAAATTTAATTATGCTTCATAATGCTGGCAAAGATGTGGTTTATAATCAAAGTGACGAAACAGCAAAAAACTGGGCGGAAATTTATCATAAAATTACAAAATTTAAAATCAGAACTAATTTGAATTATTCCGGCGGTGTGGCTGAATGGGCCAAGGAAAACAATATTCATTATTTGACAGTTGAGGGTGGTTCAAGATGGGGGAGTGATTGGCAAAGACAAAGACAAGCGATAGAGAAAATAATTATAAATAACTCATAATTTTATGCATCTTTCTTTAAATTGGCTCAAACAATATGTTAATTTGCCCAAAGGCCTCTCGGCTAAAAAATTAGCCCATGATTTGACTATGTCCACGGTAGAGGTTGAAAGTGTGGAAAATCAATTGGATGATGTGATTATTGAATTAGACAACAAATCCATGACTCACCGGCCGGATTTGTGGAATCATTATGGAATTGCTCGCGAACTTTCTGTAATTTACAAAACTTCTTTACATAATGTCATCCTGAATGAAGCGGAGCGAAGTGAAGGATCCCGTGGTAAAAAAGAAAATAATTTATCAATAAAAATTTTAGACAAAAAGTTATGTCCAAGATATATTGGTTGCGTGGTCAGAAATATAAAAATTAGGCCATCGCCAATATGGCTGCAAAAAAGTTTAGAAGTGGTTGGCTTGCATTCAATCAATAATATTGTGGACATTACCAATTATGCAATGCTTGATTTGGGCGAACCAATGCATGCATTTGACCTCGCGAAGCTCGGTCAAACCGCGGAATTACGCGGAAATGTAAGCGGAACTACGCCGACAATAATAATTAGAACGGCCAAGAAGGGCGAAAAAATAAAAACACTTGATGAAATTGAAAGAAAATTAGATGAATCAATGCTTGTGATTGCGGACGAGAAAAAACCAATTGCTTTGGCTGGCATTATGGGTGGCTTGGATTCGGCTGTTGATGAAAATACCACGGAAATAATTTTGGAAGCAGCTAATTTTGACGCTATCAATATTCGTAAGACCACACAGAAATTAGGAGTGCGCACTGAAGCGTCAAATCGTTTTGAAAAAAATTTAGATCCAGAATTTGCCTGGCTTGGCATGCAAAAAGCTTTGGCATTGATCAAAGAAATTTTACCCGAAGCAGAAATTGGAGAAATAGTTGATGTAAATTATGCGAAGCATACGGATTTAAAAATTAAACTAACGCATGAATTTATTGAAAAAAGAATTGGGCAGAAAATCGCCAAAGAGAAAGTGAAAGATATTTTGGAAGGACTGGAATTTGAAGTAAAAAATTCAAAATTTATTTATGAGATAACAGTGCCAAGTTGGCGGGCAACTGGTGATATTGATTGTCCAGAAGATATTGTGGAAGAGGTGGCGAGAATTTATGGTTATAATAATTTGGCTGACCAGCCAATTCATTTGTCTTTAACAAAACCTGTTTATCAAAAAGACCAGGAATTAGTTGTCAAAACCAAAGAATTTTTGGCTTTAAATGCGGGTTTAAACGAGATTTTTAATTACCCTTGGGCAAGTGAAATTTACTTGAAAAAATTGGGCCAAAATGATAAAATGATAGAGGTGGCTAACCCGCCTTCAGATGACAATAAATGGCTTCAAACCAGCTTAATTCCTAATTTAATTAAGAATTTAGAAGACAATCTGCGCTACTTAGACGAGTTTGGAATTTTTGAACTCTCGCGTGTTTATAATGTTGATAAAACTGAACCAAAAATGTTAAGCGGCGCATTAGTAGTTGATAAAAATTATGATGCGTTTTTTGAAACAAAAGGAATTATAGAAAATTTATTTGGTAATTTACGAATTACGGATTATGCATTATCCCCCTATGGGGGATCTCCTGCAGGGAGACAGATTACAAAATTTTTGGGAAATTATTTAAACAATGAAAAGTGTTTGGCAGTGTTGGTGGGTGAAAAACAGATCGGCTGGCTAGGTGAATTAAAAAAAGATATTTACAGCCAATTTAATTTTAAAAATAGAAATATTTGTTTATGGGAAATAAATTTTGATAAATTGGTTGACGCGGCCAAAAAAATGCCTGCTGTAAAATATATACCCTTGCCACAATTTCCAGCAGTGGTCAGGGATTTGGCATTTGAATTGGACTGGAAAGTAAGATGGGCGGATATTTTTTTTGTCATTCTGAACTTGATTCAGGATCCAGTCATTAATGAAATAGAATTTTTATCTGAGTTTGACCTTGGACCTAAAAAATCAGTAGCGTTTAGAATTACTTATCAAGCCGACAGAACTCTAAAAGACGAGGAGGTGAAAATCTGGCAAAATAAAATTATTAAATTAATTACGGAAAAATTTAAAGCCAAGTTACGAAAATAATTTTTATGTCTAGCGCAAAAATTAAAAAACAAAAACAGCCCAAATCCCAAGAATATAATGCTGACCAGATTACTGTTTTGGAAGGGTTAGAGCCGGTGAGAAAACGACCCGGTATGTATATTGGTTCCACCAGCGAAACTGGCCTGCATCATTTAGTCTGGGAAGTTGTTAATAACTGTATTGATGAAGCAATGGCTGGTTTTGCCACAGAAATTTCTGTCACATTTTTGCCAGATGATATGATACAAATTAGTGACAATGGCCGTGGTATTCCGGTTGATATTCATAAACAATATAAGGTCTCTGCTTTGGAATTGGCTTTAACCAAACTGCACGCGGGCGGAAAATTTGGTGGTGGTGGCTATAAGGTCTCAGGCGGTCTGCATGGCGTTGGCGTTTCAGTGGTTAACGCACTCTCAATTTATATGAAAGCAGAAGTTCGCCGCGATGGGCAGCTTTGGCAGCAAGAATACAAACGCGGCGTGCCTTTAAAAAAAGTTAAAGCAGTAGGCAAAGCCAAAGGCACTGGCACTACAATTACTTTTCAGCCAGACACCGAGGTCTTTGAAACAGTGAAATTTAATTGGGAAACAATTACTGATTATCTTCGCAATCAGGCATATCTTTCAAAAGGTGTGAAAATAAAAATGTTTGATGAACGAGAACCCGCTTCATCGGCGGGCGAGGGTAAATTTCAGTCATATGAATTTTATTTTGAAGGCGGCATCCGTTCCTATGTTAAACACTTGAATTCCAATAACGAACCAAAACATCAATCCGTGTTTTATATTGAAAAAGAAATTGTACCTGTGAAAAACGGTTCTGATGAAAGCGAGAGCGGAAAAGAAGTAGAGAGCGAAAATAAAAAACAGGAAAATTTTAAAAGCACTAACCCCGTTTTAGTTGAAGTAGCTTTGCAATATGTGGATGATTTTAGAGAATCAGTTATTGCTTTTGCCAATAACATCTATAATCCAGAAGGCGGTATGCATGTGGTTGGTTTCAGGACAGCCTTAACCAGAACTTTGAATAATTATGCCAGAAAAGCAGGGCTCTTAAAAGATAAAGATGATAATTTGACTGGCGAGGATGCGCGCGAAGGCTTGACTGCGGTTATTTCTGTCAAAGTCAGAGATCCGCAGTTTGAAGGCCAGACCAAAGCCAAACTTGGCAATCCAGAAGTACGCGCCGCAGTGGACTCTGTTTTTGGCGAATATTTTTACGCTTTTTTAGAAGAGCATCCAAGAGAAGCAGAAATTATTATTGGCAAATGTTTACTCGCGGCCCAAGCCAGGCGTGCGGCTAAGACTGCGCGGGAAACAGTGCTGCGCAAAGGCGCTTTGGATGGTTTTGCTCTGCCTGGCAAATTAGCTGATTGTTCAACCAAAGACCCAGCTGATTCAGAATTATATATTGTTGAGGGCGATTCAGCTGGCGGTTCAGCCAAACAGGGCCGAGACAGAGAAACTCAAGCCATTTTACCTTTACGCGGCAAAATTTTAAATGTGGAACGGGCGCGTCTTGATAAAATGCTCGCAAATAACGAAGTTAAATCTTTGATTATAGCACTCGGCACCAATATTGGTGAACAGTTTAATATTGAAGAATTGCGTTATGACAGAATTATTATTATGACAGATGCTGATGTGGATGGTGCGCATATCAGGACTTTGCTTTTAACATTATTTTACCGTTATTTCCCAGATATTATCAGACAAGGCCATCTCTATATTGCCCAGCCGCCGCTGTATCAGTTGAAAAAAAATACTGATATTCGTTATGTTTATAGTGATGAGGAAAAAGAGAAAATTTTGGAAGAGATGCAGAAAAACATTAAAACATTAAAACAAGAAAATATTAAAACAAAAATAGAAAAAAATGTAGGGGCAATTCACGAATTGCCTATAAACGAAGGTGGCGGAAACGAACAATTAGAAGAAGGTGAAGAAAAAATTGCTGGCATTAGAATTCAAAGATACAAAGGTTTAGGCGAAATGAATCCTGATCAACTTTGGGAAACAACCATGAATCCTGCGAACAGAGTTTTATTGCAGGTCACGGTTTTAGACGCGGCCAAAGCTGATGAAACATTTGATATTTTAATGGGCTCTGAAGTCGCGCCCAGAAAAAAATTTATCCAAACCCATGCTAAGAGTGTTAAGAATTTGGATATATGATTTTGATTTGACAACTAAAACCTATTTTGCTACTCTAATGATAGAGGCCTTTGAGGTCTTTTTAAAATAGCATTATGAACAAATTCACTCAATACTTTTCTGAATCCAAAACCGAATTAAAAAAGGTCATTTGGCCCACTAAAAAACAAACTCTGAATCACACTTTGCTGGTGATCGGTTTTTCGCTTGGCGTAGCAATTTTTTTAGGCGCGGTTGATTTTGGGCTAAATAAATTAGTAGAGGTGATATTAAAATAAGTAATATGGCAAAACAATCATTACAACTTGGCCGGCGCTGGTACGCGATTCATACCTACTCTGGCTATGAGGAAAATGTAACGCACAATCTTACCCAAAGAATTGAGTCATTGGATATGCAAGATAAAATTTTTCAGGTTTTAGTGCCTAAAGAAAAAAAAATTAAAATCAAAAACGGACGGCGCACAACTATTGAAGAAAAAATTTATCCTGGCTATGTTTTAGTTGATATGGTTGTGGATGATGCGTCCTGGTATGTAGTGAGAAACACTCCGAATGTCACTGGTTTTATTGGCGCTGGCAACACGCCGACGCCAGTGTCTGACGCGGAAATGGAAGCTTTGCAAAAACAGATGGGTATTGAAGAGCCAAAATATAAATTTGATGTGTCTGTGAATGATCCTGTCAAAGTAGTGGATGGGCCGTTTAAAGAATTGGAAGGCAAAGTGGCGGAAATTGATGAAGCGCGTGGTCGGGTCAAAGTTTTAGTTAATATGTTCGGACGCGAGACGCCAGTGGATTTGGACTTTTTACAAGTTAAAAAAATATAATATGCCAAAAGCAATTAAAACCATTATCAAACTGCAAATTAAAGCCGGGGCAGCTAATCCCGCGCCGCCTGTTGGCCCGGCCCTGGGCCAGCACGGTCTTAATATTCAGGAATTTTGCACTAAATTTAATGAAGCGACCAAAGATAAAATGGGTGATGTCATCCCTGTTGAAATCACAGTTTACGAAGACCGCACTTATGATTTTAAATTAAAAACTCCGCCTGCGGCTGAACTTTTGAAAAAAGCAGCCAAAATTGAAAAAGGTTCTGGCAAACCGAATTCGGAAAAAGTTGGCAAAATTACCAAAGTCCAAGTTAGAGAAATCGCAGAGAAGAAAATGGCAGACCTTAACGCTGGCAGTATTGAAGCCGGGATGAGAATTATTGAAGGCACTGCCAGGCAGATGGGAATAACAGTGGAGTAAATTTTAATTTTAAGGTATAATAAAAACATAATTTAACTTTGTGGCGTGTTTATTTGTAAGTATTTACAAGTATTCTCATCGCAA
>PFBP01000043.1:0-6146 GCA_002778535.1 Candidatus Kuenenbacteria bacterium CG10_big_fil_rev_8_21_14_0_10_36_11
ATTAAAAGTTCTGACGGGGGAGTACTGGCACCTTATTCCTGGCAGTTCACAACTATGGCCCAAGGTATTTGTCAGATTGATAAAATTGAAATAGATCCTGACCAGCATACTTTTACACAAGCGACACCACCTCAAAATTTCAAAAATTTCAGAGCAATTGCCCGGGCAAAAAACAATCAAGAAGTCGTGGCTGTGATAGGCGTGTATGATTGGTCCTGGCAATGGAGCAAAAGTGATCCAGCAACAATTATTAAAATTACTAATTCCCAGACTAATCAGGAAACTGCTACAGCTGAAAATGTTAATGGTGAGGCCACGCTTAAAGCAGAAGCAAAAATTATTACTGACATAATCAATCACACAGACAATAAAATTTATACTGGCTATGCGGAAATTACTAATCGGTTATGCTTAAATCCTTGGCCAGCTGGCACTGAACCATATAAAGATTCTGGCGCTTATGCTAATTTTTCTTTGTATTATTGCCGTGATAGTGGCGCTGAAGGAGTTGATGATGATTTGCCAGGTTTAAACGAGACGCCGGCAGTGCAATCTTTTGATCCGGCTAAAGAACCAGAAAAGATGTGGAAAGATTATTTGTTTTTGCGCACTGATGATTCAACAGACGCGATTGGGTTAAGAATTTTTGACAATTCAGAAAGTTTAGCGCCTTTAATTTGGTATGCTACACAAAATTTTCAAAGCAAAGGTTCGCCTTCAAATTTATTGGTTGATGGTTATGAAGCAATAAAAGACGGCCGTTCTGTTTATGTTTCAGCTGCTAATTTATCTGGTAGCCAGCTTTTTACCAACATCTATTTGATTTCTTATAATGAAAATGCTTCAGAAGCAACTAAAGAAATTTATAATCGTCTGCTTAAAAGTTGGGAATTTAATATCAATCCAGAAATTACAGATCATCATCTTTGCGCTGACGGCCAAACATATTGTGACAAGGATTCTGATTGCCCTGATAAAACATGCGACACTATGAAAACAAAATTAGTCAGAGACACGAAAAGAATTACTGATTTGGGCGCTTTAAAAAAGAATTTACAAATTTTCTATGAAGCAAGTAATGTTGATCCTGCTTTAAAACATTTTCCGCAATTATTAGCAGGCAGTTATGAAATTGGGCACACAACTTCCAAATGGCCTTCTTGGACAAGCGCTTTTGCCAGTGAACTTGGCGTAAGCGCGCCCTTAGATCCGTTGAATGGATTTCAGCTGCCTTGTAAAACTGACTCAGTTTTAAATGCTAAATATGATCAAGAAAGTTGTTGGAATGAATCGCAAAAAGATTTTGTCTGTCCCGAGGGTTCGCATATTTATGAATATCAAGCTTCTTTGGACGGGACAGGATTTTCAATTTATGCTAATATGGAGTATGAAGGTGATGTAAAGTGGATAAACGGAAGTTATAGAGGTTGTCAAAATTTTAAAATGACACAATAAAAATATGTTTGATAATACCCAATCAAATTCAAATTCTGGCCATCTGAATTTAGATGATTTGAACAAGAATAAAAATTATCCGTTTAAACCTGTTGATTCTGAAAAAAAACTTTCTGGTTTAAAAGGTCCAATTGAAGATATTTTAGCTGATTCAGAAACTGATTTGCCGACAGGCCAATTGCCAGCGGACCAAAATAAAAATAATAGCTTGAATTTAAAAAAAATGTCGGCCGTGCCTTCAATGGCAGAACGGGTAGCAAAAGATAATTATGATCAAACTAACAATAATAATATTGTGGCTGGCGCGCCATTGGCGTCAAGGCCAACTAAAGGCAAATTTTTTATTATCTTAATTATCGCGCTGATTATTTTAATTTTTGGCATAGCCGCGGTATTTGCCTATAATTATTTAGTGAAGAATAAAAGCGCGTCTCCGACTTTGGCCCCGAATGAAAGTTTGCAAAAATTATTAGAAACATTAAATGAAGAACAGAAAAATGATAATACGGTTCAAAACAATAATACGCCATTATCAGAGCCATTGGTTAAAACTGATTCAGACAGCGATGGTTTAAGTGATGAAAGAGAATTAGAATTAGGAACTAATCCAAGCTCTTCGGATACTGATAATGATGGTTTGAGCGATTCAGAGGAGATAAATATTTATGAGATAAATCCGATTCTTAAAGACACAGATAGCGATGGCTATGATGATGGAGCTGAAGTAAAAAATGGTTATGACCCGGCACTCCCCGGCAATGCAAAATTGATAAAATAATTTAAGATATTATTCTTAATTCATAATTCGTAATTCATAAATCTTTTTTCATGTTTGATTTTAAAAAAACTAAAAAAATATCAGGTGTTGAAACTATTAACCAAACGCAAAAAGAAGAGCTTAATAATTTAGCTAATAATTTCGCGGCTGATAAACCAACTGCTAATAATTTTGATGCCAGCCAAATCAGGGTTCACACCATGCCAGATAAATTTTTAGCTAATGGAATTAATAAAATAACAGCTGCCAATAGTAGCAGCGCGCCATTCAGAAAAAGCGGTTTTAAAAAGAATTTTTTAGTTGGTTTAACCATTGGTGTTTTAGTGATTATTTTGTTTGCTTTGGCTGGCTGGTTTTTATTAAAAACTATTGAAAGTCCTGCCAATGAAAAGATAGTTAATAATCCAGTCGCGACTGAAACCCTTTTAAATAATAATGATTCTGTTTCTGAAACAGGAGAATCAGAAGAGACGGTTGAGTTAAAATGCTCGCCAGAAAATTGCGAACTTTGCACAGCCGAGGAGTGCGAGACTTTTAAAGACGCTTGCCACACAGAAGATTTGTGCGCCATAAATAATGTGAGCGCTGACGCATTATGCCCCCAGATAATTTGTAAAAATGGACCCCCAATAATTGATGAATCAGAACCAGAATTGACTGAATTAAAACCAGGCAAAGATACTGACGTAGATGGTTTAAGTGATGTGGAAGAAGGTCTCTGGGGCACTGATCCGCTTAAAGTTGATACAGATGGCGATGGTTATAATGATGGCAAAGAAGTATTAAGTTTTTATAGCCCGACTGTTTCTGGTTCTAATGACAACGCTAAACTTTTTGGCGTTAAACAAGTGAAAATTTATACTAATAATAAATTTGGCTACTCTCTTTTTTATCCTATTAGTTGGCAGGTAAATGATTTTGGCGGTTCTGGAGAGCAAGTGGTTTTTATTGCTAATTCAGGAGAGTTTGTGGAAGTGATTATTTCTGAAAACGATTTTGGTTTTACCTCGGCTAAAGAATGGTATTTGGATCAAAACCCAGCCGCCATTGGGAATAATCTGGAAGAGGTTTTAATTGGCAATTGGTCTGGCATTAGGAGTCCGGACAAACTTAATATCTATTTGCTTAAAAATAATTATATTTACACCCTAAGTTATAATGTGGGTCTAAAACAAGAATTAAGTTATCAAACTACTTTTGAAATGATGCTCAAAAGTTTCAAATTGTTTGAAGCTCCTTTAATGTAATTTTTTACAACTATGAAAAATTATCTTATCACTGGTTTGGATATTGGTTCTTCGGCCGTGCGTCTTGTGGTCGGACAGATTAATCCGTCCACCGGCGAGTTGTGTTTAATTGCTGGCAGTGAAGTGCCGACCATGGGTATTTCCAAAGGCATGGTGGTGAGCATAGAAGATGTGGTGTCTTCAATCACAAGCTCATTGGAACAAGCTGAAAGAATTGTGGGTCAGCCCATTAATCATGCTTATGTGGGAGTTTCTGGCACGCATATTTCTACTATGGAATCAAGGGGCGTAATTGCTGTTTCTCGCGCTGATAATGAGGTAACTGAAAGTGATGTCGCGCGTGTTATAGAAGCAGCGCAAGCTGTGGCCACGCCGCCTAATTATGAAATTTTGCATGTGATTCCAAAATTTTTCACAGTTGACAGCCAAAAGGGAATTAAGGATCCGGTCGGGATGACTGGCATTCGCCTGGAAGTAGAAACAAAAATTGTCCAGGGGTTATCTTCACAGATAAAGAATCTGACGCGCGCTGTTTATCGCACGGGCATTGAAATTGATGATTTGGTTCTGGCAATTTTAGCTAATGCCGAAGCATGTTTAACTCCGCGCCAAAAAGAATTAGGCGTTGCTTTGGTAAATATTGGCAGCGCCACCACTTCTTTGGCTGTTTTTGAGGAAGGCGATTTATTAGCCACTTATATTTTACCCATTGGCAGCGCCCATATTACCAACGACATTGCGATTGGTCTAAGAGTTTCTTTAGAATTGGCTGAAGAAATAAAATTGACTTATGGCCAGGCTATGGCCAAGGATGTTAACAAGCGCGAAGAAATAAATTTAAGCGAATTTGATTTAAAAGAAACAGGCATGGCTAATGCCAGCTATGTGGCAGAAATTATTGAAGCCAGAATGCAGGAGATTTTTAATTTAGTGGATAAAAAACTCATGGAAATAGAACGTTCCGGCCTTTTGCCCGCGGGCATTGTTTTAACTGGCGGCGGGGCAAAAATGCTAGGCCTGATTGAACTGGCTAAAAAAGAATTTCGTTTGCCCGCGTCTTTGGGCGCGCTTCATGGCGTAAAAACAGTGATTGAAAAAATCAATGATCTTAATTACACAACCGCGGCCGGGCTTTTGCTTTGGGGTTATCAGTTTGAAAGCCAGAAAAAGCACCCCGGCGGATTTATTAAAAATTTTAATTTAAGTTCTTTTCATGACATTTTGGATAAAGCTAAAAATTGGTTCAAATCTTTGATTCCGTAAAACTGGGTTTTTAAAGCCCAGCCCCAAAAGATATTTGCGTTATTTTTTAGCTGTGCTATACTTAAAAACATCAAAAAATATTTATGTCAATCATGAACACTAAAATTGTTCAATAAATTATATGGTTAAAAATAAAATCAAAGTAAAAGTTAATGATGAGGCGCGGGATATTCAGGAAGTTCATCCGGAAATTGAAACTTTTGCCAAGATTAAAGTCGTGGGTATTGGCGGTTCTGGCAATTCAGCAGTGAACAGAATGGTTTCTGATAAGATTCGCGGCGTAGAATTTATTGCGATTAACACTGATGCTCAAGCCCTGCATCATAATGCTGCTCGGCGCAAGATTCATATTGGTAAAAATGTTACCAGCGGACTTGGCGCTGGCATGGACCCAGAAATCGGGCTTAAAGCAGCCGAGGAGGCGGTAGATCAAATCAGAGAAAATTTAAAGGATGCGGATATGGTGTTTATTACTTGTGGCATGGGCGGCGGCACCGGCACCGGCGCTTCGCCATTGGTGGCCGAGATTGCCAGAAATTTAGGCGCTTTGACTGTGGCTGTGGTGACCAAACCTTTTTCTTTTGAAGGCGCGCAAAGAAAATCAATTGCCGAACAAGGCCTTGATAAATTAAGAGAAAATGTTGACGCGATTATTGTTATTCCCAATGACAGAATTTTACAGATTATTGATAAAAAAACCTCGCTTTTGGAAGCATTTAATATTGTTGATGAAGTTTTAAAAAATGGCGTCAAAGGCATTTCAGAAATGATTACTGTGCCTGGTGAAATCAATGTTGATTTTGCCGATGTGAAATCAGTAATGTCTGATGCCGGTTCCGCCTTAATGGGCATTGGCGAAGCTGGCGGTGAAAATCGTGCCATTGAAGCGGCTAAACAAGCCATTGATTCCCCGCTTTTAGAATTATCCATTGAAGGCGCCAGAGGCATTCTTTTCACTATTGCCGGCAATAAAGATTTGGGCATGAATGAAGTTAATGAAGCGGCTAAAGTGATTACCAATGCGGCTGATCCCAATGCCAAAATTATTTTCGGTTCAATTATTGATGAAAATTTAAAAGACAATGTTAAAGTAACAGTCGTGGCCACAGGTTTTGGCACTACGCCAACGCGCGATAAACAGAGTCAACGGATGGAATTTAATCCGCCGGCTGAAGTTAATCAGCCCATTGATACTTTAAAAAGAGAGCCGATTCCTAAACGCAGAATTTCCAAAGATGATGACCGTATTGAAGAGAAATCCAATTTGCCGCAGAAAACAAAAGAAGAAGAGGAATTAGAAATTCCTGCGTTTATTAGAAGGAAGATGATGTAAAAGTTATAGGCACCAACATAGTTAATCCTAACATTGGGTATTATATTTATGTTATTTAAATATATTTTAT
>PFBP01000043.1:6164-6386 GCA_002778535.1 Candidatus Kuenenbacteria bacterium CG10_big_fil_rev_8_21_14_0_10_36_11
AAATTTTATGAAAAAATCATTTCAAAAAGTCGTTATTATTTGTTTGGGTATTTTTTTAGGCATTGCTGGACAATTAATTGTGCTTAATCAACACAATAATGTTAAGGCAAACGAGAGCACCACCTCGTATTATCTTATTCATGCGCCCATAAGCCAAGGCCAACCCTTGGTCGTGCCTCCTTCTTCGTGGGTCACGGGCAAAACCGCCAAGGATTTATGCAA
>PFBP01000025.1:0-4766 GCA_002778535.1 Candidatus Kuenenbacteria bacterium CG10_big_fil_rev_8_21_14_0_10_36_11
GTTTCGGCCTGGAGCGCATTGTCGCTTGGGTCTGCGGGTTGCAGCATGTCAGAGAAACAATTCCTTTTCCAAGGATGATAAATAGGATAACGCCGTAAAATTTTGACAAAATTAACCAATATGTTATCCTGTACATATATGTACAGGATAAATAATGACCAATTTATTATGCCGCGGAAAGAAAGAACGGACAAAATAGCGATTTTAGCAAGACAAGGGGAGATAATTTTTCACACCCAAGACCTCATGGTTTTATGGGGAATTTATAATAAAAATACGCTTTATACTACAATTAAGCGCTCAGTAAAAAAGGGTTCACTTTACAAAATTCAAAAAGGCATGTATTCTCTTTTACCAATTTCAGCAATTGATCCCTGGATGTTGGGCATTAAAGCTCTGCACGGATTCGGTTATGTCAGCACAGAAACAATTTTGTCAAAAACAGGAATTGTTAATCAGCTAAGCTTACCAGTGACGCTCGTTGGCGAGAAATCGTTAAAATTTAAAGTCGCTGGGCATGATTTTATTTGCCGCAAATTGAATGACAAATTTTTACATAACACCGCTGGCATAATTGAAATAAACGGCATTAGGCAGGCAAGTTTGGAGCGCGCTGTGGCTGACATGCTTTATTTTAATCATAAATTTCATTTTGACAATAGAAAATTGATTGACTGGGTAAAAGTTAATGAGTTAAGAAAAAAAATTTATGATCTTGCCTAAAAGGGAAGACACTATCCATCGGGCTTGGCTTTTCAGGTTGCTTTCCGCGCTCGCGGACAACAATTTTGTGGTGGCCAAAATGGCTTTCAAGGGCGGCAGTTGCGCCGCCATGCGCGGTTGGCTAAATCGTTTTTCTATTGATTTGGATTTTGATTTCATCGGTCGCAAAAACGAAGTAATAAAAATGAGACAAGAAATTGAAAAGATTGCCGATGATTTAGGGCTTGCGGTCAAAGACAAAAGTCAGCGCGGCCTGCAATATTTTTTAAAGTATGAAACGCGCGACAGTAGTCGCAATACCATTAAATTAGACGCGCTTTTGCCGCCGCCGAAAAGCAATCAATATGAGCCAGTAAAATTAGACGAGATAGACAGAATGGTTTTATGCCAAACAAAAGAAACAATGGTGGCTAATAAATTAGTGGCGCCATTAGATCGGTTTGCAAAAACCGGCTCCCTTGCCGGCCGAGATATTTATGATATCCATTGGTTTTTGATGAATGGATTTTCCTATGGTGCGGCAGTGATTAAAGAGCGTCAGAAATTGAGTCTTGAAAAATTTTTTAGCAAGCTGATTGATTTTATAGAAAAGGAAGTAAAACAGAAATACATTGACGAAGATTTGAATTTTCTCCTGCCGCCCGTTGAATTTAGCAGGGTAAGAAAGATTTTAAAGGCGGAAACCGTGAGACTGCTAAAATATGAATTAAGGAGAGCTAGAGAATAAAGGGTATAAAAAATATGGAAATAGTCATCAATTTAGGAATTATTTTAATCTCGCTCGCTGTTTTCTTTGTTTTTAAAAAGATAAAAAATTATATTACTTTACAGGGAGGAGTTCTTGGATTATTAGTTGTACTTTTAATCGTTTTTAAAACAATAAGCGGAGCATTTTATTTCTCACGAGTCCCAATGTTATTTTACTAGGCGTCTCGCACGCGGTGTTGGCCAGTTTATATTATTTCATGGTTTATAAAAATAATATTATAGAAGAGCGGCTTATATTCTGGCGGAAGAAAAATTTGTGGCAAAGAGTGTTTGGGTAATAAAGATTTATATGGCAAAGAAAAAACTCCAATTAAGAATTGATGGTAAAATTAATTATGAATTTTTTAAAAAATTAAATTATACATAAAAATATGAACAGAACACTATCCGCAGACACACCAAAAAAAGTTGGAGAAATAGTTAAATTAAACGGCTGGGTGAATGCCAGGCGCAATATGGGCAAAATTGTTTTTTTGGATTTGCGGGATAGGTGGGGGATAGTCCAAGTTGTTTGCGTGCCGAGTGAAACAGATGAGCCGTCTCGAGACGCATTGAAAGATATAAGACCGGAGTTTGTTTTGGAAATTGAGGGCGTAGTTCAAGATAGAAACGAGGAACAAGTAAATGAGAAATTAGAAACTGGAAAAATTGAAGTGCTGGCAAAAAAAATAAAAATTTTTTCCGCCGTTTCTTCAGAACTTCCTATCGCAGTGGTGGAAAAAAATACTGAAGAGGCTGATTTGCAAAAAAGATTAGATTGGCGTTGGATAGACTTAAGAAAGCCTAAAAATATTTTGATATTTAAAGTTTGGACATTGATGGAGCAGGCTTTTAGAGAATATTGGACAAGCAATGATTATATTGAAATTCACTCACCAAAATTTATGGGTGCGCCGAGCGAAGGCAGCGCAGAATTATTTGAAGTTAAATATTTTGATCGCAAGGCATATCTTGCTCAATCGCCGCAATTTTATAAACAAATGGCCATGGCCTCAGGTTTTGAAAAAGTTTTTGAAGTCGGTCCTGTTTTTCGCGCTAACCCTTCTTTTACGCCCAGACACGATACTGAATTTACAGGATATGATATGGAAATCTCTTTTATTGAATCGCATCAAGATATAATAAATGAAGAACAAAAAGCCATTCAGTATGTTTTAGGTAAAATAAAAGAGAAATTTGGAGAAGAAATTTTATCAGTTTTTGGTCGTGATTTAATTGTGCCAACAATTCCTTTTCCGCAAATTACCATGAAACAAGCAAAGGAAATTTTAGCTAAATTAAAGGTGCCAGATGAAAGAGAGGGTGATTTGAGCCCGGAAGAAGAACGCAAGCTATCTGATTATATAAAAGAAAAGGAAGGTTATGAGTTTGTTTTCGTTACAGAATATCCAGTTAATGTTCGTCCTTTTTATCATATGAGATTGGAGGGTGATCAAAAAATAACTAAGAGTTTTGATTTATTGTGGAATGGTTTAGAAATTACCACCGGAGCACAAAGAGAACATCGATATAATGTTTTAGTGGCTCAAGCTAAAGAAAAAGGATTGAAATTAAAATTAATTCAATTTTATCTAAACTTTTTCAAATATGGCTGTCCGCCTCACGGTGGTTTAGGTCTTGGTCCGTCAAGGATGTTAATGAAAATATTTAACATTGATAATGTCCGAGAGGTAACTTATCTTTACCGCGGAATAAAAAGATTAGAACCGTAAATTTTGATATAAAATTCCGCGAGGTCATGGCTTTTCCTAAAACCGCTGATGCCAGGGACCCTCTGATGGACAGCCCAAGCGAAGTGAGCGAGGAACAGCTAAAGGAGTTGGGATTAAAAATGTAACTACGGCCTTTAGGCCGGATTAATCTGGCCTACCTGCCCGTCCGTCAGGCGGGAAGGCCGGAGTTACAAAAAATTCTGTATCATTTATTTTTCCGCAATTATAATTTGATTGATCCAAACATCCTTATCTTTGATCAGGATGTTTTTTTGAATAGAAAAAGCAAGAGACTCTAAATCACTGACAATTTTTTCCGGCCGGTGATAATATGATTTAATAATAATTTTTCCTTTTTCTGTTTTTAATTCCGGCGGAGTTTTTTGGTTGATATTTGTTATAGCCAGTAAGCCATTTGGTTTCAGAACACGATAAGCTTCATTGAAAAAAATTTTTGGATTTTTAAGGTGGACAATTAAAAATGCGGCAATAACAATATCAAATGAATTATCTGGAAAAGGCAGATTTTCCGCGTCAGCTACAGCAATTGTCATTCCCGCGAGTTCCAATTTGCCAGTAGCAAATGGAACAGGAATCTCATCTTTGACTTTTATTTTTGTGTTTAATACACCAAGCATTTCTTCGGAAACATCCATGGCCGTAACTGCCGCGCCCTTTTCTGCTAAACGAATAGATAATCTGCCAGTGCCAGCGCCGACATCAAGAATTTTTTTGCCTATGATATTACCTAAATTTGGCAAGAGTTGGAATTGTTCAAAAGAATCTAAAAAAGCCAATTTTTTGTCATAGAAATTGGCGTATAAATCATAACCCGCGCTCGGCGGCAAGTTTTTAATTTTACGAGACATTGGTCAATCTAAATTATTTATATTATCAACTTGATTAAATAAAATATTAGCAAGTGAGCAGGATAGAAAATATAAAATAGATATTTATTGATCTTTACATTAAAATTTGTATGCGTGTAGATAAGCGGGATGCTTAAAATCGCGAACCCTTGGATATTTAAGCCTATTTTATTGATATAAAAGTCTGGAGGAGTTATAATAAAAAAGTGTGATATTAATAAGCTATTGGCTGTAATGGCTGATAAAGTAATTTGATGCCTGAATAAATAAAAAATAATCATTAATAAAATTCCATATATGCCATAATTTAGGTTGGCGCACAAAGAAACAATGATAAACGCTGAAAACAAAAGCCACTTTTTTTCTTTTAACGCGTAGATTGTTAATAATCCGATCAGTAAGCTAAAGAATATATTTAATGAACTCCAAGTTCTATTAAGTGCAAGCGCATAAATTGGTTGGGAGAGCACGGCAAATATTGCCAGCCTTAAAGCATATTTTTTGATATCACTTGTGTATAAGCTGCCAACCACAACGCAATAAGCGAATAAAGGAAAAGCAATTCTTCCTATTGTTTGCATGAATATGACATCTGAAAAAAAAATTTTACCCAGATGATCTATCAACATGGAAAAAATGCCTATTATTTTTAAAAAATTTGTATCAAGATTGCTGTCAATTTTTGGTGTTAAGC
>PFBP01000025.1:4848-6314 GCA_002778535.1 Candidatus Kuenenbacteria bacterium CG10_big_fil_rev_8_21_14_0_10_36_11
AAATTAAGGGCAAAATTATTTCTTCTGTGCTAAAACCCAATTCCATAATTTAAACCTCAAATCAAATTTCACATAACGTATCGGCATATCTGAAGTTGTTTGCGACCGAGGTGATATAATTGTTCGGCCTGTTGCCGAACTATCACCGAAGTGAGCAAACAATTTGGGTGAGGTAGGCGAAGCGCTAGCGGAGCCGTCCACCGAACCAGATATACGGTGTTATCGGATGTAATGAAAAATTACCTTTTTAATTATTGGCAATTAATTCTAAATCAAAAAACTCAACTTAGAATTTTGAAAAACAAATTTGCTATTCCTGCGGATTATCGGAATTACCTTTTCAATCTCGCCATAAGTTGTATGTCCAAAATTACCATACTCGATGTCTGCAAAAGGAGCAAACTCTTGAAGTTTTTGGACCATCCGTTTATTGTTCTCCTCTCCAAAAACTAAATCGTATTTACTTTGTACCAGGCGTGTATGTTTTGGTAGATTTTTAATGTAACTTATATATTTTCCAGGGCTTAATGGTGACAGTAAATAATCAAGCTCTTTTTCACTTATATTTTTTAGTATCTCATCACCTATTTTTTTTGTTACAATGCCGCGCGTTAATGATTCCGGGAAACTTTCAGCCAAAAAATTCATTATTAAATAATCAAATAAATTTTCAGAAAACATGCAAGCCAAATATCCCCTAGGGCTACCAATACTGTATGCCCAAATTCCAACCTTGTTATAGCCAAGCTGTTCTTTTAGGTACTTAGCAAAATATTGAATGTTGAGAATGTCTTGCCAAAACCGTTTTATGGTTAAACCGATATTGGGCCCAATAATATCGTAGCGTGAATGACCAATATAGTTTTTTTCTGTTGCATATGTTGGGAAGTAACGATATGTGGCTACTGGTAAGAAAAAATTGCGGATAATAGCTGTGCCAAATTTATATTTGCGGAAGTAAGCATTCCAGTGAGGTAGAATTATAAAAGCAATTTTTTCTTTGCGTCCATAAAAAGGTTGTCTTGACTCATAAAATTTAGCGATGTCATCTTGATCTATAAAACTTTGGAAATTAAAACATGTTTCATTCCTGTCAGTTGCTTTATACACTCTTGGTTTTTGTATGTTTTCTGAAAATTTATCTACATTTAGGTATAGCTCCGGGTTTTTGAACCAATTTTTTACGAAATTTTCTAAGATTTGTTTTTCATTATTACTATCCAGCCCTAAATTTTTTGTACCAAAGGCAAAAAGTGGTAAAACTGTTTTGTTGAGTTTTTTTGATTTTTTAAGAACGTTTTTTATTTCTCGTTCTTGTTGTTTCTTTTTACTATTTCTAAGTAATCCAATTTTTATCATAAAGAATTAATTGCCAATAATTTTAATTTTTCATTATTTCCGATAACGTTGGGCTTATGCGAAGTTGCGTAGCGAAGTGGAGCAATTTGGGAAAATGGCGAGCCGAG
>PFBP01000022.1:0-2078 GCA_002778535.1 Candidatus Kuenenbacteria bacterium CG10_big_fil_rev_8_21_14_0_10_36_11
AATATGACATTAACAGCCCAAGCTGGTATTGTTCAGAACTTGTTTGGGCGGCTTATTTTAATCAGGGCGTTGATCTGGAATACAAGAGTTCAAATACGCCAATAATATCTCTTGGTGTTTTGCCAATCATTATCAATGTTTCGCCTGTTTCACCAGTGGAAATTTTTAATGATGAAGACACAGAAATAATCGGTTCACATTTGGAAGGAGAAGGAAGTGTGCCTTGGTATCATAAGTTTGCTCCGCTTTTGGTCATGTCTCCGGTCAATGTGATTATTACTGATAAAGACGGCAATGTGTTGGACCAAAATAGCAACAACATTCCAGGCGCTACTTTTATTGAAGACCAAGTTGATGAAAATGGCCACAAATACAGCATTATTTATCTGCCAGTTGAGCAAGGCCCATACCAAATAAAAGTGGTGCGCAAGCCAGACGCGAATGACGGCGATACTTACAGTCTAAAATTAGAAACGGAAGATGGCGATGAATGGCTGGCGCAAGATGAGCCAGTGCCGACGGCTGGAGAAAGCGATGAATATGAAGTGATATTAAATAGTGACTCGGATACCGGCAGCGGCCAGGGACCCGGAGCTTTTGTTAGCGGTTTTTCTGATACTGAAGAATCTTCTGCCAACACTTATCAAGCCGGCACTTTGGATTTATCAGCCACAACTACACCAGTAGAAAATTTAATTTTTGGCAGTCCGGCCGAGGGCGGTTTAATTTTTAATAATGTTGGCAGTTTGGATTTTAATTATCAGACAAATTTTGATTCAACCGCTGGCAACCAAAATTTGTGCGATAATTTGCAGGTGGAAGCCAAAGACGCGGCTGATGTTACTTTATATACCGGTTACATAAACAGTTTTGCTTTGTCAGCTTCTTTATTATCCGCGTCAGCAACCGCGGACATTAAAATGACTTTTTCTTTAGTAGCTGATGGCGATGTTTTAAAAAATCAAACCTGCGAATTGAATTTAAAATCACAGGCCTGGCAGGATAATTTAGCTGATGGTTCAAGTGGATTTAGTGATGAAGAAAATTTAACAATTTTAATCACTACTGGCGATTGGGGCGCGACGCCGCCAGCTATCCCAGTATGCGGCAATGGCGCAATAGAAATCGGTGAGACTTGCGATGACAGTAATACAACTGACGGTGATGGATGTTCAGCTACTTGTGCCATAGAACCAATCGCTATGTGTGTCAAAATAAATGAGGTTTATTATGATCCCAATGTTGGCAGTGCTAATAATGAATGGATTGAATTATATAATGCCTGTAGCATTACCGTAAATTTACAAAATTGGACTTTACAAGACAAAAACGGCACCGAAACTATCACTCAAAGTTATCCAATTGGTCCTGGTGATTTTGTAGTAATTGCCGCAGATGTTTCTACTTGGAATAACTGGCCAAACATTCCCAACAATGCCTTTAAAATAGACATGGGCGGTTCGAAATTGTTTAATGGTTTAACAAATTCCGGTGATCATGTTTTTTTATTAGATGATGTTAATCATCAAATAGATGCAGTCAGTTGGGGAGCTGATACCGTTGCTTTTAATCCATCTGTTCCAGTTGTAGCCAGTGGTCATTCTATTTCCCGCAAAGTTAAAGGCGTGGATACTGATACGGCGGCTGATTGGATGGATACACATAGTGGTTCGACACCGTCCGGGCCAAACCCAGGCACTAATCCGCATACACCAGACGGTCAATTATCGCAGCCATTAGCAGAAGATAATGTTTCAGATTTTGATATAAATTTAGATACGAATGTTGCAGCACAGGATAATACAGAAGAAGAAAATACAGAAGTAATTGCTTCGGACGAAGAAGAAGTTATCGCGCCGTTTGAGGAAAATAATAATCTGCCTGAACAAATTTTAGAGCCGGCAGATAAACAAGAAGAAATTATAGAACCAATTATTGCAGAAGCTGAGCCGGAAATTATTATTGTTCAGGAATTAGTTGCGCCAGAGCCATCGGTTTCAGAACCAGCACCGGCTGTTGAACAGCCAGCGCCAGTTAGCGAACCAATCATTACTGAATAAAATATGAAAAAAATATTT
>PFBP01000022.1:2135-8337 GCA_002778535.1 Candidatus Kuenenbacteria bacterium CG10_big_fil_rev_8_21_14_0_10_36_11
ATTTTAATATCAATTTTTGCTTTTGGAATTTTTGGTTTTGCCAGCCAAGTTTTGGCTGCTGACAATGGCACGGAAGTTTTATTTGAAAATGGCAATAGCGCCCCTCTTTTTAACGAGGCGAATTTTTTACCTGGGCAAACAGTAACACGCTGGGTAAAATTTAAAAATAATAATACTGATCCGGTCAAAGCGGCCGCCAAAATTTCCAGTTACAGCGATTCCGGCGGGCTTGGTAATTGGTTAGATATAGTAATCAAAGAAGGGGATAATGTGCTTTATAACAAAACTTTGGCAGATTTTTTCATTGCTGGAGAAATAATGCTTTCTGATGTTGCTGGCAGTGAGGAAAAACAATATGATTTTGCCATAACTTTTAATCCAGACGCTGGAAATACTTATCAGGGCAAAACCTTAAGTTTTAATATTCAAGTCGGCGTGGGTTCTGAAGACGCGATTGGAGGCGAAACTGGCGGCAGCAGTTCGGGCGGTGGAGGTTACAGTTATCAAGGTTTGGAAATTTATAATGAAGCAAACACCATTATTTCCGATACCTCCGTAACTATCACTTGGCTTACTAATAATTTTTCCAGTTCGCGTGTGATTTATGATACAATCTCGCATCTTGATCTTTTAAGCTCAATTCCACCAAATTATGGTTATGCTTTTTTTACCGATGAATTTAATACTCCGCCCCCGGGCGTCGTCAGCCACAGTGTTACTATCACTGGCTTAACTTCTAGTACTATCTATTATTATCGTGTGATTTCGCATGCTTCGCCGGATACGGTGGGGCAAGAATTAAGTTTTACCACAACTGGTGCCATACCAACTGAACAAACCGGCGGCGCTACGCCTGGCGGACAAACTGGCAGTAGCGCAGTGGCTGGAGATGAAACTGGCGGCACAGGCGGCGGATTAGCTATAAATGTTCCTGCTAATGAAAATCTGGCAGAAGAAAATGCATTACCAGAAGAAGAATTATTAGGTGAAGTAGAAGGCGCGCAAACATTGGCCGTGTGTCCTGATTGTGCTACGATAGATTGGGTTTTAGTGCTTCTATTTTTAATTCTCACTATTTTAATTTATCGGCAAATAAATATTATTTTTCCAGAATATCTGGCGGAAAAAAATCGCGGCCAGTTAATTAAAATTATTTTATGGAGCGCCTTGCTTTTGGCAGCCGCGCTCGGCGCTTGGTTGATTTTATACGCCTGCCATTTTAAACTTATTTGGCCGGCCGTTTTGATAATTGGTTTTTATGTTTTGCTTCTGGCTTTAAATTTTGGCCAAAAGAAAAAAGGATTGCTGGCTGGAATTTTCGGCTTGGTTTTGGCTGTTGTGGTTGCTTTCACCTATTATTTTTGCGCGCGGCTTGGCTGGCAAAGTTGGCTTATGATCGTGGCGCTTTATTTAGCGACTTTAATTTCTTATTTTATCGGGCTTTTAGCGGGAAAATTTTGGCTTGTGTCTCCGGCCTTGGCATTGCTCATTACTTTTTTACTGGTGGTGCTAAATCGTTGCGCGTGTTAGAATATAGTTGATAATAGAAATTATTGCATGTCTAAAATCACCACTCCTTTGTCAGTTTTAGCTTTATTTTATCTCATGATTGTCGGGCTGTCTTTTATCGCTCTTATTTTCGCGGTGATGATAGCTTATGATGTGAGCAATTACTTCGCGCATCTGGATGAATATGCGGCTTTTAAAAGGTGCAAAGGTTATCTGGAAAAACAGGATTATGGTTTGTATAATAGTTGTTATAATCAAGTGCTGAATGAAGTGGATAAAAAGTGAATTATGAATAATTTTGTCATTATTCTTTTTTCTTTTTTGTTATTCCTGCGAAAGCAGGAATCTCATAGAATTATGAGATCCCCGTTCAATTTGCCACTGGCAAATTTGAACTCGCGAGGATGACATTGGGATTTTAATGCGTTCGCATAAAATATTTTTTATTAGCGCGCTTTATTTTTTAATCGGCATTGGCGCGCGGTCAGTTATTAGTTTTGATATTTTTTATTTGTTTGTTTTAGCTTTGCTCGGTTTTGTTTTGGCCATAATTTTTTGGAGCAAAGAAAAATCTCGTCTTCTGTTATTAGGAGCGTTTTTTTTATTTTTTGGCGCCTGGCGCCTGGAAGCGGCTTTGCCTAAATTAACCGCTGATTATTTAGTGTTTTACGCGGATAAGATAGTGGAGTTAACGGGGAGAATTGACCGGGAGCCAGATCAAACAGAAAAATATGTAAAAATTGTTTTAGCTGATCTGGAATTGAATGACGAAGGTGTTTTAAAACCAGTGGTGGGCAAAATTTTAGTCAATGCGCCAAAATATGGCCAGGAATTTAATTATGGGCAAACAGTTTTTATCAGATGCGAAATTGAAAAACCAGGGAAGATTAAAGCCAAAGATCCTGATAGGCGCGATTTTGATTATGGCCATTATCTTAAAGGCCAGGGCGTGGTAATGGTGTGTTATCAGCCGTTTGCGATAAATAGCCGCGGAATTACGCAGAATGCTGCGCGGAACTTTGAAAGCAAAGTTGATTTGCTTTCAAAGGCAGAAAGGGCATACACGAATTTACTTAAAATGAAGCAGAAGTTTAAAACCGTGATTGATGAAAATATGAGTTTAAGAGAATCAGGGCTTTTATCCGCCATGATTTTGGGCTATCGCCGCGAAATTTTACCTGATCTAAATAATGCTTTTGCCACGACAGGCCTGACGCATATTATCGCGATTTCCGGATTAAATATTACTTTAATCGCGGCTTTATTATTTGAGTTGCTTGGTATTTTTGGCCTGACGCGCGCCAAATCATTTTGGTTAAGCATGCTGATTTTATTTTTTTATGTGCTCATGATCGGCGCTTTTGCTTCGGCCGCGCGCGCTTTCATCATGTCCTTCATATATATGTATAGCTTAAAAATAGGGCGGCCAGCCAAGGCTTGGAATTTAATTTTACTCGCGGCTGTGATATTGCTTTTGATCAATCCCTTGGCTTTAATGTTTGATATTGGCTTTCAATTGTCTTTTTTAGCTATTTTGGGGCTGATGATTTTTCAGCCGATTTTTTCTGGCTGGTTTGAATTTGTATCAGATAAATTCAAGATTCGCTCTATGCTGGCCATGACTTTGTCTGCGCAGGTTTTTACCTTACCCCTAATCGCTTATTATTTTGGCCGGATTTCTTTAATCGCGCCTTTGGCCAATTTATTGGTTTTGCCAACGCTTCCTGTTTTAACAACCATTGGCTTTTTGATGATTTTATCTGGCTTGGTTTGGAGCCAGTTAGCGTTTACTTTAGGTTTGATTTTGCATTTTATCGTGTGGTATATTATTTTTGTCGCAGAATTATTAAGCCAGGTGCCTTATGCGAGTATTCAATTATAAAACATTTTTTATTATCATAATTTTATTGGCGCTTCTTGTTGCCAGCTATTTTTACTACATCCATGAAAATCAAAAACAGGAAATATTATTTTTTGATGTGGGACAGGGCGATGCAATTTTTGTCAATTTAGCCGGCAATAATGAAATTCTGATTGACGGCGGGCCAGACAATAGCGTGCTTTATAAATTAGGCAGATTTATGCCGCTTTATGACCGCTCATTAGAATTAATGATTTTAACCCATCATCATGAGGATCATTTGTTTGGTTTAATAGAAGTTTTAAAAAGATATAGAGTAAAAAAAATTTTAATGTACTGTGAATCAGCTAAAGAAAATTTAACAGACGTGCTAACCGAGTTTTTTGATTTGATAGCAAAAGAAAAAGCCCAGATTCTTTGCGCGGAAGATTTGACAAAACTGGATTTGAATAGTGCCTTATTAATTATGATTTATCCTAAAAAAAATTGCGCTGTTTGCGCGGCTGACCCGGGCGGCAATAACAGTTCTTTGGTGTTCAGATTAGACATTGATCAAGGAGAAAAAATTTTATTAACAGGCGACATTGAAGAAAAAGCAGAAAAAGAAATTTTGGCTACAAATGCACCAGGAATTTTGAAAAGCGATATTTTAAAAGTGCCCCATCATGGTTCTGAAACTTCTTTAATTGAAGAATTTTTAGCTGAAGTCAGTCCTGAAAAAGCTGTTATTTCTGTTGGCCAAGATAATAAATTTGGGCATCCGTCTTTGCGGACTATTAAGCGTTTAGAAAGAATGGGCGTGGAAATTTTAAGGACTGATGAGATGGGGGATATAATAATTAAAGAATAAATAGAATTTTGTAGGGAACAAAAATTTTTGTTCCCTACAATTATTTTTTTTGCGTTTCCTTATTTTTATGTTAAGATGTTAATATGAATAATTTGATCCACGCGCTTATAGCGGCCGCGGTCGTTAGTTTGATTTCTTTGGCTGGAATTTTGGCCCTGGCTTTAAAAGAAAATTTTTTGCGCAAAATTTTGATTTTTTTTATCAGTTTTTCCGCTGGCGCCATGCTTGGCAGCGCTTTTTTTCATTTGTTGCCAGAAGCGCTGTTAACAGGCATTTTACCCGCTAAAATTTTTTCTTTTACGCTGATTGGTTTAATCATATTTTTTGTGCTGGAAAAATTTTTGCGCTGGCACCATTGCCATGATGAAGAATGCGAAGCGCATCAAATTAAACACCTTGGCCACTTGAACTTAATCGGCGATGGCGCGCATAATTTTATTGACGGGCTCGTGATTATGGCTGGTTTTTCCGTTAATTTGCCCTTGGGCATTGCCGTGGCTTTGTCCATAATTTTTCATGAAATTCCTCAAGAGATCAGCGATTTCGGCGTTTTAATTTACGCTGGTTTTTCCAGGCGCAAAGCTTTATTGTATAATCTGATTTCAGCCGGGCTAGCTTTGCTCGGCGTAATTGGCGGATATTTGCTTTTAAAAAATATTGACCATTTGAACAATTTTTTATTGCCTTTTACTGCTGGCGGTTTTATCTATATCGCGGCTTCAGATCTGGTGCCAGAATTGCACAAAGAAAATCATCCTGGCCGTTCAATCATATCATTTATTGTTTTTTTATCAGCCATAATTTTGATGATGGTGAGCGGGGAGTAAAAATATATGCAGGATTTAATTGATAAAATCAAAACATTGCAAAATAAACTGTCTGAAGCGAGCGAGCTTTTGAATTTGAATCAGAAAAAACAAAAAATTTTGGCATTAGAAGATCAGATGAACGAATCTGATTTTTGGGCCAATCAAAACAGAGCGAAAAAAATCAGCCAAGAATTGGCTGAATTAAAAACAGAAGCTGAAGAATTTATTCAATTAGAAAAAAGTTTATCAGAAAATTTAGCCGTGGCTGAAGAATCTGTCAGAACAAATGATGAATCACTGCGAAATGAAATTGAAGAAAAATTAAAACAAACGGAACAAAAATTTAAAAATTTAGAATTTAAAATAATGTTATCTGGCAAATATGATGAGCATAATGCTGTGGTAGCAATTCACGCTGGCGCGGGCGGGGTGGATGCGCAAGACTGGGCAGAAATGTTAGAAAGAATGATTTTGCGTTATAGCGAAAAGAAAAAATTTAAAGTTAATATTTTAGACAGGCAAATTGGCAATGAAGCCGGCTTGAAATCAACGGTTTTGGAAATTCAAGGCGCTTATGCTTATGGTTATTTAAAAAGCGAAGCGGGCGTGCATCGTCTGGTGCGCATTTCTCCTTTTGACGCAGAAAACATGCGCCACACATCTTTTGTTTTAATAGAAGTATTGCCGGAAATTGAAGACTTGGCTGAGATAGAATTAAAATTAGAAGATTTAATTATTGATACTTTTCGCTCTTCTGGCAAAGGCGGCCAGGGCGTGAACACCACTGATTCTGCCGTGCGCGTTCGTCATAAACCAACCGGCATTATGGTAACCTGCCAGAATGAAAGATCGCAGTTGCAAAACAAAGAAACTGCTTTGCGGATTTTAAAATCCAAGATTAAAAAATATAATGAAGAAGAAAAAGAAGAGGAGAGACAGAAACTGCGCGGAGAATTTTCCGAAGCCACTTGGGGCAATCAGGCCCGCTCTTATGTTTTGCAGCCTTATAAAATGGTTAAAGACCATCGGACAGATTATGAAACCAGCGAGGTAGAAGCGGTTTTGAATGGGGAAATAGATGAGTTAATAGAAAGTTATTTGAAGAAAGAAATAAAAAAATACGCCGTGCAGGATTCGGACCTGCGACCATCTGCTTAAAAGGCAGTTGCTCTA
>PFBP01000009.1 GCA_002778535.1 Candidatus Kuenenbacteria bacterium CG10_big_fil_rev_8_21_14_0_10_36_11
CTTTTATTTCTTCCCTTGAAAATTTTGATAGCACAAATTTATCCGCGGGCAGAAGCTGGCGTTTGTCATTGCTAATGCCAATTCTGATACGCCAGAATTTATCCGTGCCTAATTTTTCTATAATTGATTTAATGCCATTGTGGCCGGCTGATGAGCCGCCGAATTTAATTCTTAAAGAGCCAAAAGGTAAATCTAATTCATCATAAATAATAATAATATTTTCCGGCTTAACTTTGTATTTTTTCTGTAAAGCCAGCACCGCCACACCAGAATTGTTCATGTAGGTTTGCGGCTTGGCAAAAATAATTTTTTGGTTATTAAAATCTGTTTCAGCAATTAAAGATTTTGTTTTTTTATTTTCTTTGAATTGCATGGACGGGTCTAGACCCGTCCCTACGGGCAAATTGGACAATACAAAATCCACAGCCATAAAGCCGGCATTATGTCTGTTTTTTTTATATTGTTTGCCAGGATTGCCCAGGCCGATGATTAAAAACATATTTTATTGTCATTCCCGCCCCGTATCCCCGTATCGCGGTACGGGGCAGGCTCCGTACGGGGTAAACTCCAGCGGGAATCCCAGCGCTTACAGTTATCCATGGGATCCTCGCTTTCGCGAGGATGACATTGGTAGTCGATCCACCACGATCTTTATTGGCGTGCCGAAAAATTTATACCGCGCGCGGATGTTATTTTCCAGATATCTTAAATATGACTCTGGAATTTTTACTTTATTAATAGTTTCAATAATAAAAATTGGCCGGTCAGTTGTTTTTTGATAAATTTCTTGAATAAATGCGCGTCTTTTCCTGCCGCCAAATATTTTTGTTTGTTTTGGCGGCGGCATCTTTTTCATTAAATAATCTGTTAAATTTTTAAGTTCAGCTGCTAAAATTTGTTTGCGCCTTTCTTTATAAACCTCTAATACTAATGATAATATTTTTTGGCAATTTCTGCCAGTGTCAGCTGAAGTTAAAACCACTGGCGCGAAAGACAGAAAATGAAAAAAATTATTAACATAACTTTGGAGCGCTTTGACGTTTTCCGTGCTTTTTTCCAATAAATCGTATTTATTGGCAATAATTATAACGCTGACTCCAGACTCAATAATCAGTCTAGCCAATTCCGCGTCCTGGCTGGAAAAATTTTCCGAAGCATTTAAAACAAACAAAGCAATTTCTGATTTTTTTAAAGCAGCAATGCTCATGCCGACGCCTTGCGATTCCAGAGTTGCCTGATTATGGCGGCCAGTGGAAATTTTTGCTTTTTTCCTAATGCCAGCTGTATCAATCAATTCTATCAAATGACTGTCAAATTCCAATAAAGTATTTTGTGGTTCTCTGGTTGTATGCGGAATGGGCGAAACAATCACCCTTTCTTCGCCCAAAATCGCGTTTAAAAGCGATGATTTGCCTACATTTGGCCGGCCAATAATACTAACACGCACAGCTATTCTTGCATTTTTTTGCTTTAATGTTTTTGTATTTTTGTGTTTTAATATTTTTATGATTTCATCCATCAAATCTCCAACTCCGACTCCGCTTGCGGCCGCAATGCCAATGGGTTGGCCCAGACCTAATTTTTTAAATTCACTAATATCTTTATTATGCTGATCAATTTTATTAACTGCCAAAATAATTAGCTTTTTAGTTTTTTTAATAAGTTGCGCGATGAGCCTGTCTTTGGCTAAAAGCCCAGATTGCGCGTCAACTAAAAACAAAATTAAATCAGCGCGCTCAATTATTTCTCTGGCTTTTTTTTCCACCTGAAAATCAATCGTGTCATGATTTTTGGCCGTGATTTTTTTTTCAAAAATTCCTCCGCTGTCTGCGATTTCAAATTTTTTGCCGCTCCATTCAGCCAAACCAAAATTCAAGTCCCTGGTTGTGCCAGGGGATTTGGAAACCAAAGCTTTTCTTTGTTCAATCAGTTTATTGAAAAGCGTGGATTTGCCCACATTAACGCGGCCAATAATAGCCACAAGAGGTAGGTTTGATTTTATTGTGGTTAAAGGCATAAAATAGAATCTTTTTTGTCATTCCTGCGAAAGCAGGAATCCCAGCGCACCAGTAATTTCATGGGATCCTGACTGGAGTTTACCCCGTACTTGATACGGGGTCAGGATGACAAATAAAAAAATGGGATGACAAAAGAAAAAACAAGGACGACAAACATCACAGCATTATTTTCTGCATTCTTCATCTGTGGCCGGGCAGCCAAGCACAATCAGAAAATCAGCTAAAGAAAAATCTTTAATTTGATTCATTAAATTTTCCGGAATCATTGATTCGGTGCTGGCATGCAGGCTTTTTATTAAGACATTCAAAATATCAGCGTAACTATTGCTTTTTAAATTATAAACCGCTGTTTTTTCCAATGGTGCAGTCGTAGAAGCATTGCCAGTTTTTAAAATTTCAAAGCCGATTGAATTTAAGAATACAGCAGTGTCGCGCGCCAGGCCGTCAATTTTTGTGCTATTTAAAATCACGACACGGATCGGCGCTGTTTCATGGCCGTTTTTTAAAATAAAAATATTTTGGGCCAAATTTTGCAGTTCTTCATAATTGCCTGTGCGGGGTAAAAGCACATAAGCGCCTTCATCAGTAAAATCAGCTTTTAACAAGCTTTGGGCCGAATTATCTAAGACTATTCTTTTAATATTTTCATTTTTTATTTTTTGGGCCAGAGTTAAAAAATCAGGCACTTGGCTCAAAGAAATATTTGTCTGGATATTATTTTTTAAAGTGTTATACAAATCTAATATTTTTTGCGGTGAAGTTAAAAAACCAAGCGAAAAAACTTTATCTTTAATCGCCATAATAATTTTTTGCTGGCGGGCAGATCTAGCGAAATCAGAACCCTCGCCATTATCCCCGTGCCGTGAGCGCGCAAATTTAAGTGCTTGATTTCCAGACATTTTCTGGCAGCCGGCGACAAAACTAATAATTTCTGTTTTAAGATCATCAGTTGGATAATTGGAATCATTAAAAGATTTATCCACGCAGATTTCTACGCCATTTAGATTGTCAATGATTTCCTGAAAAGCCTTAAAGTCAAACCTGATCCAATAATGAATCGGAATGTTAAAAATTTTTTCTAAGATTTTGGCTGTAAAAGCAGAGCCGTCGCCTTGGTAATTATTAGTTTCGCCAAAAGAATTGGCCGCATTGATTCTGTTCCAGCCGTAATTTTCTAATTCCACATAAAAATCGCGCGGCACAGAAATTAAAACTAAGGCATTCGTTGAAGGCTTGTAAGAAGCTAAAATAATTGTATCAGTCAGATAAGGTCCTTCATGTCCGGCGCCGCCCTGGCCTAAAATTAAAAAGTTTATGCGATTATCCAGCTCTCCTTTAAGATTTTCCAAGCCGACTAATTGGCGGAATTGTTTAATAACAGGGAGCCGGCCAAGGCTTGACAAGACAGAATTATGCGATGGCGAAATAGTATAACAAAAGGCGGAAATTATTATTATCACGACCAAAATCGCGAAAAAAATAACTTTAAAAATACGCCAGAATTTGTTTCGGCGATTATATTGGTGCTGGAAGTTTTGGATATTAGCCGGCAGGTCTGTTAAATTTGGCATAATCATTTTTTATTATACTCTATTTTTTTTCTTGCGTCAATTTGAATTTTATGTTATACTGGCATATAATTATTTTAATTGGGCAATTAGCTCAGCTGGTTAGAGCGTTGCATTCACATTGCAAAGGTCACTGGTTCGAGCCCAGTATTGCCCACCAAAGTTTGTATTAGGTATTGTGTATAAAGTATTATGAAAATAAAATTAACTTTTTAAAATATTTTTATGTCAGACCAACCAATCCCATTGTTTGAGCCAGCGGACAAAAACGAGGTAGCCAAAGAATCTTTTAAGCAGTTTGCTTTTGAAACTTTAAAGATTATCATCATATCTTTGATTATAATTTTGCCAGTGCGCTATTATTTAGTCCAGCCATTTTATGTCAAAGGCCAGTCAATGGAGCCGAATTTTCATGACAATGAATATCTGATTATTAACGAAATCGGTTATCGCCTGAATTTGCCAGAACGCGGGGATATAATTGTTTTTAAATATCCCAAAAATCCGAGCGAATTTTATATTAAAAGAATTATTGGTTTGCCGGGCGAAACAATTAAAATTAAGGATAATCAAATTATAATTTTTAATGCTGAAAATCCTGGCGGTAAAATTTTAGACGAAAACGCTTACTTGGCGTCGGGCACTGAAACCGCTGGCAATTTATCCGTTACTTTAAATGATAATGAATATTATGTTTTGGGCGATAACCGCGCTTCTTCAAAAGATTCGCGCTATTTTGGCCCAGTTGATAAAAAATATATTATCGGCCGCACCTGGCTTCGCGGCTGGCCGTTTGATAGAATAAAAGTGTTTTAATAAATATGTCCCGACACAAAAAAATCGTGCATGAAAACGAGCCTGTAAAATTTAATAAACATTCTCATAAAATCCAAGCTCTCAAAGGCTTTAAAGACATCTTGCCAGAACATCAAAAGTTTTGGAATTTTGTCGCGGAAAAAGTAAAAGATACGGCTGAAGATTATAGTTTTCAAAAAATTGACACGCCTGTTTTGGAATCTGCTTTATTGTTTCAGCGGACTATTGGCGAGGAAACAGATATCGTGGCTAAAGAAATGTACACTTTCACGGATAAAAGCGGAGAATTGATTACTATGCGTCCGGAAATGACTGCGCCGGTCGCGCGCGCCTATATTGAGCATGGCATGATTTCTTGGCCACAGCCGGTTAAACTCTGGTATTTGGCTTCTCTTTTTCGGCATGAAAACACACAAGCCGGCCGCTTGCGTGAGCACCATCAGTTTGGTTTTGAAGTTTTGGGCGGGGCCGAGCCAGAGTTGGATGCCGAGCTTGTTATTGTTGCGCAAGGGCTTTATAAATCATTTGGCTTGGAACCGGAAATTGAAATCAATAGCATTGGTTGTTCAACCTGCCGCCGAGAATATATTAAAAGTTTAAAAAAATTTTTAAGAGATAAAAAAGTGTGCGAAACATGCGAGGGGCGCCTGGAAAGAAATCCTTTGCGTGTTTTGGATTGCAAAGAAAAAAAATGCCAGGAAAATTTAGTTGAAGCGCCGCAAATTCTTGATAGTTTATGTGAAGATTGCAAGAATCATTTTGTGAAAGTTTTAGAAATTTTAGATGATAATTCCATTGGCTATAATTTAAATCCATATTTAGTGCGCGGCCTTGATTATTATAACCGCACGGTTTTTGAAATTTTTACTAAAAGCCAGACAGAAGATAAAATGGCTTTAGGCGGCGGCGGCCGTTATGATTATCTAATAGAACAAATCGGGGGCCGGCCAACACCCGCGGTTGGTTTTGCCGGCGGACTTGAGCGTGTAATTATAAAAATTCGCGAATTAGGTTTTGAAATAAAAGAAGAAGGACATGGTGATGTTTTTGTGGCGCAACTGGGTGATGAAGCCAGAAAAAAATGCATGAAATTATTTAATGAATTAAGAAAACATGGTGTTAAAACCCGCGAGGCTTTTAATAAAAAAGGCCTGACAGAACAATTGGAGATCGCTAATCGCCTTAAAGTTAAGTATGCTTTGATTTTGGGCCAAAAAGAAATTATGGATGGCACAATTATTATCCGCGATATGGAATCAGGCATTCAGGAAATTATTGATTTGGAAAAAGTAGTGCCGGAAATCAAGAGAAGATTGTTGGGAATGAATGGGCTAAAAGTGTATAGTGAGAAAGAGTAAAGATTGAAAATTTCCAAATCTCAATTTCCAATTTCCAAATAAAATTCAAATCTCAAAATTCAATTTCCAATTGGAATTTGTAATTTGTTTTTTGTGATTTATTTGGAAATTGTATCTTGGAAATTAGAATTTAGAAATTCATGTTTAGAATAATTACTAAATCAAAAAAATCTAAAGCCAGGTTGGGTGAATTGGCTATGAATCACGGCGTTATTAAGACGCCTTTTTTTATGCCTGATGCCACGCGTGCCGGGATTAAAAATATAAGTGTTGAAGATTTGTCAGTTCTGGATTTAGAGACAATGGTTGTGAATACTTTTCATTTATATTTGCAACCAGGCATGAGTTTAATAAAAAAATTCAAAGGCGTGCATAAATTCTGAATTTGC
>PFBP01000019.1 GCA_002778535.1 Candidatus Kuenenbacteria bacterium CG10_big_fil_rev_8_21_14_0_10_36_11
GAAATCTTTTGAGTGATTCGTCAAACAACTGATTTTTTTCAGCAATTATTTTCATAAGCGCGCTTCTTCTGATCATAGACATGGTGGAAATATAGTTATTTTGTTTTAATTTTTCTGCGTCAAACTCGCCGCATTTAAAAGTTTTTAATCCATATTTAAAAGACGAATAAGAGTAAGTTTTGTCTGGATTTTCTTCCAACATTTTAATCATTTTTTCCAGCGCGTTACTTTTTAAAAAAATTACATCACTGTCGCAGAAAAAGACATATTGACCAGAAGATTTTAAAAAGCCAAAATTCCGCGCGGCTGACGCGCCAGAATGAGCAATGCGATATTTTTTTATTGTCATCACCGCTCCACTTTTATTGTCATTCCCGCCCCCGATCAAAGTCGAGGGCAGGCTCCAGCGGGAATCTCGTAGAACCAAGGGATCCTCACTTTCGTGAGGATGACAAAATAATAATGTGTTCGCTGATTCTTTACTGCCGTCGTCCACCACAATCACTTCCACCTGCCCTGGCCATAATTCAAAAACCGTCTGCTTTTCCAGGCTTTTTAGACACCTTGACAAGTTTTTAAAATTATTATAAACAGGAATAATAATTGATAAAAACATATTTTATTTAACCGCTTTAATTATTTTCTAAGATTTCTATTTTTTATCCTGTGGATAACCGCATTTGACAACATTTTCTATTGTGATATAGTGTAATCAAACGGCAGTAATGCCATTAAAACAGGCATTATCACTGCGTGTCAGCGAAAAGAGCTTTCAAAAAGAGCTCTTTTTGTGTTATTATAAATCTTAATGGACCTGGGCCTGTGGTGTAATGGTAGCATTACTGCCGTTGACACGCAGTGGTGCGGGTTCAATTCCCGTCAGGTCCATTCTTAAAAGTTATTTTTAATAAAAGTAGTTTTTAATTTTTAAAGATATTTTTTATTTTTTCCGCAATTTCGTCAATATTTTCCGAATTGACCAAAATAAAATTATTATTAACCACCCCGCTCCGACAGTGCTTCGCTTGTCGGAGCACCCCTCCTTGAAAAGAAGGGGACAGAAAAATTTCCCTCACACCACCCACATCGCCAGCAATAATTGGCAAACCAAATTCCATAGCTTCAAGATAGACAATGCCAAAAGATTCTGTGTCTTGGACAGGTTTAAAACCCCCGCCTGACGGACGGGCAGGTGTCCCTACTTTGCTATGCGGGGTTAAAATAAACGCGTCAGCCAAGGCATAAAAATTTGACAAATCATTATGCGGAACTGCACCAGTAAAAATTATTTTGTTCTTTTCTGGATTTACCTGATCACTAATCACCAATAACTGATTATTAAAATTTCCCTCTCCAACAACCAAATAAACCAATTCTGGAATTTCCTGCCAAACTTTGGATAAGGCTTTAATTACCAAATCAATTCCTTTTGATTCTACTAACCGCGCCACAGTCAATAAAATTTTTTTGCCAGCCAAATTATATTTCTCGCGTAACTTCCCTACTTTAACTTCATCAACCATTTCTTTTTTTAAAGTATTAACTGGATAAACCACTTTTATTTTTTCTTCTGGCACATCAAAATCTTTAATTAAAATATTTTTGGTAAATTCTGTATTAGCTTCCACAAATTCCGCGTCTCGCAGAATTTTTTTTGCCAATTTATATTTTCGCTCCACACTTTTTGAGCGCAATAAATCATTGCCATGACAAGTGACAAAAAAAGACAGCGGTCTTTTTTTGTCATCCCATTTTTCTTTGTCATTCCCGCGCAAGCGGGAATCCCATCGCTTACAGATATCCACGGGATCCTCACTTTCGTGAGGATGACATAAATAGGAAAAATGACAAAACAAAAAGTGATAAATTTTCCATACTATCCACACGGCCGTGCCAACTGGCAGAATCTGACCAACCCAAATTCTCTTTATCTTTTCTTTTTTTACTGTTCTATAAATATGCCAAATTAAAGGCAGCCAATGCGGCCAAAAAAAGTTAGTAAAAAAGTTTTGGTAATAAACCTCTTTCTCTTTCTGGATTTCCGCTTGCGCGGGAATGACAAAAGAGGCGTGCGCCAAAACTAAAATATCTACGCCGCCATTTTGTAAGTCCTGCACCCGATTAAAATAGTATTCAGAAATTCCACCCATTAGCGGCGGAAAGTCCATAGTGACTAAAAGTGTTTTCATTTGACTTAAATTAAGAATGGTTATAAACTTTATTTTGTCAATTTAATTTTAACTGATTCTGTGGAAAAAACCAAATTATTAATTTTTAATAATGCCTAAAATGGACTTACAAAAAGTCCGCTATTTAAATTAGGCATTTTAATTTTGCGTTATGTTTGTACCTAAAAAAATGTTTCTTACCAAAGGCGTGGGTGTGCACAAAGACCGTCTGACTTCTTTTGAAGCAGCTTTGCGCGACGCTGGCATTGAAAAATGTAATTTAGTTTATGTTTCTTCAATTCTGCCGCCAAAATGTAAAATTATTAACCGCTCGCAGGGCCTGCAAGAATTATCTGCTGGGCAAATTACTTTTTGCGTTATGGCAAGAAACGAAACTAATGAACCAAATCGTTTAGTATCAGCAGCCGTGGGCGTGGCTGTGCCAACTAATAAAGACAGCCAGCATGGCTATCTTTCTGAACACCATTCTTTTGGCGAAACAGCTGTCAAAGCTGGTGAATATGCCGAGGATTTAGCCGCGACAATGCTTGCCACTACTATCAGCATTGAATTTGATCCAGAAACTGCTTGGAAAGAACGGGAACAAATCTACAAAGCCAGCGGACATATTTTTAAAACTATGAACATCTGCCAGTCATATGAAGGCAATAAATGCGGACTCTGGACAACAGTGATTGCTGTGGCAGTATTATTGCCATAATTTGTCTACTATAAAAATAGAAATAAACTGGGTTTTAAAACCCAGTTTTTATTTTAATTTTTTATCTTTTTATCTTCATTGAAATCAGCATATCGCTGAAATCGCTTTTAGTCAAGCCTTTAAAAAGTAAAAGGCAGGAAAAATAAATCACAGGGCCAAGTATGATTAAAATTATAAAATGCAGTTTAAATAATAACAGCCATAAAACAGCGGCCATAATAATGCCGGATAAAAAACACTGCCAAAAACTTTGCCATAAATATTTATGGTTATAAGTCATAATTTTGCCAGAAACCCTAAGCCCCAGATAAAACATGACTAAAGTGCTGATTAAAGAAGAAAACGCGCCACCAATATAAGTGAATTTCGGCACTAATAAAAAATTAAGCAAAAAATTTATCAAAGCGGCAATCGCCACCTGCTTGGTGTTTAAAAGCTGGCGCGAAGTGGCGTTTAATAAAGAGCCAATGGGAAAAGTTAAAAACAAAAAAATTAAAGAAAACATTAAAATTTGCAATGGCAAAACCGCGCTTTTGTATTCCACGCCAAAAATTTTCGGCACAAAATCAGGCGCCAAAACGCCAATGCCAAACGCGACTGGCAGACTAATAATCATTAAATAGCGCATAGCTTTTTCAAAAACGCGCGATAGTTTTTCTTTATTATTAGCATAATATTCAGACATGGCTGGAAAAAGCGCGGCGACAAAGGCGAGCGGAATAAAATGAATAGCCAAAGTGATTTTCGTAGCCACTGAATAAATACCCACATTTGTATCGCAAATCTGTTGGTTGGCGCAGCCGACTTTGGAAAGAAAAATTGTGTCAACCTGCGTATTTAGACGCGCTAAAATTCCTGTTAGAGCAAAAGGGATAGCAATTTTTAAAAGAGTTTTTATTAGCGATTTATCAAAATTAATTGTGGGTACAATCCGCGTACGCCGGTACATTTCAAAAAGAGAATATAAAAAAAGAAATGAACTGCCAGCTAATACAGCTAAAACTTGCAATGCCACGCCTACATTAAGATAAAGCAAAAACATGCCCAACCCAACCACGATTGCCTGAAATAAAATTATGCCCAAGCTTTCAAATTTTAAATTTTGATTACCGCGCAGCACACCCCAAAATGTGGCTGAAAAAGTATCCAAAAGCATAATTATGCCAGTGAGATAAACCAAATTTTTAGTGAGCGCCGGATAGCCCATTAAATTGATAAGACCAACAATCAAAAGATAAGTGAATAAACTTAAAATAGTTTTAATGCCCAAAACATTGGCCAAAATTTTTTTTGTCTGTTCTTTATCTTTGGCTACCTCGCGCGTGAGCACAGAATTAAGTCCGACATCAACAAAAACAGAAAAAATTGTGGTGAAAGAAAAAGCAAAACTATATTTGCCCAAATCTTCCACGCCCAATCCACGGGCTAAAAAAGTAAAATAAACAAAAGCTAATATTTTTTGCAACATTAGCGCGCCGGTATAATAAGTGGTATTTTGGGTAAGAGTTTTTGGGGAAAGCATATCTATTTTTTTATATTCCCACAGAAACAATTTCCTGCAATGGCAAAGCAAAATCACTATTATCATCAACAATAATTTTTTCTACTCGTGTTTTTTCATCAACTACATCAAAAATGGTAGGACTATTTTTAATTTTTTCAATTCTCTGTTTCGCCATCTGACAATTAATTTATCTGATATTTTTTTTATGCCTTCTAAAACATCTTCGTTATAAATTTTATTTAAATTTTTTTGCATAGTTATTTTAAAACAATACTTTTTGAATTATCGCGCAGTAATTTTAAAAAATTTTCTCTGGTGCGATAGATAGGGTCATTATGATAATAAGATTGTATCTTATCATTTCTCGGGTTAACATAAATCGGTAAAAATTGCGGAGAAAATAACGATAAATATCCACTGTCAAATTTTATGTTGATATTATTAAAGATGACACCCAAACAAGCGTAAATTAAATTATAATTTTTGTTAGCCATATATTGCATATAGAGTTTCTCTACAGCCGCAATATCATTCTTATTTTTACCTGATCCAACATTGTGTATTTTAACATTAACATAATAAATTTTATCACCAACTTTGATTTCGCAATCATGAAGACAGGTATCTGGCATATCAATATTAACATCATCAAGACCTAATTTTTTAGCATTATATTTTGTCTGTTATGTAATAACCTGTTTCACCAACCAACTAACAGACCTGGTGTGCGATTTTAATCCGTAAGGTAATATTTTTTTATCTGTAATATCAAAAGAGGGCAATATTTTTATTAAATGCCTGTACATTTCTTCTAAAAATTTTAATTGTTCGCAAACGCGTTGTATTTGTAAATTGTTTTTCATATACTCAATTATAATATAAAAATGAAATTTTGACAAAATTAAAATAGACTGTGCCGGGCTCGAACCGTTCAAAAGCAACACTGTTGCTTTTGAACCCTCCTCGTTGCAATTTTTCACCTTTTGGACCTGAGCGGACTTGAACCGCTTACCTCCTGCTTGCAAAGCAGGCGTTCTACCGGGTGAACTACAGGCCCAAAAATTATCAGCCTAAATTTTTCATTGGTGAAAAAATAAACAAAAGAATTTCCTGCAACCAGCCAGTCAGCCACATCAAAGAAATAATAATAATCAATAAGCCGCCCAGTTTATAAGCTGTGCGCGAGCCGCCCCAAATGCCGAATTTTATTTCTGCCCATTCTGAATAACCAAAAGCTTTTAACATCCATTCGGATTTAATCACAAAAAACATGCCGATTAAAATACCTAAGATTGAAAAAACATAACGCATAAAATATAATAAGATAAATTTATTTGACGAAACTTAGATTTTTTTGAACGAAACTAATACCGCACTTCACTCCGACGAAATGTTTGAGTGTGACATAATTTTTTCTTTGGATTCCATTTTACTTTGTTTTACTCTCATCTTTTTAAGTGATTCAAGATGTAAAACGCCGCCTTGTTTATCAATACTCATATTGCCAAGCAATCGGAAACTTCCTTCACCAAAGGTTTTCTCAACAATTCTGGCAAGAGGCAATAACCTTCCGGTAAAATGTGCATTCAAAAATATTTTATAAACATCGTCCGCACTTTGATACTGTTCTGGAAATCGTTTTTGAATCTCTGCACATACATAATTAAGAATGTTTCTTTGTTGAAGATATGAAATAATGTCCCAATCTTTTCCTTTTTCGCTAACCCAGATTATATCATCTTCTGGAATTTCTTTTTCCTTTGCTAATTTTTTTCTTAATTCTTTTGCTTCATTAGATATTAACCATTCTTTTTCTTTTGCAAGTTCTGGTTGGTCAAACATTTTTTTTAAAATTCTTTTCTCTGTTTCAGCAACAATGGCCTCATGTAACCCACTAAAATGCTGGTGGTACTTTCCGTGATACCCATAACTTTGTAATGCTGTTACTGCTATCCCCTTGTCGATAAGATGTTTTATTAATTTTATCTCCTTCTTCCTCAACTTGTACAGACAAATGTGCCTTTAAATGAAGTGTTTCGTGAATAACCAAGGATCCGAAATTTACAGGGTTATCCCGACAATATTGCGCGTCAAAAATTATCTCCTGCTTTATATTAAATGTCGTCGCGATTCCGTGATTGCCTGCCATTTTTTTGTACAACTCCGATGGAATTATATGAAAATTTTCCGCAGGAATATCATAACCTTTTATCCCAGCTTCCTTCATTAATTTTGATGTTTCTGTATTAGCAAAAGCAATGAGAGCAAATTCTTGTTTAGATTTAGGATATTCAAATTTTTTAAATTCTTCTTTTTCTTGTGGAGAAAGAGAATCAAAATGATTAAAAAAGGCTTGCTTAATTTCATTTTTTGTTTGATTTTTTTTCTCGACACTTGCGCCACCTATGATACGAATTTTTGGTCCTTTTTCCATATTATTAGTTTAAAATTTATCAATGGGCACTAAGGGATTTGAACCCCTGACCTACTGGATGTAAACCAGTCGCGCTAACCAACTGCGCCAAGTGCCCTATTTTTTTTTAATTTTCTATTTTATTTAACGTTAATTCTAGTAATTTATTAAGAAATTTTACAAAAGCTTTGGTTTTTTGCTTTGACTTGGTGATTTTACGCGCGTGTGAAATATTAGCCGCGAAGTCAAACATGGCTCCGATTATTCTTTCTAAAATCAACAAATAACCACTAAATTGGATGTTAATTTTTTTGATTTTGGCTGGCTTGTGCTTTTCAACCTGATGAAATAAATTTTCCAACCAGATAAAATGTTCACGCACCTTTTTATATTCTTGAATCGGAAAATGAAACCATAACGGCCAGAAAATCCAGCCTAAATCATAACCCCAAAAACTTTTACCTGCACGCGCTAAGTCAACAAAACCGATTTTATTATCAGGCGTTAAGATAAGATTATCAACTGAAAATTTCCATTTTCTAGGATAATTCAAACCAGTAAAAAATTCAACAACACTCTTACTGCTAAACAACTTCTCAACTCTGACTTTTAATCCTAAATCCATTACTTTAAAAGCTTGTTCTAAATGTTTTTTAATTTTAGCGTTTAAAACTTCTTGTTTGGATAATTTCACTTCTTTGGCAATTATTTGAAATTCCCAAAAAACTTTTATTAAAAGTTCAAGATATTTATTGTCAAGCGGACAGGCAGCTGTTTGTTTTTTTAACAACTCCACTAATAATTTACCGTCAATAAATTCCTCCATTTCATATTTATTATTATCTTTTATATTTATCTGATAAATTTTTGGAATAATTAAATTTTTCCCCTGATATCCTGAATAGAAAAAATTTATTGCCCGGTGTTCACCCACACGTAAAACTTTTTTCTTTTTATCTTTCTTATCATAAACTAAAACCACGTCCTTATAATCTTCATGATCATTGGTATCAAAAACCTTGATCAATTTTAGATTGAATTTTTTAAGCAAAGTATTTCGTTTCTTAATGACTTCATGGTTTAAAGGCATAAAATATTTATTTGCGGATGAGAGGACTTGAACCTCCAAGGCCTTGCGGCCACAGGCACCTCAAGCCTGCGCGTATACCAGTTCCGCCACATCCGCAGATACTTACAATGTCATCCTCACGAAAGCGGGGATCTCATGGCTGTGGGATTCCCAATCAAGTTGGGAATGACAAGGTAATATGGACAAAAATAAAAGCGATTTTTAAGTCGCTTTTATTATATCAAAAAAGATTAATAAATCAAATTGATTATTTGCTCTCTTTGAGATGTTTTTTATAATCCCTTAAATAATACAGCTTGGCGCGGCGGACGCGAATCTGTTTAAGCAACACAATTTTTTCAATCAAAGGCGAATGCAAAGGATAAATTTTTTCTACGCCAATGCCTTCTGACTTTTTCCTGATAGTAAAAGTAGCGCCTGTTGTTTTAGCTTTATTAACAGCCAGAACCGTGCCTTCAAACACCTGGGCACGGGTTCTTTCTTTGCCTTTGGCATCAATATCTTTTATCAATTCGTAAACTTTAATTACCATCCCGGGTTTGAGATCAGCCACTTTAATAGATTCTAATTTTTTTGTTTCTGACATAAAATTTTAATTATTTTTTTTAATACATTATACATTATACTTTATACAATTTTTGTCAACTTTTCAGATTCCTCAAAAATTCTTGCCACCACTTTGGCTCTTTAAATTTAAATTCCTGCCAGTTATTTTCTAAATCATTAAATCCAAGGCCCGCTGAATAAAGAAAAATATTTTCAATAGCTATTTTACCTTTTTTCAAGCGCACATCGCGCGTCTGGTAAAGTTTATCGCCCACGATTGAATGGCCAATACTTTTCAAATGCACCCTGATCTGATGTGTGCGGCCTGTTAAAAGTTTTATTTTTAATAAAGTATAATTTTTAAATCTTTTAACTACTTCAAATTCAGTAATCGCTTCTTTGCCAAACTGAGAAACGCCAGTCAACGCGACCATCAGGCCGGTTTTTTTAGAACGGGCAATCGCACGCTCAATTTTGCCCTCATTTAAATTAAACACGCCATGAACCAGGGCTAAATATTCTTTTTTAATAATCCGCTGTTTAAACTGATTTTTCAGAGCATCAAACATCGGCTGTGTTTTTGCGATGACCATTAAACCAGAAACATCCCGGTCAAGCCGATGCACAATGCCTGGACGTAAAATTCCTAATTTATTTTCATGATCATAAACTTTTTTAATAACTGGATATTTTTTTATTAACCAATCCACCAAAGTAACTTCTGTTTTAGTTTGAGTTGGATGGACCAAAAGCCCGACAGGTTTATTGATCACTAAATAATCATTAGTTTCGGCCATTATTTGAATTTTGTAACTTAAACATTTAGGTTTGATTTTCTTTGATTTTCCGGACCTACCTGCCTCGCTAGCAGACAGGAAGGCCTGAGTTACAATCACATCTCCCGATTTTAAAAAATAATGAGGCGGAACAATTTTGCCATTAACCGTATAAAGTCCTGCCTTAATATTTTTTTGAATTCGCGCCCTGGATATATTTTTTATTTTAGACAGTAAAAACTTGTCTAAACGATAACCAACCTGATCAATGGTAACTTTATATTGGGGCATAAATATAAATATCCTAAAAGTAGAGACACTTTTATTAGGGCGTCTCTACTTAAAACACATAGGTTATTTCTTCAACGCGTCCTTTAAGGATTTGCCAGCTTTAAACTTTGGCACATTAACAGCCGCAATCTGAATTTTTACCGTAGGATTCTGCGGGTTAACGCCCATTCTGGCTGCGCGGTGTTTGGCTGAAAAAGTGCCGAAACCTGTTAAAGTCACTTCGCCGCCTTCTTTTAGGGTAGCTGTTACGACTTCTTCAAAAGACGACAAAACTTTTTCCACCATTGATTTTTCCAAAGCTGTTTTATCAGCAATGGAACTGATGAGTTCTGGTTTGTTCATAATAGTATGCGAATTAATACAAATTATTTACGAATAATGCGAATAAAAATATTCGTACAATTCGCATTAAATTAGTAATAATTCGTAAGTTAAATTTCAACTCTTTTATTTATTCTTTTTATACTTAAGCACTTACCGCTCTTATCATCAATTTCTATTAACACCGCGTTGACTTCAGCTGAGCCAGATTCTGGGAATTCATGCAAAATACTAACCTGTGTTAAAAATCTTTCAATAATATTTTCTTTTTTCACGCCGATAACCGTATTTGTTCCGCCCACCATGCCAACATCAGTAATATAACCAGTGCCGCCTGGTAAAATTTTTTCATCAGCTGTTTGTACATGGGTATGGGTACCGATAATCGCAGAGACGCGGCCATCCAGATACCAGCCAAATGCCACGGCCTCTGAAGTGGCTTCACTATGCAAGTCCACAATTACTATATCACTTTTCTTTATTTTTAGCAATTTATAAAGCTCGTCAAATTTTCTGAACGGACAATCAGGGCTTTCTGGAAAAAACACGCGGCCTAAAAAATTCATAATATAAACTGTTTTATTTTTTATTTTTATTTTTAGATATTCTTTTCCTGGCACAGCTGGAGGATAATTAGCCGGCCTGATGAGCGGATATTTTTTATCAGATAATATCTTGGCATATTCGCCTTTTTTAGTAATATGGTTACCAGAAGTAAAGGCCTGAATGCCAGCTTCTATCATTTCATTCAAAGTTTTTTCTGTCACGCCTTTGCCATGGGCCAAATTTTCCGCGTTAGCCAAAATTAAATCCGGCTGATATTTTTTTATAAGCTCTGGTAAAACTTTTTTCACAGCCTCGCGGCCGAGTTTGGCCACAATATCGCCAAAAAAAAGAATGGTCATATTCTTTATCGCGCGTATTCTATCACGCGAGTTTCCCTAATCACATTAACTTTAATTTCACCTGGATATTTTAATTCAGTCTCAATTTTATTGGCAATTTCGCGCGCTAATTTTTTCGCGTTATAATCATCAATCTTTTCCGGTGAAACAAACACGCGCACTTCCCTGCCTGCCTGAATGGCATAAGCTTTTTCCACGCCTTCAAAAGATTTGGCTGTGTCTTCTAATTCACCCAACCGTTGGATATAGTTTTCATAAGTATATTTTCTAGCTCCTAAACGAGCGCCAGAAATTGCGTCAGCCACTTTGCCAATAGCACCCAATAATGTTTCCGGCCGGTCGCTATGGTGTTCAACAGCTACTTTGGCAATTTCTTCGCTTAAGCCGTATTTTTTCAAAATATTATAACCAATTTCAGGATGAGTGCCTTCCACTTCATGATCAACAGCCTTGCCAATATCATGCAGGAGTCCTGCTTTTTTAGCTAAAGCAGGGTTGGCGCCTAATTCCTCTGCCAAAAGCGCGGATAAATTAGCCACTTCAATGGAATGCTGTAAAACATTTTGGCCATAAGAAGTGCGGTATTTTAAACGGCCTAAGATTTGAACTAATTTTGGATCAAGCCCTGCTACGCCGACTTCGTAAGCGGCGTTTTCGCCAGCTTTTTTAATTTCCAGGGCCAATTCTTTTTTTGACTGTTCAATAGTTTCTTCAATCCGGCCAGGATGAATCCGTCCATCAGCCACTAATTTTTCCAAAGTCATCTTAGCCACCTGGCGTCTGATGGGTGAAAAACCAGAAATAATAATCGCGCCTGGTGTGTCATCAACAATAATTTCCACGCCCAACATATTTTCCAATGTCTTGATATTGCGGCCTTCGCGACCAATAATTCTGCCTTTCATTTCATCTGTCGGGATAGACACGGTGGAACTGGTGGTTTCAGCTGCGTGCGAAGAAGCGCATCTTTCAATTGTTAAAGTTAATAATTCTTTGGCTTTTTTTTCTAACTCTTCCTGAGTCTGATTTTCAATTTTTCTGATGCGCGACAATAATTCTTCTTTCACGCTTCTTTCTGTGTTTTCTAAAAGAATCCGTTCCGCATCCTCTTTGGTTAATTCGGCAATTTTTTGCAACTTTTGCATTTGCTCTTCTTTAACGGCCTCAATTTCCAGTTTAATTTTATCCACACGCTCTGCTTTATCCATGAGCTGCTGTTTTTTATCTTCAAATTCTAAAAGTTTTTGGTCAAACAAAGTTTCTCTTTTTTCCAGACGACTCTGCAAAGCATTAATTTCCCGCCGCTTTTCACTTTCTTCTTTTTTCGCTTCATCAATAATTTTTATGGCCTTGTCTTTGGCCTGAATCAAAAAATCTTTTTGCTTGATTTTAGCGTCTTCCAAAATTCTTTCTGCTTTGGCTTCAGCTGATTCGGCATATTGGCGCGCCAGATAACGGCGAGTTAAATAACCAAGTCCCAAGCCAACGCCCAAGCCGACTAATAAATAAACTAACATAAAAACTCCCTGATTTCCAAAAATATAAAATTTCAAATCAAAGGAGTTGATAAAAAAATTTTAGCAAGTGGTTAACAAAAACTATCTATTAAAAAATTTTAGCGCAGAAAAAATATTTAAATTTTTCAAATCTAATCGCAAAAGTGAACTTAAAACTAATTTTTCCAGAAAGTCAAATGCCATGATAATTTATATTTTAGTTGCTAAATCTCTGCTAAAATTAGCCAAAATAACATCAAACTCTTCTAAATTTTATATTTCAAGAAGTAATTAATTTGTATGAATTAAGTATATCATGAAGAAAAAAAATTGGCAAATTTTAAAAATAAAAGCGGCACATCAGTGTGCCGCCTTAAAATATATTTTTCAATTTTTTATTTTCTAATTATCTTGTCTACTAACCCATATTTTTTCGCTTCGTCAGCAGTCATAAAATAATCGCGGTCAGAATCACACTCTATTTTATCCAATGTCTGATTAGTATGCTCGGCTAAAATTTTATTCAATCTGTCTTTTACTTTTAAAATATGTTCTGCCCGAATTTTCACATCAATGGCCTGGCCTTCTGCTCCGCCCATCACCTGATGCAACAGAATTTCAGAATTTGGCAAAGTCAATCTTTTGCCTTTTGTTCCAGCTGCGAGTAAAACCGCGCCCATGGAAGCAGCCATACCCACGCAAATAGTGGAAACATCGCACTTCACATATTGCATAGTATCGTAAATCGCAAAACCGGCCGTAACAGAACCGCCCGGGGTATTGATATATAATTTAATATCTTTTTTAGCATCTTCAGATTCTAAAAAAAGCAACTGAGCAATTACGGTATTAGCCACAATATCGTCTATAACCGCTCCCAAAAAAATTATGCGGTCCTTAAGCAGGCGGGAATAAATATCATACGCTCGCTCGCCAAAATTGGTTTTTTCAATGACAGTAGGAATGAGGTTCATATTATTATATGATATAGTTAAAATAATTAGCAGTCAAGTCACTTGAGAAATTCTTTCCACCTTCCACCCCCCTGTTTCTGATTTCACGATTTTACCAGCCACTTTAAACCCGGCTGCTTTTTTATGTCCGCCACCACCAAAATTTTTGGCAATCGCGGCCACATCAACATCATTTCTTGTGGTGCGCAAACTGCCTTTAACAAAACCCAACTCATGCTCTTTCAAAATCAAAGTTCCTTTGACATCATTTAATAAACTCAAATAATTATCCAGGCCTTCTAAATCATCTTCCACAGCGCGGATTTCTTCCAAATCATCTAAAAAAATAGCAGTGGTGGCTAATTCGGTTTCTGTGTCAATCTGCAAACGCGCTAAGGCCCTGCCATATAATTTTAAACTTTTAAACGAGGGGGTGGTATAAATATTTTCTAACACAGAATTTATTTTAGCGCCTGATTTAATCAGCTCGCTCACTGATTTAACAGTTGCATGGCTGGTATTATTATGAATAAAAAAATTAGTGTCTGTTAAAATGCCTGTAAGCAAACAAGTGGCTATTCCCGATTCAATCAAAAAATCCAGTGCACTAAAAAAATGATATAAAATTTCTGAAGTGGAAGAAATTTCTGGCATCACCAAATTGATCACGCCAAAATTGTCATTGGAAAAATGATGATCAATATTTATGGCTAAAACGTCCTTTAATTTATCTTCATAATTTTTTAAACCGCTCCTCATAAAATCACCACAATCTAAAAATATAATCAGATCAAATTTTTCTCCTCTGAAATTATTAAAATCAGTTTCAATTTGGTTAAAATGCGGCAAAAATTTAAAGCCAGCCGGCAAAACATCATTAACTAACATGACTGATTTTTTATTTTGCCCAACCAAAAATTTATAAAAAGCCAAAATCGCACCTAAAGAATCGCCGTCTGGTCTGATATGCGAAACTAACAAAATATTTTCTGCTTTTTTTATGGCAGAAAAAATATTTTGGGAAATGTATGGATTGATAATTGGCATAAAATAATTTTTCAGTAAATATGGTTTTAGAAATTAAAAATTAAAAATTATAATTTTTTATTATTTCCTCCACTTCCCCTGCTTTCTCTTCTGTATCATCAATTAAAAACATCAGTCTGGGAATTCTTCTGATTTTAAGATTGCTGTTTAAAAATTTGACTAGATTTTGTTTGTTTTGAATTAAAACAGAAATTGCCTCTGATGATTTTTCAAATGGCAAAACAGACAGCCAAACGCGCGCCTCGGCCAAGCCAGCATCAATTTTCACATGAGTAATTGTAATTAAAAAATCAGGAGGAAATTCCATTTCTCTGGCCACAAATTCCGCAATCAAGCGCTGGAATTCTTTGTTGAGTTTATCTGTGCGAGGGATAGGCATATTTTTACCGCTGTCATTCCCGCGCAAGTGGGAATCTCATGGAATTATTGGAAACACTGGGATCCCCGTTCCATTTGCCACCGGCAAATTGGAACTCGCGGGGATGACAAACTAATCATTTAAAAAATAATTTCTTCACATTTTCTGTGGTCTGTCTGCACACTTCTTCGTAACTTACTCCTTTCAATTCCGCGACTTTAAGCGCCACAAATTCCACATTTTGTGGCGTATTTTTTTCTCCCCTGTACGGCTCTGGTGTCAGCCAAGGCGCGTCTGTTTCCACCAAAATCCTTTCCAAAGGAATCATCTTAACAACCTGGCGCAAATTGTCAACTGATTTATTTTTAAAAGTAATGATGCCAGTCAAACCTATATAAAAACCAAAGTCAACAAATTTTTGCGCGATTTCCAGACTGGCATCAAAACAATGGACAACACCTTTTACAATATTGTCATTCCCGCGCAAACGGGAATCCCGTGTTTTATTATTTAGTCTCTGAGATCCCCGCTTTCGCGAGAATGACACAAGAAGAGAAATAACTTCTAATATATCCAAATATGCATCATCAGGATTTTCTTTAGAACCGCGCGCGTGCAAAACTACAGGCAAATTATTTTTTTGAGCAAAATTTAATTGCTTAACAAATTCTTCTCTCTGTGTTCTTTTAATATTGTCAATTGTTTTAATGTTTTTATATTTTAATGATTTTATGTCTTCCGCGTTTTTGTAATAATAATCCAAACCAATTTCTCCAACCGCCACAATTTTAGACGCGCCTCGGCGCATCTCTACATCTATTAATTCCTGAAACTTTTCTTGTTCAAACTCGCCTTCTCCTTCAGTTGGATGAATTCCAATGGAAGCATAAATATTTTTATCAGGATATTCATTGGCAATCGCAACAGCACGCTTTGAACTTTCATAATCCGCGCCAATATTAATAAGGCCGATTCCTTTTTCCAAACAATCGGCAATTATTTCTTGATAATTATTTTCAAAATCAGAAAAATTAAGATGACAATGGGAATCAAAGAGCATAAATTAAAAATTTAAATAGCTTCTTGCTTGCCTGACGAGCTCTGGTAAAAGCGGCAAAAGGACTTTGCCAACAGAAATAAGATACTTGGCCACACTGGAGGCGTCTACGGCCGGAATAATAAAATTGGCAAAAGGAAATTTGCCAATCATAATTAAAACCACGCCCAAAACTAAAGAGCCCTCAAGAAATCCTGAAACCGCGCCAGCCAGACGATTGATAGTTTTTAAAAAAGGAATCACAGCAATAATATTGAAAATTTTATTAATCAGCCAAAAAATCAAGCCGACCAAACGGTTAACAATGATAAAAATCAAAAGAAATCCTACAATTTTGGCCAGATTCTGATTGCCCATAAAAATCGGGCTGATTAAATCAGCAGCTGTTTCAAAATAGTTGCCAGCTACAAGTACGCCGGCAATGGTGCCAACTAACGCGCCAAGCGTGTGAATCAGTCCAAACCAAAATCCAGAAAAGGTAAAGAAGAAAAGAATAAGAATGAGAATGAGATCAAGAATAGTCATAATGTTTTTGTCATCCCGAACTTGATTCGGGATCCAGAAAATTAAAATTATAATGATTTAATAATTTTTGTAAGCATGTTTTCTGAATCCTGGTTCAAATTGCCATTGGCAATTTTGAACTCATCAGGATGACAAAAAAATAATTATAATGACAAAAATTTATAATCTTGGAAATAGTATTTCTCCTTTAATGATTTTTTCAGCACTAAATTGAGTAATAATTTTTTCAGCAGTGCATGGCATAAATGGTTGAAGCAAAACTGCCACATTTAAAATATCTTGTGCAATTGGTTCTAAAATATTTTTTAATTTTTCAGTATCTTTAATTTTCCATGGTTCTGTTTTAGTAATGGTTTCATCGCAAGCACGGAGTTTTTGCCAAAGAATTTTTAAAGCTTCATTGAATTTGTATTGCGACATTTTCTCGGCAAATAATTTAAAATCGAATTTATCTAAAAAACTACTGGATTCCCGCTTGCGCGGGAATGACAATAAAAATTTAGGATGACATCCCATATCTAACTCATTCTTTTCAATCAAATTAGCAACGCGCGAAACCAAATTGCCAAGACCGTTGGCCAAGTCAGATGTATATGCTTCTTTAAATTTTTCTTCAGTATAATCCCCATCTTCAAAAGGAGAAACTTTTGCCAATAAATAATAACGGACAGCGTCAGTGCCGTATTTCTCCACTAACTCAAACGGATTAACCGCATTGCCTAAACTTTTGCTCATTTTTTCACCATTCACATTAATAAAGCCATGAATCAAAATTTGTTTTGAAGACGCGATGCCAGCTGACATAAGCATTGCCTGCCACATTGCTGACTGCTGGCGCAAATTATCTTTGCCAGCGATTTGAAATCCTGGCCACCATTCTTTCCATTTTGGATCATCAGGCCAACCAATGGCAGAAATATAATTTACTAAAGCGTCAAACCAAACATACATAACTTGTTTGTCATCACCTGGCACTGGCACACCCCAAGGCATTTTGGCTTTAAGCCGCGAAATACTAAAATCTTCCAAGCCAGCTGCAACAAACTTTTTGATTTCATTTAATCTGTGCGCCGGCAAGACAAAATCAGGATTTTTTTCATACAATTCCAAAAGCTGTTTTTGATATTTTGAAAAACAGAAAAAATAATTTTCCTCGTCAATCAATTCTAATTCCAAATTAGGATGAATTGGGCATTTGCCATTAACAAGTTCTGATTCTGTTTTTTCCAACTCACAACCAACACAATATTTTATCTTGTAATTTTTTTTATAAATATTACCAACCTTTTCACATTTTTGCCAAAAAGCTTTGGCCGCTTCTTCGTGAAAATCAGCGGTAGTGCGAATGAAAAAATTATAGCTCAAATTTAGAGCTTTTTTTAAATCATCAAATTTGGCTGCGTATTCGTCGCAATATTCTTGCGGATCTTTTTTTTCTTCCAAAGCTTTGCGGTAAATTTTTAAACCGTGCTCATCTGTACCAGTATTGAAAAAAACTTCGTCACCATTTAAACGATGCCAGCGGGCAATCACATCAGCCTGCACAATTTCCAAAGCATGACCGATATGCGGATCGGCGTTAACATATGGCAAAGTTGTGGTAATGTAAAATTTATTTGACATAAAAACAGAAGTTTTGTAGAGTTATTTTAAACACATCTTTAGAATTTCCCAATTGGGGATCCTTTTTTATTTTCTATCCAACCACAATCACAAACTCGCCTTTGGGTTCATTATCTTTAAATTCATTTTTTAATTCTTTTAAAATTTCTTCTGCCGTGCCGCGGTAAATGGTTTCAAATTTTTTAGTCAGTTCGCGGCAGACAACAAGGTATTTTTGTCCTTTGTCATCCCTTCTCTTTTTTCTGTCATCCTCGCGAAAGCGAGGATCCCATGGATACAATCCTGGCTCATTTTCGTTATCGCCGGGATTCCCGTTTTCGCGGGAATGACAATATTTTTTATTTAATTGTTCCAAACATTTCATTATTCGGTGGCATGATTCATAAAAAACTACTGTTTCTTTTGCTGCTAAAACCTCGCACAGAAAAGTTTCTCTGCCTTTTTTATGTGGCACAAAGCCTTTGAAAATAAATTTATCCGTGGGCAAGCCAGAAATAGATAATGCAGTGATTAAAGCGCAAGCGCCAGGAATCGGCACAATTTGTAAGGGCAATTCATGAATTGCCCCTACCAAAAAATTTATCAATTTATTGCCAGGATCAGAAATGCCAGGTGTACCAGCGTCAGTCACCAAAGCAACCTGGTTATTTTTTATCAATTCAATAATTTCCTGAATTTTTCTTTCATTAGAATGATGATGATAAACCACTAATTTTTTATTTTCTATTTTATAATGGTCTAATAATTTTCTTGTCACGCGCGTGTCTTCGCATAAAATATAATCCGCTTCTTTTAAAACGCGGAGCACGCGCAGAGTAATATCTTCTAAATTACCAATAGGTGTGGCAATAATGTATAACATAAATTTTTATTTTTTTTCTTCGTCAATTCCAGCTAAAAAATCTCTGGCAATCACTTCAATAATAACAGCCACTGGCACAGCCAAAAGCGCTCCAATCATGCCGCCGAGAGATCCGCCAATCAAAATCGCGACCATAACCACGACTGCGTCAAGCCCCACTGACTTTTGCATTACTTTTGGCACTAAAACGCTATTTTCCAATTGCTGGACAATAAAATAAACAAGAGCGACTAATAAAACTTTGGTAAAAGAATCAGAAAAAGCAATGAACACGCCTGGCACCGCGCCGATAAATGGCCCGATATAGGGAATAATTTCTGTCAAAGCGGCCACAATACCCAAAAGCAAAGCGTATTTAACACCCAAAATTGTCAGGCCCAAATAGACTGCCAAACCAACAATCAAACACAAAATTATCTGGCCGCGCAACCACCAGCCCAGTTTATTTTGAATTTTATCCACTAAATCAATAATCTTTCCCCGATATATTTTTGGCAAAAAATATTTAAAATAATATTTAATGCCGTCATCTTGTACCACAAGATAAAAAACAATCACCAAAACAGAAACAAAAGAAATTAAACCGCCGAATAACCCTGTCAAGGTAGTAAAAACGCCACTCGTGGCTTGTGCCAAATTAGAACTTAAACCTGTCAGAGCTTCTGGCAAAGTAGCTGGCACAGAGCTGGATCTATCGCTTAATTTATTAAAACCCAAAGCTATTTTTTCATAATAATCAGGCAAATTTTTCGCCAATTGTCCGATTTGTTCTGACATAGGCGGAATTAAAAGCACAATCACTAAACTAAAGATAGCCAAGATAATTAGATAAATCAAAAGAATGGACACGGAACGCGGGATTTTATATTTCTGCAAATAATCCACAAATGGATCAAGAGCCGCGGCCACAACGATTGAGACAAAAACTATGGCCACCACATCGCGAATCACATAAAGCACAGCCAGAGATAAAAGCACGACAAAAACGCGGAAGATTGAAAGATAAGAAACTGGGTTTTGAGCAGGGGAAGGCATATTTAAAAACTCAAAATTCAAAAGCCAAAATTCAAAATTATTGAAATTTTAGACTTTAAATTTTATAATTATATTTTTAAAAATTTCTTAAATTCTTTTTCATTCTTATACGGCCCAATTAAGGCCAAATTCATTTTTTGGGTTTGAAAAATATTTCTGGCCGAGGCATCAATCTGTTTTTTTGTCACTTTCATAATTTCCGCAATTTTTTGTTCTGGCGTTTTTAATTTTCCAACCAAAAGCTCTTGCCTTCCATACCAATCAGCCACGCTGGAACAATCTTCCATTTCCAAAATCAGATGGCCTTTTAAAAATTCCCGGGCTTTTTTTAATTCTTCCTCTTTAATACCATTATTTTTTATAATTCTTAACTCATCTAAAATTAAATTGATAGCTTTATAAATTCTATTTTTATCAAGACCGGCGGCCACACTGAAAATTCCAGTATCTTGTGCTCCTTCATGCACGGCTCTGATATAATAACAAAGTCCTTGCCGTTCGCGAATATTTATAAAAAGACGAGAACTCATAGAACCGCCCAAGATAACCGATAACAGTTGAGTAGCCATTAAATCTTTGGCTGTTAATTTTGGCCCGATAAAACCAAGCGATAAATGCACTTGCTCTGTTTTTTTGTAATGTAATTTTAATTGCGGTTTTTTTTGAAAAGGAATAAATTTTTTAAACTGATTTTTTTGATTTATTCTATCAGAGATGCCAAAATATTTTTCAATCATTTCTCGCGCGCTTTTGTTTTTAATATTGCCAGCCAGGCTAATCACACAATTTTTAGGCGTGTAATGTTTCTGAAGATACTGCACCATTTTCCCACGCGTGGTATTCTGCACTGTTTTTTTAGAGCCGGCAATATCGCGGCCAAGCGTATTGCCTTTAAAAACCATTTCTTCAAGCAAAGATTCTACGCGGCGCGTGGGCGTATCTTCATACATATTTATTTCTTCAATAATCGTGCCTTTTTCCCGTTTCAATTCTTCAGCTTCAAATTTAGAATTTTGAAGCATATCAGAAAGCATGTCCAAGGCCAAAGCCAAATGTTCGCCATTAACTTTAATCCAATAGCCAGTGTGATCTTTTGAGGTAAAAGCATTAAACTGCGCGCCTACTTGATCCAATTCTTTTGATAAAGCCAGCGTGTTTGGCCGGCGAGTTGTGCCTTTGAACATCATATGTTCTAAAAAATGCGAGATGCCGGCAATATCGTCTGTTTCATAGCGCGAGCCCACGCCAAACAAAATCAGAACAGTTACTGCCTTGGTTTCTTTTTGCGGCGACAAAATCACGCGCGTGCCGTTTTTTAAAATGTATTTTTGCATAAAAAAATATAAGCCTTACATTTCCAACTTCTCTTTTAACCAATTAGGCAATTGGGAAATATTAATCCTCTCCTGCTTCATCGTATCTCTATCGCGCACAGTCACTTTTTTATCCTCCAGACTTTCAAAATCAACTGTCACGCAGTATGGCGTGCCAATTTCATCTTGGGCATAATATCTTTTGCCAATATTGCCGCGGTCATCAAAAACAACTGAAAAATCTTTTTTTAATCCACGATAAATTTCCTTTGCCAAAGAAACCAATTCTGGTTTATTGCGAAGCAAAGGAAATACTGCGACTTTATACGGCGCAATTTTAGGATTTAGTTTTAGCACAACTCTATCAGTTTCTTCAGTATAAGCGTCAAGCATTAAAAAAAGAAAAGTACGATCAACACCACCTGAAGTTTCCACAATATTGGGCACAAATTTTTCTCCTGTTTCAGAATCAGTATAACTCAAATCTTGACCAGAAAATTTACTATGACCGGATAAATCCCAATCCCCGCGCCAATGAATGCCTTCCATCTCTTTGCCAACTGGCGAAGGCTTGTATTCAATGTCAAAAGCTTTTTTCGCATAATGAGCTAATTTTTCATGCTGGTAAAATCCCAAATTTTCCGGATATGTAAAAATTGATTTAAACCAACTCATTCTTTCCTGTTTCCAATACTCAAACCATTTCTCCATCTCGTTTGGATGGCAGAACCATTGCAAATCCCATTGCTCAAATTCGCGTTGGCGGTATAAAAAATTTCCAGGTGTTACTTCATTGCGGAAAGCTTTGCCAATCTGGCAAATGCCAAAAGGAATTTTCAAACGCGCTGTATCAAGCACATTTTTATAATCCAAATAAATTGTCTGACAGGCTTCGCCGCGCAGATAGCTTCTGGTTTTTTCGCCTTCAATCACGCCAAGTTCAGTTGGCACTAAAATATTAAACTGCTTGGGTTCTGTCAGCTGGCCACCGCAATCAGGACATTGATTTTTGTTTTCTAGATCATCAGCTTTAAAGCGGTGATGACATTTCTTACATTCAACAAGAGGATCAACAAAACTTTTAAGGTGCCCGCTTGCTTCCCAAACTTTTGGATTAGTAATAATCGCGCCGTCAATACCAACAATATTTTCATGGCTCTTAGTCATCCAACGCCACCATAATTGTTTTAAATTATTTTTCATCTCCACCCCTAATTGACCAAAATCATAAAATCCTTGCAAACCTCCATAAATTTCCGAGGACTGAAAAACAAACCCGCGCCTTTTGCAAAGCGAAACAATTTTTTCTATACTATCCGCCGATGAGGCGGGCTTATCATTGCTTTTGTTTTGGTTCATAAATAATTTAATTTTATAACAATAATAATGTTTTGGCAAATAAAAAAGTCCGGGAGCGCAATCCTGAACCAATTAAACAGATTTACACTCACTTGGCTTTCTCTATTTTTATCTCGTCTAAACTATTTAAAACAATTTTATCGCGGCGGCTGACTTTCTTGGCTAAAATTAATTTAGCAATTTCGTTTTCAATTTTGTCCTGAATGACACGACGCAAAGGCCTGGCGCCTAAAGATTCGTCAAAGCCAGCTTTGGCAATTTGTTCAATCGCTTCTTCTTTACATTCCAAAACAATTCCTTTGTCAGCCAAAACTTTGTTTAATTTATCAAGCAGTAATTTAGTAATGGCTACGACCTCGCTCATAGAAAGCGGTTTAAAAACTATTATTCCGTCAAAACGATTTAAAAGTTCAAGCCTAAAATATTCGCTTAATTTATTTTCCACCAGTTCTTGTTTGATGTCGGCTATGGTTTGGCCTGCTTTGAGCCCGTTTTGAATTAAATCAGTGCCGGCATTGGAAGTGGCAATAATAATCGTATTGGTAAAATCAACTGTTTCTCCGTTAGCGTCTGTCAGCCGGCCGTCTTCCATTACTTGCAAAAAAAGATTATGTGCTTCGGTCACGGCTTTTTCAAACTCATCCAATAGCACTAAAGCGAATGGCTTGTCTTTAACCTGACTTGTAAGATAACCGCCCGCTTGCGCGCCAGCAAAACCAATAAGTTTATTAACCGCGTCAGCTCCACCATATTCTGACATATCAAGGCGGATAAAATGTTCCAGGCCGCCAAAATAAATTTCAGATAAAACACGCGCCACTTCTGTCTTGCCGACCCCAGTTGGGCCTAAAAATAAAAACGAAGCAATAGGCCTTTTGCCCTGGACTAAATTAGCGCGCGCTCTTCTTAATGCCTCGGCTACGGCAGATACTGCCTCAACTTGATCAATAATTCTAAAATGGATTTCTTGTTCCAAATTTAATAATTTATCAGATTCAGTTTCTGTAACTTTGGTTAAAGGTATTTTAACATTTTTAGAAATCACTGCGGCCACATCTTCGGCTGTAACCAAAGCATTGTGGCCTTTGGTTTGCAAGACAAAAGAAGCTGTTTGTTCTAAAGCAGTGATCGCTTTCACAGGCAAAAATTGATTATGAACGTATTTAGTGGTCAATTCCACTGCCTTATCCAAAGCCTGATAAGAAAAAAATATCTGGTATTTATGTTCCAAATAAGGAGTTTTGGTTTCTAAAATGCGAATCGCGGCGTCAGATTCTGGCTCATTAACATTAACCACGGCCAAAAGCTGGCCTAATAAAGAATTTTTAAGATAAGCATTGTATTTTTCTTTGTCAGCAATGGCAATCATTAAAAAATATCTCTTTTCTAATTCTTCAGCTAAAACCTGGGCCAAATCCAAACTGGCTGATGATTCAGTGTCAAGTCCGATCAAAGCCTCAATATTATCAATGACTAAAATAATATTGCCAGCCCGGCGCACTTCTTTTAAAATCGCGAGCAACCGCGCTTCAATCGCGCCAGGCGCATCAGCGCCAGCAATTAAAGCAGACACTGATAATCTGACCAATCTTTTGTCTTGAAATAAAATTGGCACTTCTTCGGCTGCCATAAGTTCAGCCAAACTTTCAGTGACAAAAGATTTGCCCACACCCCGCTCGCCTACTAAAACCACACCATCTTTGCCAGCGTTAAAACAATTAAACAAGGCAACTAATTCCTGTTCTTTGCCAACTGTTGGTTCAAGATGGCCAGAACGCGCCAATTGAGTTAAATCTTCTGAAAACTGGTCTAAAAAAGGCGAAACAGCCGCGGTATAGGAACGATTAACTTCATGCTTTGGTTTGGTAGCTGCCCGGCTTTGCAAATTATGCCAATGCTTGGCAATTCTTTGCTGGATTCTTTTCCAGGCCACTACCTGCCTCATTTTATTCTCATCTATTCCAAAATCAATTAAAAGATCTTTGACTTGTCCCTCTTCAAAATTTAAAGCTACTAAAATTTCTTCCAAAGCTACGAATTCGCGCCTGGTTAAACATGCTTCCAGATAAGATTGTAAAAATAACTTTGTCGCGCTTAAAGACACGCCGCTGCCTTTTTCCAAATTAACAAAAATCCTTTCCAAGTGCACGCGGATTTGACTTACATCCAAATTTAGGCGAAATAAATAATTTTGCGTTTGTTTTTTTTCAAGCAATTGATAAAAAATATGAGCCGGCGCCAAAAAACAACCCTGTTTTTCCGCCAGTAAAAAACTGTGCTCAATTAAATCAAGAGACTCATAATCAAAAGCGCGGCTGACATTGGCTTTTTTTAATAATTTATTTTTTTCTGACCAAACATCCTGGCTGATTTTTACTGATTTTTTCAGATCATCCAAGTTTAATTTAATAACTGTTTCAGCAGAAACTTTAGCGCCAAAAATACGATAAGCAAGGTATAAAGCTACAAGCGCGGTTAGCCAAAATATTTGCATTAAAATATTTTTTCGCGCGAAAAAAGTAAAAACATCTCCGCCATTAACAATAAACTTATAACAAAAAAATAAAACGCTTAACCAGACAATTAAAACAAAAATAAAAAGCAAGGCGTCAATTATCTTTTTGATCAATTTTAAAACACGCGCGTGATAAATATGTGGGCGAGTCATTGTTTTCTGCCAATAAAAAAAATGGTTGGCAAATGACAGAGCCATGCGCTGTCCCAGGCAAACCGGGCAATGAATGTCTTTTTCTTGGCAAGAGTCGCAAATAATAAATTGCATAAAAAAATTAATAACTTTTTACAATCATAAAAATAATAAAAGGCGGCAGGAAAAAATAAAATAAAAAAATCAGCAAATACCAAGCTGACCACAAACAAAAAATAATAAATTTAAAAGGCAGTAAAACCAGACGCATCATAAAACTGATTATTCTGCTCCAGACATCGTAATAGCCATACATTGGCACAAACATATTTTTTAACCACAAAACCAAAGCGGTGCGGCGGCCTGCTTCTTTAATATCTTTAACCAATGCCAACCATCTTATTTTTAGTCCACGCGAATACCACCAGACAGGAAAATTAAGCACGTCCAAAATCAGGTCATTAAACAAGAATTTAATAGTGCCGGTGAAAATATTATCTGAATTCATAAAAATTTGCAGTATTCTTGAATTAGTTCGAACGCATTTCGCCGCCTGCGGCGGCGAGGAAAAGCCCCCGCGAAATTCTGAAAATGCGGCGGAGCCGCGCCGATGACAATTTT
>PFBP01000059.1 GCA_002778535.1 Candidatus Kuenenbacteria bacterium CG10_big_fil_rev_8_21_14_0_10_36_11
TGTTTGTAAAAAGCCATTAGTGATTGGCGTGATGAATCGGGTGCAAGAATTGGCGGAAGAAAATAGAGATGAAAATTATGTTGACAAAAATCGTGTGCCTTATAAAAAATTAGTGGAATTGGATAAGATTATTGCCGAGGCGCTTGGTATCAAATCTAGAAATTCCAAGCAAGTGCAAATTGAATATAAAAAATTGATTGAAAATTTTGGCAATGAATTTAATATTTTACTAAATATTAATTTGGAAGAATTAAAAACAAAGACTTTGCTGGAAATTGCCGAAGGTGTGCGCAGAGTGCGTGCTAGCGAGTTGCAAATTATACCTGGCTTTGACGGCCAATATGGTCAGATAAAAATTTTTAGCGAGCAAGAAAGGAAAAAATATCAGGAAAAATTATTTTAAGGTTAAATTTGTGATGGATAAAACAAAAAATTCCGAATTAAACCGGAATTTTTTGTTTCTCTAGAAAACTTCTAAAAGTGAAGAGAAGTATTATCTCTTTCCCTTCTTGTGAGCTTTCTTTTTAGCAACTTTCTTTTTTGCTTTCTTTTTTGCCATACAGAAAATCTTTTGTTTTCTCCAAACACATACGACGAGCATGGGGAGAAAAATTAATTTCAAAACCCAAAACGCAATCAATAAAATTTTTATAAAATTTATTAACTAATTTTTGTTTTTGAAATTTGAAAATAAAATTTTGAAAAGTTTTCCACAGCCTCGCTATCAATAACTTAATTATACAAGAAAATTTTTTATTTGTAAATAACTTAACAAAATAAATTCCAAATTTAAAGCACTAAATTCCAAATAAATTACAATTTTCAAAATTCAAAACTTCAATTTGCATTATTTTGGATTTTGATATTGGTGCTTATTTGGGATTTGAGATTTTGGATTTGCAATTTTTTTTCACTTGCTTTTTATTTTATGCTATAATAATAATGTTAATTAAAATTGGGGAAAACATTTTATGAGTTTATTTTCTTCGCACCCGAGTTATCTGGGCGTTGATATTGGCAGCGCCAGTATCAAAGTAGTGGAATTAAAAAACGAAAGCGGCCGGCCAAGGCTAATGACTTATGGTTTTGCCGAAGAACCGGTTGATGTGATTCATGACAATACTGACGCGATGGCTAAAAAAATCGCCAGTTTGCTTGTGAAAATTTGCCAGTCAGCCAAAGTTTCCACTAAAAAAACCGTGGCGGCTTTACCAAGTTTTTCTGTTTTTTCTTCGCTGATTTCTCTGCCTAATATGAATAAGAAAGATTTGTCCCAGGCGATTTATTGGCAGGCTAAAAAATTTGTGCCCATGCCTTTGGAAGAAATGACGCTTGATTGGAAATTGCTTGATGGTGAAATTAAAATTGCTAATTTGATGGCGAACGGACAAATTAAAAATAATGCTAATGCTTTGGCCGTGGCTAATACAGCCGCAGGTTCTGCGCCAGCTACCACGCCAGCCACAAAAGACAAAAAAGAGGACAATGATTTAAAAGTTTTAATCGCGGCCGCGCCTAAAAAATTAGTCTTGCGTTATCTGGATATTTTCAAAATGGCGGGCTTGGATCTTTTAAGTTTGGAAACAGAAAACTTTGCCATGGAAAGATCAATGATTGGCGGCGATAAAAATCCGATTATGATCGTGGATATTGGCGAAATAACTTCTGATATCAGCGTCGTAGAAAACAGCATCCCACTTTTAAGCCGGAGCGTGGCTGTAGGCGGACGGTTGATTACTGAAGCAGTGATGAATAGTTTGCGGATTGATAAAAAAAGAGCGGAACAATTCAAGCGCGATATTGGATTTTTGCCAGGTCAGGGCAATCTGCCCCAAGTGATTGGCCGGGTGGTGGCGCCGATTATCAATGAAATTAAATATTGTTTTGATTTATACGCGGCCAGCAAATCCAATCAGCATATTGAGAAAATTATTTTAACCGGCGGCTCATCGTTTTTGCCAAATATTGATCAATATTTATCAGATTTATTAAACATCAAGGTTTTTATCGGCGATCCGTGGGCCAGAGTTATTTATCCTTTGGAATTAAAAAGCGTTTTAACTGAATTGGCGCCCAGGTTTAGCGTGGCTATTGGTTTGGCCATGAGAGAAATCGTGTAAAAGGCTGGGTTTTAAAACCCAGCTTAACCATATGTCTAATATCAATTTATTGCCTCTTAACGAACGGGAAAAGGAACTTCATGAATTGAAAAATAAACTGGCAGAAAAGTCGCAGATTAAAATTGAGTTGTCTAATCCAAATCATGAAGCGCGCCCAGAACAGGAAAGGCTTAGTTTTTTTATCGGTTTAAAAAAATATTTTAAAGATTTATTTTTTGTTATTAAAAATAAATTTCAAAAGAAAGAGGTTGTGAAGCCTGTTCCAAATCAGGCATTAGAAAAAAAGCCTCTGATTCCAGAACATAAAGACAATAATTTTAAAAATATTACGCCGCAAAAGTTTTTTTATCAGACAGGCGAGCGCCTGCGGCCGCATGATTTGCCCGTTATTCACGCTGTGCCGCCACCCAAACAACCTCCTGAAGAAAAAATTGCGCCAGCATCCGCGCCAAAAATCATTCCGACAATTCCCAACTTGCCAATAATTAAACCGTTTACTGAAATTAAAACAGTTAAAGCGCCTGAACCAAATATTGGCGCGATGAAAGAAAGTGATCCTTTAGCCAATACTTATGAAGAAGATAAATTAGTCATCAATCTTATTCCGTCAAGCGTGAGAAAATTGGCTAAAGAGCAATTGAAAATTAAAATTTTGGCTATTGCTCTGATCGCTTGTTTAATAACAAGCGGCGCGGTTTATTTAATTTTAGATCAAATTGCCAGACGGCAAGAAGCTTTGTTTAATCAGCTTGAAAAAGAAATCTCTGTCACAGAAGCAGGCATTAAAGAATTGCAAACTGGGGGCCAGGAAATCCGGGATTTTTCCGCGCTCCTCCATGATGTTAAGAATTTGTTGGATAAACACATTATCAGCACTAACATTTTTAAATTTTTAGAAACCAATACTTTGTCAGATGCGGCATATAGCGATCTGTCTTTGGACCCTGCTTTATTAACCGTTGGGCTTAAAGCCAGCACTAGAAATTATCAGAATCTTGCTGAACAAATTTTAATTTTTCAAAGTCTGCCCGCGGTGATTGAGAGCGTGGCTGTTGACGGCATTGCTCTGAAAAAAGCCGAGGAAGAAACAGAGGACAATAAGCCGCAAAAACCAGAATTAGTGGTTTTTAATCTTTCACTTGAATTGAAACCTGATTTCTTTTTAATCCAACCATAATACCATAATATTTTATGGCTATAACTTCAGACAAAGACAAACCAAATTTTTTAAATCAGCATCTTAAAAGCATTATTTTTCTTTTAGGCGTTTTGATTTTTGCGGCTTCATATTTTTTGTTGTGGCAGCCTGCCTGGCGTAAAATTAAGACTGACTACAGCCTATCTGTCATAAAAGAAAGAGAAACTGTTTTAGCAACTAAGAAAAAATTATGGCAGAGTTTGAAAGATACTGAAGAAATATATTTATCAATTAGTTCCGAGGCCAAGGCCAGAGTTTTGGAATTTTTGCCGCGCGATCAGGAATTGCCCAACCTTTATTATAATTTGGACCAACTGGCCAAAGCAGCTGGTTATAAAATTGTTACCTTAGTGGTTAATCAAGAAACTGATGAGGAAACAAACGAAAAAGATAGCGCGCCTAAAAAAGGCTTGCAAACTTTAAAAGTTAATCTTAATTTGGAAGGCAGTGGCTATCAAAATCTGAAAAATTTTTTATCGGGGCTGGAAAATAATTTAAGAATTTTTGATTTGGAGTCTTTGAATTGGGATCCGTCTGACACTTCTTTTGAGGTTTCATTTAAAACATATTATTATTTGCCAACAGCCGAATCTCCCGGCTCTTCAAACTTACCAGGTAATGCAAACATTGGACCGTAGTAATTTGTTAAAATAATTTTTATTATGCTCACTTTGAATAAAAAAATTTATTTGCCTCTGATTGGCGTAGTTGCGCTTGGTTTAATTGTGGCCGCTTATTTTATTTTTCTAAAACCCAGATGGAATTTATCAGTGATGATGCCTCAATTGCCAGTTAAAGAAAAGGGCGGTTTTGAGATTTTAGACAGTCCGGCTTTTAAAAAATTAAAAGCGCCTGACAAGTTTTCCCCGGCCACTACCACGGGACGGGCAAATCCTTTCATGGAGCTGCAGTAAGAAACAAAAATGATTAAAAAATTATAGTCGTTGCTGTATGTTATTATTAGACCAGCAAATTAAAATTTTAGACACGCTCAAGGCAGATGGTTTTTTAGTTGCGGAAAAATACGAGGCCCTTAAAAAAGAAGCTAATGAGGGAGAGGATGTTTTGTTGTTTTTAAGAAAACAAGGTTTTCAAAGCAGTGAGCAAGCGGCCATGGCCATGGCTAAATTATTCAGTTTGCCATATATTGATTTACGCGGCGTCAAAGTTGAAGAAAAAAAATTAAAAATCTTGCCAGCTGATGTGGCTAATAATTATCAGTTGGCTATTTTTGATTTGGTTGAATCTGTGCTTAAAGTCGCTTTGGTTGATCCGACTAATTTAAAAGCCCAGGAAGCCATGGATTATATTGCCCGGGAAAAAGAATTTAAAGTTGAATACTATATTACCACCCCAGAATCATTAGCCAGTGTTTTAAAACAATATTCAGAATTAAAAACAGAAGTATCAGAGGCCCTGGATATTGCCAAGGATAAATTAGCGGAAAAAAAAGAAGCGGTTGGCAAAAAAAATGAATTAGAAGAAGTGACAGAAGAAATGATTCAGAACGCGCCCATTGCTAAATTAGTTTCCGTGGTTTTAAAACACGCGGTTGACGCCAAAGCGTCTGATGTTCATATTGAACCGTTTGGCAAAAATTCACGGGTGCGTTATAGAATTGACGGCCAGTTAGTCACTTCTTTGGTTTTACCAAAGTATGTGCATGCGGCCTTGGTTTCCCGGGTTAAGGTCTTGGCTAATCTTAAAATTGATGAAACGCGCGTGCCCCAGGACGGCCGCATCAGATTGAATATTTTAGGCAATGATATTGATTTCCGCGTTTCCACTTTGCCCTTATATGAGAATGAAAAAGTGGTGATGAGAATTTTAGACACTTCTTCTGGCGCTTTTTCTCTGGAGCAGTTAGGTTTTGAAGGCCGCAATTTGCGGGTGATGCAGGAAAATATTCAAAAGCCCCACGGCATGTTTTTGGTAACCGGGCCCACTGGTTCTGGCAAATCAACTACTCTTTATTCAGTTTTAAATATTTTAAACCAGGAAGATGTTAATATTACCACTTTGGAAGACCCGGTAGAATATTATTTGTCAGGCATTAATCAATCCCAAATCAGGCCTGAAGTTGGCTTAACTTTTGCTTCTGGCCTTCGCTCTATTCTGCGCCAGGACCCCGATGTGATTATGGTTGGTGAAATCCGGGATAATGAAACAGCGGAATTGGCTATTCATGCTTCTTTGACTGGCCATATTGTCTTATCAACTTTACACACCAATGACGCTTTTGGTTCAATCCCGCGCTTGATTGATATGAAAGTAGAGCCATTTCTTTTGTCTTCAACTTTGAATGTGATTGTGGCACAAAGATTGGTCAGGAAAATTTGCACTGAATGCAAAGAAGAATTAAAACTGCCGGATAATATCAGAAAAGAATTGGATGAAGAATTGAAAAAAATTTCTAAAAACATTTGGCCAACGGAATTAGATCCTAAGAATTTAAAATTTTACCACGGCCGAGGTTGCGTGAAATGCGGCAAAACTGGTTATAAGGGCAGGATTGCTATTGCCGAGGTTTTAGAAGCTACTGATAATTTAAAAAATATTATCGCGCTTAATAAATTAGATAGCGAGGAAGTTAAAAAAGAATTTTTAGCCCAGAATATGAGCGAAATTAAACAAGACGGCGTGCTTAAAGCTTTAAAAGGCATAACTACTGTGGAAGAAATTATGCGGGCGACAAGGGAATAAGATAGGTTATACCAGAAATTTTGATTTGTATAGGCAGGTTTAAGTCCTGTCTATTTGTGTTTAGAAACTTA
>PFBP01000046.1 GCA_002778535.1 Candidatus Kuenenbacteria bacterium CG10_big_fil_rev_8_21_14_0_10_36_11
GTCAAAAGCACGAACTCTCTTTTAAATTCTTATCTTGATGTCATCATGGGCAAAACAGGCTATACAGAAGACGCTCTTTATTGTTTCACCAGTTTAATTAAATTAAAAAATAACGCGGAAGTTATTACAGTGGTTCTCGGTGCTTCAAGCAACGAAGCCAGATTTCAGGACACCAAGGTCATGGCCGAATGGGTACAAAATAATTATCAATGGTAAAAAATAAAAAAAATAATATGACTCAAAAAACACACATCATTGCCAATTGGAAAATGCAACTCTCTAATCAAGAAGCGACTGACTTAGCTGTTGCCTTAAGTCGTGAAACCAAATCGTCTGTCCAAAAACAAATTGAAATAATTCTATGCCCAAGTTTTACTGCTTTAGTCCAAGTCAGCGCTATAATAGGAGGGGATTCTTCTCCCGACTTTCGTCGGGGTCAGAATGACATTCGTTTGCAACTCGGCGCCCAAAATATTTTTTATCATGATAAAGGCGCCTATACTGGCGAAATATCTCCTTTACAATTAAAAGAATTAAAAGTAAAATATGCCATAATTGGCCATTCAGAAAGAAGGCAGTTTTTAAACGAAAACGATCATGATGTTAATTTAAAAATCAAAGCCTGCCTGTTAAACAGCTTGACGCCAATTATGTGTATCGGAGAAACATTTGAAGAAAGAAGATTGGGCAAAACAGCTGTTGCTTTAATTCGGCAGCTCACGCGCGGATTAGAAGATGTTAAATTAGAAAATGACCAAAAACTAATTATTGCCTATGAGCCAGTCTGGGTCATTGGCCGGGGCCAGGCAGTAGACCCGGAAGAGGCGCTCCAAGCCGCTCAAATTATCAAGCGCGTACTTTTGGACTTTTTTACGCCCGAGATTATTGCTAATAACATTACAATCATTTATGGAGGTAGTGTGGACGCTGGCAATGTCAAAAATTTTGTCGTGCCGGGATTATTAGAAGGGGTATTAGTTGGCAGCGCAAGTTTAATTTTTGAAAAATTTTCCAAAATTATTGATGTACTTAAATAATCAATTTCTAATTTCTTTTTTTAGTCATTAGAAATTTTCTTAATATGCTTACTCATTTAAAACCAATTTTAGAAAAAGCCCAGCAAGATAACTACGGCCTAGGCGCTTTTAATATTGTCAACATGGAAACAGCCTTGGCCATAGTCAAGGCTGCTAAAGATCTTAAAGCGCCGGTCATTATCCAGGTTTCTGAAACAACTATTGAATATGCCGGTCTTAACACGATTGTCGCTATTGTCAAAACTTTAGCCGAAGATGAAGCGAATAAAATTCCAATTGCCCTGCATCTAGATCATGGCAAAAGTTTTGAATCAGTTAAAAAATGCATTGATGCGGGCTTCTCTTCTATCCATATTGATGTTTCTCTTTTGCCGTTTAAAGATAATATTGAACTGACAAAACAAGCAGTGGCTTACGCCCACGAACATAATGTTCTTGTTCAAGGCGAGCTTGGCATTTTAAAAGGCGTGGAAGATAAAGTCCAGACGCCGACAGAGATGGCTCCGTTTTTAACAGATCCTGATGAAGCAAAAGAATTTGTTGAGGCTACTGGTGTAGATACTTTGGCGGTTTCCATTGGCAACATGCATGGCATTGAAAAAATCCGCCAAGGCAATGTGCCAGATTTGGATTTAGCACGACTGGAAAAAATTCATGAAAAAATCCCAGCCACACCCATTGTGCTTCACGGCGCTTCGGGCGTTAATCAGGAACAAATCAGCGCAGCCATTCAAAGGGGCGTCCGCATTATTAATATTGACACTGAACTTCGTCTGGCTTTTACTGAAGCCATTAAAAATATTTTTAACCAAGACGCGCTTGTGTATGATCCAAGAAAAGTCCTCTCTCCAGCCATTGCGGCTGTCCAAAAAATAGTGGCTGAAAAAATAAAAATGTTTGGCAGTAAAAATAAAGCATAAATTTTACCTATGTTATTAACTATTGTTTTAATTTCAATTATTCTGATCTGCTTACTCATCATTATCCGCACTCTTTGGCCAAAGATCCCTTTATTAGCCAATATCAATATCAATGAATTGCGTTCAGAAAAACAAGCCGAAATTAAAGCGGCTCTGTTGGAAAAAAGACTGAAAAGAAATTTTGGCGCTTTAGTCAATGTTTTTAAATCAAAAAAATGGAAAAATATTCTGTATTTTTTTCATCGCCTTTATCAAAAAATTATTGCTTTGGAACGCAAATACCGCGAAGAAAGAAAAACAAAAAAAATTATTCAGATGGATTTTTTGGCTCGGGAAGAAAAAATCAAGGAAAAAATTAATCTGGCTGAAGAAGCACTTAAAAATGAGAATCTTACTGAGGCGGAAAAAATATATTTAGAAATTATTGCCATTGAGCCAAAAAATATTTCCGGCTATCTTGGGCTGGCTAAAATTTATTATCTCCAAAAAGACTTTGAGCATGCCAAAGAAATTTATCATTTTATTTTAAGAATTGACGACCAAAGCGATAGCGCTTTTAGCGGACTCGGAGCAATTTCCATGGAACTCGGCGATTTGGAAGCGGCCAAAAACAATTATCAAAAATCCACTGAATTATCAACTAAAAATCCGGAATATTTTCTGGATCTGGCAGCGGTGGAATATAAACTTAGCAATCCTGGCCGGGCCCTGACTGCCATCAGGCATGCGTCAGATATTGAACAAAATAATCCAAAGTATCTTGATTTTTTGATTGAAGCTGCTATTATAAACAAAAACAAAATCCTGGCTTTAGACGCTTTTAATAAGCTTAAAGTCATCAACCCAGAGAATCAAAAATTAAGCGAGTTTAAAAAGAAAATTCAGGAAATATAAAATCAATTTTTTATTGCCATTCCCCCGATGGACATCGGGGAAATCCAGAAATTATTAAGATTAGATAAATTTATATGCCGACATAGCTCATTTGGTAGAGCAACTCCATGGTAAGGAGTAGGTGCTCGGTTCAAATCCGAGTGTCGGCTAATTTAAAAACTTTTTTATTTAGATAGTCCAGAGCAGTCCGATGGTCATCGGACAGATCTCGAGTTCAAGCCTCGACAACGGCTAATGATAAAAATAAAATAATAGATAATCATGCTCGTCAAAATAAAAAAAATAAATTTTAAAATAATTGTTAATTGTTTAATAATTATTTTTTGCTTTTTAATTATTCATGTCAATGTCTTGGCCGAAGCAGGGGAGAGTGCAACCGCGCAGATAGCAGGTGTCCATGATGCCAATATAAGCGAATCGCTTAAACAAAAAAAAGAACGCATCAATCAATTGCAAGAACAAATCAATGAATATCAAAAAAATATCAATTATCAGCGCCAGCAATCGCTTTCTTTATCCAATCAGGTTAATATTTTAACCAATGAAGTCAGTAAATTAGAAACTGAAATAGATCTTAAAAATAACCAGATTGAAGCCACTAAAATTGAAATCAAAGAAACTGAAGATAAAATCGCCAATACAGAACAAAATATCGCCGCTCAAAAATTAAGGCTTTCGGAGTTTATTAAAACTATGAATCGGCTTGATCAGAAAAATATGCTGGAAATTATTCTCACGGCTGAAAATTTTTCCGATTATTATAATCATCTTCACACTTTATCTGTTTTAGAAAATAATACGAGCGATATTTTATCCGAGCTGAAAAATTTTAAAGACAATTTAGTGGCCACAGAACAAAAACTGGAAACAGAAAAAAAATCTCTGGAAAATTTTTTGGCTGAACTAGATCAAAAAAAGGTTTTGCTGGAAGAACGCTCTTATGCCAAGAAAAATCTTTTAAAAGAAAGCCGCAATTCAGAAACTAAATTTTCTTCGCTCGTCTCCCAACTTAAAGCCGAACAAAACACTATTAATGCGGATATTGTTAATTTAGAAAAACAACTGCGCAAAAAATTAACAGGCAAAGACAATAAATTAGACGCGCTGGGTGACGCTGATTTTATTTGGCCAACAGTTAGCCATATAATAACAACCAGCTTTCATGATCCTGATTATCCTTTCCGTTATATTTTTGAGCATCCGGCCGTTGATTTAAAATCTCCCCAGGGCTCGGCAATTAAAGCAGCTTCTTCAGGATATGTTGGAACAGCTAAAAATGCCGGTATGGGTTATAGTTATGTCATGTTGATTCATGGCGATGGCTTTTCAACAGTCTATGGCCATTTAGTCAAAATTATGGTTACGCCGGATCAATTTGTTAATGCCGGCGATATTATCGGGCTTTCTGGCGGCATGCCAGGAACTCCGGGAGCAGGCAGGCTGACAACCGGACCTCATTTGCATTTTGAAATCAGAAAAAATGGAATTCCTATTAACCCGCTTGATTATTTGCCATAATTCTGTTTTGTCATTCTGAACGGAGCGAAAAATATCTTCCGTAGGGACAGGTTTCAAACCTGTCCCTACAAAAAATAATGACAAAAGAAAACAATCATGAAGAAAATATTCAACTCATATTTTCCCGCTTGCGGGATATTTTTAATTTAAAAGATTTTCAGTTTAAAACTATGCAGCGCCAGATTGACTCCGATGGCAGGGGAATCATAAATCTAAAAAAAAGCTATGTTTTAGCTCACACAAATTTAAAAACCAAATCAATTACCATTGACATCTATACGCCCAGACATAGAAAGCCCAAGAGTTTAAAATCAGTTTTAAATATTTTGGCCCATGAAATCAGCCACCATCAAAAACCGCCTTTTAGGCAAATCTGGCACAGAAGAATAATTGCGAGACAGCATTACCCTGAATTTTACAGTCAAGTTAATAAAAATATTGAAAAAATAAAAAAAGACGAGGTGTTAAAAAAATTTTATTCACAAGCCTAAAATAACGAATTAGTATTTTATTAATCTTTCATTCTATTGCCAGAATGGAATTTGCGATGAATATCTTTAAGCTGTTTATTAGTTACATGGGTATAAATTTGCGTGGTGGCAATATTCGCATGGCCCAAAAACTCCTGAATAGAGCGAATGTCCACACCTTGCTCTAATAAATCAGTGGCATAAGAATGCCTTAAAGTATGCGGGGAGGTGGTCAAAGGCAGATCAGAAATTTTTGTGTAATGTTTTACTAACCGCTCTACTGATCTAACTGTTAAACGCCTGGAATCTGTTTTTCTTGATTTGTAATTAACAAACAAAGCCTTATCAGCATCCTGGCGGGTGGCTAAATATTTCTTAATCCAGTTCAAAGCGCGCTCGGAAAAATAAACAGTGCGGGCTTTATCGCCCTTGCCAATCACTTGTACTTCCAAATCTTTTTTATGGCTAAGATCCAGAAACTGATCACGATTAAGAGCAACCATTTCAGCCACGCGCAAGCCAGTAGAAAACAGCGTCTCTAAAATAGCGCGGTCGCGTAGTCCCGAAATACTTTTGTTGTCTGGCGCCAATAACAGTTTTTCAATTTGACCTAAATTTAAAAAATGAATAGTCTTTTCTTTGCTGGCATCTCTGGCCAGTTTTATTTTTTCCGCTGGCAAAGATAAAATATCTCGATCAGCAAAAAAATTTAACAAAGAGCGCAGAGCGATTAAATAATAAGTTTGGGTAGACTTTTTTAAATATTTACCAGTATGCGAGTCTTTAAGCCGCGATAAAAATAAGCGATAATGCCAAACATGATCTGTATTAAACTCGTGCGGTTTTATATTTTCTGAATTATCCAATTTTAAAAAATCAAAAAACTTTTTCAAAAAATTCGCGTAATTCTCTTGAGTTTTATTGGATAAACCTCTTTCAATCTCGCACCAATCTAAAAAATCAGGGAGAAGTTGTCTGATTGTTTTATTTGACTTATTCATAAATAT
>PFBP01000050.1 GCA_002778535.1 Candidatus Kuenenbacteria bacterium CG10_big_fil_rev_8_21_14_0_10_36_11
TTAAAGATGGTAAAGTTGTGGGGTTGAAAGGGGAGGCGAAAGAGAGCTTTTTTGTGTATCCTTGGCAATTGTAACTCTTTAACTAAATAATATGCTAAAAGTAAAAAATATAAAAATTATAAAAAATTACGCTTTTATTGACAGCCAAAACCTTAATCTTTCTATCCAAGGTCTTGGATAGAAATTGGGTTTTGGAAGATTTCGCGTATACCTTAAGGAAAAATATCATATAACAAAAGCTTTTTTGTTTATTGGGTATATTAAAGGTAATAATGATTTGTATATTTCCTTGCAAGAAGCAGGATTTATCTGTATTTTTAAGCCAACATTGGAGTATAAGGATGGCACGACAAAAGGAAATTGTGATGCTGAGTTGGTGTTGCAAGCGATGATAGAATACCCAAATTATAACAAAGCCGTTATTGTGACTGGCGATGGAGATTTTTATTGCCTTGCTAAATATCTTTTTGAAAAGAAAAAACTTGAAGCGCTTATTATTCCAAATAGGTTTAAATTTTCAGGACTTTTGAAATTTAGAATATTTCGTCCGTATCTGCGATTTATGAATGATTTGCGAGAAAAATTGGAGTATAAAAAGAAAGTATAAAAAGAAAAGACCCCACAAGGACGAAACCTTGTAGGGCGCTCTTTCCCGTTGGTGATACATTTTTATAATAGCAAATCAGGGGCAAATGTCAAGTTTTTTGTCCACAGTCGTTGTTTAGAATAATTAACACCACGATTCAAGAAATATGATTCAAGATTCAAGAAAAAATCAGGAATCGTGAATCATGAAATAACGAAATGCCCGTCCTTTCGTTATTTGCAAGAAAAGAATTAAGGTAGATTAGAAATTAGTTGTTGGGAATTAGAGAATAGTAATAGAAATTAGAAATTGGAAATTCGTAGCGGGTCTCTGTCTCTAATAGGGTTGACATGGTTTTTACATCTGCAATATACTATGATATTGCAGATGAATAGTAATTTGCTACCCTATGGCTGATCAAAAACTATACGAACAATACAATCCTTGGTGGCAAGGCGGGCAAATCCCCGCGGATTTTCGTTTCAAGACCAAAAGACGACTTTTTGAAAAATTAATTGCTGATATTGACAATAAAAAAATTATTTCCGTTGTTGGTTTAAGACGAATCGGGAAATCAGTTTTGTTGTATCAAATTATTGAACATCTTTTAGATCGGGGGGTTGATCCTCGCCGAATTTTTTACTTAAAAGCCGATGATCCGGTAATTGAAATTGAAAAGAATATCATCAGCGACGCGGTTGATTTTTACGAGAATGTTATTAGTCATCAAAGATTAGACAAAACCAAAGAGAGGGTCTATTTCTTTTTTGACGAGGGGCAAAAAGTCAGTAAATGGGGCGAGTATCTAAAACGATATTTTGATTTGGGCTATCAGATTAAATTTTTTATTACTGGTTCTTCCAGTGTTCAAATTATTAAAACTTCAAAAGAAAGTTTGGCTGGCCGAAGCAAGGAGTATGTTTTACCGCCTTTAAGTTTTTCAGAATTGTTTTCCTGGAAAGGGAAAAGCCAGTTGTCAAAAATTGAGCCCGATAAAATTTTTGATTATCAAGAATGGGTTGAAAAAATTGACAAATTATCCCAAGAGTTAAATTTACAAACCAGCGACATAGAAGAATTACTCAAAGATTATTTTTCCAAGGGCGGATTCCCTGTTTTGTATTTTGAGTCAGAAAATCCTTATGAATATATTAAAAATGAGGTGGTAGAAAGGGTTATTAAAAGAGATATTCCCGAAGTAACTGGTATTCGCAATTCAGTGCTTTTGCAGCAAATTTTGATTTTAATCGCCAAAGAAAGCGGCAACATTTTTTCTTTAAGAGAGATGAGCCGTAAATTAGGCATTAACTTTGAAACGGTTGCTTCTTATTTGTTCTATTTAGAGGAGAGTTTTCTTTTGACTATTTTACGCAAGTATGCTCGGGGCGGGTATCCGCAAGCGAAAACAATGCCTAAAATACATATTAGCGATGTGGGTATCTTATCAGTTGCTTCGGGCCTTAGAGAGCAGTCCTGGCTTGACCCGACTCTTTTAGGCCACACCGTAGAGGGGCTGGTAGCTAATACTCTTAATTTTTCTTTTCCAGAATTGAATGTCTTCTTTTGGCGAGATAAAATAGGCGAAGTGGATGTTATTTTAGAAAGAGGCAAACAAACATTGCCTATAGAGGTTAAATATCAAAACCAAGCCCTAAAAAGTCAATTAACTTATTTAGATAATTTTCAAGCAAAATACAAATCGCCTTTTAGCTTGGTTATTACCAAACAAAAATTGAAAGTGGAATCAAATAGAATTTTTGTGCCCTTGTGGTTATTTTTATTGCTGATTTAAATGTTAGTATTCGGTTGTTGTTTAGAATAATTAGTATAATTAGAACAATTAGAATAATTTATAAATTTGTTAACCAAATAATATGAAAATTAAATTTATTGCTATCGTCTCGTTGTTAGTTGTCTTCTCCGCCATTGCGGTATTGTTGGGGTGGGGGAATTGGGGTAAGTCGCCCAAGGGCCAAGTTTTTTCGTTGCAACCTCAGGAGGCGAGGGCGGAAAATTCTGGTTTTGCTAAGGGAGATAGCTTTCTGATGTTGGGCAAAACAGGTTATGCCAGCCGCGCAAATACGCAAGTTGACGATTTGGATTATTCCAAAAGTTTTTCCGTGGAAGCGTTGATTAAGATTGAACAAAACACATCTTATGGGTACCACGCGTTTATTTTTGGAAAAAGTTATACTCCACACTGGATGCCCGGCCCCGGAATATTTTTAGGTTTTAGTAATGCGCATTATCAAAAGTACGGGCAATCCATTGTGGGGAAAGTTAATGATAAAACTAATAAAACTACGGTGAGTTCCCCCTTGGTTCAGGGGGATGTTTATTCGGTCATGGCCTGGGATGTCCAAAGTAAAACCCTGATTCTTTATATTAACGGCCAAGAAGTGAGCCGTGCCACCAATACGGCCATCATTTCCTCGGACATTAAGAATACATATTCTATGGGGTTGGGACAGCGCGGTTATGGTAATTATGGCACCCTGGGAGCTAATATTTTTTTCGTTCGCCTTTGGAACAGAGAAATTTCAGCCACAGAAGTATTAGCTCTTTGGAATAACTATCAGGACACGGGGCAGCATACTTTACCAGGATCTATTCCTGCTACGGATTTAAAAAGCCAATGGTTAATGGATCAAACCTCTAACGTTTCAGGGACAGCCGGAACAACTTATATTAAAGACAGCGTTGGAACCAATCATATGGAATTTTTGGGTGGAGCCGCCCTGCAGCGCCAAATAGGCATGCTCCAAGCTGTTGCTCCATTGAATGGCGCTACCGGGGTTGATAAAACAGTGTATTTAACTGTGGAGGGGGGAGAGGAAACCCTGGGCGCCAATGTAGTTTTGCCCCTGCATTTTTCTTTTGAAATTGACGAAACCCCTAATTTTAATTCTCCATCATTGCAGCAGTCAGGTTGGCGGGCCCATTATAGTCAGTGGAGCCCGACCTTAAAACCCAGTACTACCTATTATTGGCGTGCCAAGACTAAAGATTCAGCCAATGTCCCACAAGAATCCAGTTGGACATCAGCGCGACGTTTTCAGACCGAAGGCCCTTCTGTTTGGTATGTCAGGCCCAGAAACGACAGCGCAAAATATGGAACGGAAGACGGAACCAGTTATGAAAATGCTTTTAACGGGCTGACTTATTGGAAGCCAGCCCTACCTAGGAGCTTTTCCGGGAATTGTTTGGGGTCCGGGCGGCGTGGAAGCTGGGGATACTTTGTATATTTGCGATATGCATTCTTTGGCCTATCCAAATCCATATGATGCAGGTTATAGGCCATTTATTATTAAGGCCTCGGGATTTTCTAACCAATATCCAATTACCATCCGTGGCGATTATGCTGGCCACCCCGGTGTCATTGAACATGCATATGAATTGACATTTCAGACAAAACATTTTTTGTCGTTTAAAAACATAACTTTTGACGGCTTTGGTTTTCTTGCGGATACCGGCAGTCTGGCAATAACAAGCAGCGATCCCCCGGATTCGAAAAGAAGCACGGATATTATTTTTGATGGATGTACTTTTAAGAATGGAGACGGTTATGGCTTTTTTCAGCTTATTCCCGGCAATGACCGCTGGACTTTTTTGAATAATACCTTTATGAATGGCGCGAATGGGATATATACATACTTGGGCAGCCCTATTGGTGATGGCGGGGCGGATTTTTTAACGGTTAAAAACAATGTCTTTAAGCATCTTGGCCCGGCCGACCCTGGGGATGCCCATGCAATTGGATGCCAGGGGGGATTTGGACATGTGATTGAAGGAAACTCTATTGAGGATACGGGAGCTGCAATTTTGTTTTGGAATACTTACAGTGGGTCCAAACCATTAGGAACCACGATTATAAGAGGAAATTTTATCAAAGATGTCCATAATGGGAATCCTGAAAGAGGCGGAATTACTATCTGGGATACGGCGGAAAACGGAAACTTTATTATTGACCATAATATCGTATTAAATACTGATGGAAACGGGATTACAGTTTCTTCTCGCCCAAATAAATCGGTTCAAATTCATAACAATATCATTATGAATAGTGGTCCAGTAAAGTACGGGACGGGACTATCCATATTGAATGGCCAAGTTACAGGCGCAATCTACAATAATATCATTATCAATCCCGCCTTAATTTTCATAAAAGTGGATGGAGATAAAAGTGGATTAAAAATAGACAACAACCTGTATTTTTCATCCATCGGGGATAAAAAATGGTTTGGGTATACATCTTTTTCTGCTTACCAGAACGGAACAGGATTTGATCTTCATGGAATAAATGCTGATCCTCTATTTGTTTCAGTTGATCCCTGGGCGCCTGCCAAAACTATCGGCTTAAACTCACCCCTTCGTATTCCAGAGGATTTTAAGTTCAAATCAACTTCTCCTGCTATTAATGCTGGCTTTAACTGGGGTCAAATCAATGATTATTTCGGCAGCCCCATCCAGGGAACTCCTGATATCGGTCCAATTGAGTTTCAATCAATGCCAGTTATAACCCCTAATATTGCCTTAACTAAATCAGCCAATAAAACTCAAGCCAGCCAAGGTGAGGAGATTACTTATACGATTACTTATGCCAATACTGGAACTGGAGGGGCTACGGATGTGGTTATCACTGACTCTATTCCGACAGGGACAACCTATGTAGCGGGGTCTGTCAGCAATGGGGGAACTTTGAGCGGCGCGACTTTGACTTGGACTATCGCCAGTGTGGCCAGCGGTGGCTCGGGAAGTGTGAGTTTTAGGGTGAAAACTGACTGAAACTTGATATAATTTACCATATTTTATAAAATAGAGTAAGGTAATGTTTGTTTAATCATGATGATAGAGCGAAAAATAGCGGAAAATATAGAAAAAATCTTGGACAAAGAACCAAAGATAATTTTGCTTTATGGGCCAAGACAAGCAGGAAAAACTACTTTGCTAAATTTAATTTTATCAAAGGTTAACGAGCAAGAAGTCGCTTTTTTAATGGAAAAGATAAAACAAAGCAACAACACTGACAAATTCGCCAATTTTTATTTCTGGCGTAC
>PFBP01000003.1:0-147 GCA_002778535.1 Candidatus Kuenenbacteria bacterium CG10_big_fil_rev_8_21_14_0_10_36_11
TTGTTTAATTCCAGAAAATCATTCTAAAGACAAAAAAGGAGTTGTGAATGACAGATAATGAACGAGTTGCACAAATTAGAAGTTTAATGACACAAATATGTTGTAGTAAAAATTGTTGCTATAACAAAAACGGCCAAATGCCAATTA
>PFBP01000003.1:262-535 GCA_002778535.1 Candidatus Kuenenbacteria bacterium CG10_big_fil_rev_8_21_14_0_10_36_11
AAGATAAAAACAGCCAAAGGACAGATAAACAACTAAAAAAAATCCAGCAATTAAAACAAGAATGGTCTGGCAGAGGCATTCCAGTAATAGATGTTACCACAGACAAAATTGATACTGTGCCGCCGCCAGATGAAAAGGCAAGACATTAATCAACAATCCGCATTACTCTGGACACATTGCCCAGAGTTTTTTATTTTATCCGACCTAAAGGTCGGAGTTACAGATTACCAATTACAAATTACGGATTACAGATTCCTTGACCTCCTCTTGAAT
>PFBP01000003.1:575-23153 GCA_002778535.1 Candidatus Kuenenbacteria bacterium CG10_big_fil_rev_8_21_14_0_10_36_11
TAAATAATTGCTTCGCACTATTTTTATGTTAAAAAAACAATCTCAAACACCTGATAAAATTATTCTCAAAGGCGTGCGTGTTAATAATTTAAAAAATATTGATGTGGAAATTCCGAAAAATAAGTTTGTGGTCATAACCGGGCTTTCTGGCTCTGGCAAATCATCTTTAGCTTTTGACACTCTTTTTGCCGAAGGACAAAGGCTTTATCTGGAAAGCCTTTCCACTTATGCCAGGCAATTTGCCAATATCCAAACCAAGCCGGACATTGATTCTATCACCGGACTATCGCCCGCGATTGCTATTGACCAAAAAAATATTTCCAATAATCCCCGCTCAACGGTGGCCACCATGACAGAAATTTATGATTATCTGCGATTGTTTATGGCCAGAATCGGAAAAATATACTGCCCCAATTGCGGAGCTTTAGTGCAGAAGCAATCTTTAGAAAAAATTCTGGAAAAAATAATCAATCATTACAAGAACAAAAAAATCATTATCCTCGCGCCAATTATAAAAAATAAAACAGGCCTGAATCAAAAAATAGTTTTAGATATCAAGCAGGCTAATTTTTCCCGCGTGCGGCTTAATAAAATAATCTATGCCACGACTGATCTTTTGGCTCAAAATTTTGAAAAAGAAAAAAAATATGCGCTGGAAATAATTATTGACGAATTAAAAGTGCCAGACAATTTTAAACAACTGAAAAATATTTTGATCACGCCTGATAATAAAAATCTTTACACCGGAGAAGAATACATTACTTTTAAAAAATTTCTTAAAGCTGTTGATCTGGCTTTTGATTTAAGCAACGGCTTATTAACTGTTTTGGATCCCGCAACCAATCAGGAGCAAACTTTTTCCAAATTTTTATCTTGCCCTAAATGCGATTTTAGTTTAGAAGAATTAGAACCGCGGCTTTTTTCTTTTAATTCTCCCTTTGGCGCTTGCCCTGCTTGCCGAGGACTTGGCTTTAAAGAAAAATTTGAGCCGGAATTGGTCATCCCAAATAAAAAATTAACTATTGCTGAAGGCGCCATTCGTCCTTATGTCAGAGTGCTGGCTAAAAACCAAAATAAAATAATGGCTGATTTGGCGCTCATGGCGGAAAAAAATAATTTTTCTTTAAACACGCCCATAAAAAATCTTTCTGACAAACAGCTTTCTGTTTTGCTTTATGGTGATAATGATTTTGAAGGCATTATCAATAATCTTAATAAAAAATATCTGGCAAGCGATTCAGAATATCTTAAAAGCGAACTTAATCAATATCTCCGCGCTTTGATTTGTCCAGCTTGCGACGGACAGCGATTAAATAAAACAGCGCTTTCTGTTAAAGTGGCGGGAAAAAACATAGCAGAACTGACTGCTTTTAATCTAACAGCGGCTAAAGAATTTTTTAAAAATTTATTAAATAATAAAACAAAAGAAAAGCTCACCAGCGATGAAATGATTGTGGCCAGCCAAATTTTAAAAGAAATTATCAAACGCTTAAATTTTTTAATAGCCGTGGGTTTAGAATATCTGACTCTTAATCGCTCGGCTCAAACTTTATCTGGCGGCGAAGCGCAACGGATTAAACTCTCCACTCAAATCAGCGCGGGGCTAACAGGTGTTTTATATGTTTTAGATGAGCCGTCAATCGGACTGCACCCAAAAGACAATTCTAAACTCATCGCCACTTTAAAAAAAATGCGTGATTTGGGCAATTCTATCATAGTTGTGGAACATGACAGAGAAACCATGCTGGCGGCTGACTGGCTGATTGATGTGGGGCCCGGAGCTGGCAAATACGGCGGAGAAATCGTGGCCGCTGGCACGCCCTCGGAAGTTAAAAATAATCCAAGTTCTTTAACTGGGGCTTATCTAGCCAAAAATAAAAAAATAGCGCGAAGAAAAAACTCTTTGTTCGCTAAAAAAACAGCAAACAAATTTTTAATTGTTAAAAAAGCAGAGGAATTTAATTTAAAAAAAATTGATGTTAAAATTCCTTTAGCTAAATTAGTTTGCCTGACTGGCGTGTCAGGATCAGGCAAATCAACTTTGGTCACAGAAATTCTTGGCAAAGCCTTAGCGCGTCATTTTTATCATGCCAAAGATTTGCCGGGCAAACATGAAAAAATTCTGGGATTAGAAAATATTGACAAAGTCATTGCCATTGATCAGGCGCCGATTGGACGCACGCCCAGATCAAACCCAGCCACCTATACTGGTGTCTTTACTTTAATCCGTGAATTATTTGCGGCCACGAATGAAGCAAAAATTAAAAGATATGATGTAGGCAATTTTTCCTTTAATGTTATTGGCGGAAGGTGCGAGGCATGCCAGGGCGATGGATATAAAAAAGTTGAAATGAATTTTCTGCCTGATGTGTTTATCAAATGTGAAGAATGTGAGGGAAAAAGATTTAAAAAAGAAATTCTTGAAGTCCATTACCAGGGCAAAAATATTGCGGAAGTGCTTAGTCTCTCTGTTGACGAGGCATTAGAATTTTTTAACCGCGAACCAATGTTAAAAGCCAAACTGCAACTTTTGGTTGATGTGGGTTTGGGTTATTTGGAATTAGGCCAAAGCGCGACCACATTATCAGGCGGCGAAGCGCAAAGAATTAAATTAGCCGCGGAACTGATGCGCCGAGCCACTGGCCAAACATTATATATTCTTGACGAACCAACAACCGGACTTCATTTTGACGATATCAACCGCTTGCTCAATGTGCTTTATCGCTTGGTTGAATTGGGCAACACTGTGTTAATTGTAGAGCATAATTTGGATGTGATAAAAAACGCTGACTGGATTATTGATTTGGGTCCTGAGGGCGGAGACAAAGGTGGCTATCTTGTGGCTGAAGGCGCGCCAGAACAAGTGGCTCAAAATTCCAAGAGCTGGACTGGCAAATATTTAAAGCGGGTGTTAAAATAAATCCAGCGCTAAATTTTTTACTATCCCTTCTTTTTGTCATCCCGATGTTAAATCGGGATCCAGAAAATTTATTTATCAATCTCTTCCGCCCTCGTGGTATAATGGATAACACATCAGGCTTCGGACCTGGGGTTGTAGGTTCGAATCCTACCGAGGGCGAATTTTATTTCAGCCCTCATAGCTCAACTGGCAGAGCAGATGCCTCTTAAGCATACGGTTCCAGGTCCGAGTCCTGGTGGGGGCAAATTAAATTATTTCCTAAACAGCTTTATTAAAAGCTGTTTTTGTTTTTAAAAACAATCATGCTATTTTCCTACACCTCTATTACCACTGGCAAAATCATAGGCCTTTTGCCAGTTTTAGAAAACACGAATTGTCCTAAATCATTCCTGATTTTATTTTTCAGATATTCATCCTGAAGCGGCAGTTTAGGGTCTTTGGCCGCCATGATTTTAACTATTTTTTTCCGCACCTGTTCAATCAAAATTTTATTCTCTTTTAAATAAACAAAGCCTCTGGAAATAATATCTGGATTGTGGATCAGTTTATTAGTGCGTCTGGAAACTGTGGCAATGACAACGAGCATGCCGTCTTCTGATAAAATCTGACGGTCCCTTAAAACCACATTTTGCAAATCAGAAACCCCGAGGCCATCCACAAACACCGGATCTGTCATGGCTTTTTCCTCTAACATTTTTACGCCGGTTTTCTTGCATTCTAAAATTGAGCCGTTATCTGGCACAAAAATTTTCTCATTTGTATAACCAACTTCGCGCGCCAGTTTGGCCGCTTCTTTTAACATGTAATGATTGGCATAAACCGGCATAAAATAAGTGGGAGAAATTTGTCTAATCACTTCTTTAAAATCTTCCACTGAAGCATGCCCTGAAGAATGCACATCCATAATTTCAGAATGAATCACATTGTCGCTTTGGCGATAAATCAAATCTTTTAATTTTTGCACGGTCCGTTCATTGCCTGGGATTACTGAAGAAGAAAAAATAACTGTGTCTTGTTTTTTAAACTTAATCTGACGGTGTTCACCATTAGCAATACGCGCCAAGACAGCGTTCTCTTCCCCTTGTGCCCCAGTACAGATTACCACAACTTTATTATCTGGAAAATTATGAATTTGTTTAATATCAATTAAAATTTTCAAATTAAATTTTATATAACCAAGTTTTTTAGCAATCTCAATATTAGTTTTCATACTATAACCATCAAGAGCCACTTTTTTGCCGTATTTTTCGGCCATTTCTAAAATTACTTTAACACGCTCTATCATAGAAGAAAAAGTGCCAATGATAATTCTGCCTGGTGCCTCACTAACCAATTTTTCAATATTTTTATACATCTCACGTTCTGGCACTCGTTCTTTAGTATGTGTAGCACCAATACTTTCCAACATTAAAATAGTTGGTTTTTTTAAACGTGCCAAAGCTTTATAATTAACAGCTTCACGGTCAGGATCATTCTCCAACATCCAATCACCAGGATGAATTACTGTCATGGTGGGGGTTTCTAAAATCACACCCGCGGAATCCATAATATTATGGGAAACTTTGAATAATCTTAACTTAAAGGCACCCAGTTGTATTACTTTATCATATGAATCCACCAATTTTATTTTTAAATTTTTAGCAGAGCCTTTTTTATAATCTTCTTGTCTCGCTTGAAGCATATGGACAGTTAAACGGCTGCCAATGATTAAAGGATTGCCAATTTTATCCATGAGTAGTGTAGCAGCGCCAGTATGATCCAAGTGACCATGGGTAAAAACCACAGCGCGAATATTTTTTTCTTTGCCTTTTAAATAATCAGTATTAGGAATAATATAGTCCACGCCCAGCATATCCTCTTCTGGAAATTGCATACCCATATCCAAAATAATAATATCGCCGGTTGGCAGATATTCAAACACGGTCATATTGCGGCCGACTTCTTCACAACCGCCCAGGGGTATAATGCGCAATTTTTCATCCTTGGACTTTTGTTTAGGCGTGTTTTTTCTAATATTAGAATTCACAAATCTGCCAGAACCGCGCCTTCGGCTGGAAAAAATTCTTCTACCTGGGTTTTGTTTTTGATTAAATTGTTTTTGCATAAAATTTCTATATCTTAATCTTATTATCTTATTATTTTTCTTTGCCGAAGAGGAGATTTGAACTCCTATGGCCTTACGACCGCTAGCACCTGAAGCTAGTGCGTCTACCAGTTCCGCCACTTCGGCTTGAGAAATATTTATTACTTTATTACTCCTTATTTCAAGACCCTTTTTGTCTTCACATACCAATTCTCAATATTACAAAACCGACCAGCCGGGGTCGTAATATTTTGAGTTTCTATGCCTTTGATTTCCCCGGTAATTGGATAAACATATTGGGGAGTATATAAAAATATGGCTGGCAAATTCTCAGCTAAAATATTTTGAAATTGGACATACTTTTCATGGCGCACTGTCGGGTCAAAACTTTTTCTCGCGTCTTCCAAAAGTTTATCCGCGTCTTTATTAATAAAATTGGCCAGATTCAAGCCAGTGCTACCGGCTTCTGAAGAATGCCAAAACGGGTATGGATCTGGGTCAGCGCCCAAAATTTCCCCAAATAATAAAACTTCAAAAGAACGATTTTTAATGATATCCTTAATTTGATTGGCATCAACCAAATTTAATTGAACCTTAATACCCAAGGCCAGCCACATTTTACTGATCAGCCCGGCCACGCTAGCATTTTCAGCCTTATTCACAGTGGTCAAAGTTATTTTTAATTCGGCCTCGCCTTTTTTACGGCTTGGCTCGCCCTGTTTTTGCAGATAACCAGCCGCGTCTAAAAGCGCTTCGGCTTCGGTTGGATTAAAATTATATTTTTTAATATTAGGATGATAACCGATCATGCCGGAAAAAATCGGCCCGTCAATCACCTCTCCCGCTCCCAAGGCTTGGGCCACAATTTCCTTTTTATCAAGTCCGAAAGCCAAAACTTGGCGCACTTTTAATTCTTTTAAAGCCGCGTTATTCGCCTGATTGAAAAACAAGGCCGTATATTGGGGCAGGCGCAAATAACAATAATTTAAATCTTTGCGGGTCGCCAAATTGTCTTTTAAATCTTTAGGGATAAAGGATAAGCCGTCAATATTATGATTCTTTAAAGCATCGGCCGCGCTATTATAATCAGTATAAAATTTAAATGTTAAAGTTTCTAAATACGGCGGTTGTTCATAATACAATTCATTTCGGCCAAGAGTGTATGTTTTTAAGTTGCCCAATTTATCTTTGGCAAAAGATTTGAATTTAAACGGGCCAGAGCCAATCGGTTTTAAATTATAATCAGCCAAAGCCATATTAACAGGCGCGACTTCAGCCCAAATATGTTGCGGCAAAATTCCTACTGTTAAATTTTCAAGAAACGGCGCGTAAGGCTCGCTCAAAATAAAACGCAATGCTGTCTCATCAACTTTTTCCACTTTAACTCCCTGGAAATTCGGTTCAAGCGGACTTTTATATGACGGGTTTTGAATCGCTTCAATCGTGAACACCACATCATCGGCTATTAATTCAATGCCATCGTGAAACTTTAAATTATTTTTTAAATAAAAAGTGTAAATTTTTCCATCTGGTGAAATTTGCCAATTCCCGGCCAAATCTGGCCCAATCAATCCTTGATTATCAATTTTTACCAGGCCAGAGTAGACCAATCCAGAAAGATCGCTGTCAACCTGATTTAATGAAGCGTATAGGGGATTAATTAATTTGGGCAAGCCAACCAAACCCTCGCTATATTCACCGCCATTTTTAGGGCCGACAACAGTCATCACATAATACAAATTAACCAATAAGCCAAAAATCGTTAACACTAAAACTGCCGCAGCGATTTTTATTTTATTTTTTTCCCGCGCCAAAAGAATCGCGTTAAGATATTTCCATTGCCTTATCCCCGGCCATTTTTTTTTAGTTTTATTTAGATTGATAAATAGCCGCTGATCCAAATCATCGCGCAGGCCAGGTTCAAATTTTTTTTTAAAAAACCTAAAAAAAACTTGGGCTCTTAAGAGCTTGGGTTTAAGGATATAAAATGGAGAGAATATCTTTTTCAGGATGTCTAAAAAATTAGACATAAAGTATAAAATTCAAAACTCAAAACAAATTCAAATATTAAATTTTAAAAATAACTTTTAACATTGGGATTTATGATCAAAACTATTTGAGTTTTTACAAAAGTATTCTGGCTACGCCCAAAGCTAAAAACAGAACCGAGAGAATAATGGTCAGGATAAAAATAGTTTTTTCAGCGCCGCGTTTGGTAGAATAAATGTCTCCGGAGCCGCCAAAAGCAGAGCCGAGCCCTGAGCCGCGCTGTTGAAGAAGAATTAGAATGATGAGAAAAATAGAAACGCCGATTTGGGCGTAATTTAGGATATTTTGCATAGAAATAGAGTTTTAAAAACTGGTATCAGTATAGCAAAGCGCAAGAAAAAAGTCAAGATTTTGCTTTTTCAATTGTTTCCACTGGTGTAGGATCTACTCCATTCAAAAGCGCCAAATAATAACTCGCCCAGTCGCCTAAAATTACCAATGAAAGTTTCTGTGATAAAACATCTTCGCCTGTTGCTTCAATCAATTCATAAGCAATATTTTTTTCTTCCAAAATATTTCTAAATACCTCTGTTTTATTCTGCGATTCCGGCGAGTCAAAAGAATTAGTTAAAATTAAATAAACAAAATCATTACGAAAACGGACCGGCCAATCAAAACCAGCAACCGCGTTATGCAGACATTCTGGCAAAATTTCTGTAAAAGCAAAAGACTTGGCATTCTCATTCAACTGAGTTTTCCAGCGCCAAGCCACTGATTTTAAAATCCCTGAAGAAATAATAACAGGCAGATGATCAAAACAAAAATAGGCTAAATTTTTTGCTAAATTTTTTTCTGTGAGAACTTTAGGGTTTAATTCCTGGTTTAATTTTTTCAAAATTGCAAGCGCTGGCGTGGTATTATAATCAATCAGCTTAATTTTTTTCAAAAGACTAAAAATCGCGCCAAATTGGAAACCAAGAGCGGCGCGTGGTGAAGCAATAGTGTCATAATCAAAAACCAACGCGCCTTCACACTCACCCATTTTCTCCAAAAGTCCACGCTCAGCAATCACAAAAATTTTTACTTCTCTTGCAGCCGCGTATTTAAAAGCAGAAATAGTTTCTTTAGTCTGGCCAGAATGACTGACAATAATCACTAATGAATTTTTATTAACCCAGTTTGGCAGTTCATAACCGCGGATTACCATCATGGGAACTTTGCGATCCAATTCTGGCAAATTTGCCAGAAGTGCGCCGGCTGTGGCTGAGCCGCCCATACCAACCAAACAAACATTTTCTATTTTTTCCCAGTCATCAGGCACAGCTATTTTTTCCATTTTCTTCACCGCTTCTTCAATTTGCGCTGGCAAAGCTAAAATATAGCTGGCCATGTCAGCTTTATCCAAACTTTTGATTAATTCAATTTTATCTAAATTAGTCATAAGGTAATTATACAATATTTAATGAAATAATAAAATACTCTCTCGCGACCATTGCTTTTTCAGCTAAAATTTACTACAATTATATTATAATAATTGTGTAGGTCGCCGTGATGCCTTTGGCATAACACGGCGCCCGTTTTCGGTATTCGGAGCAAAGCAGTTTGCTCCTCATTTAACCCTCAAACTATGTCCGGACATTCCAAGTGGGCCACCACAAAAAGAAAAAAATTTCTGATTGACGCTAAAAAAAGCGCTGTTTTTACGAAATTGGCCAATGCCATCAGCGTGGCCGCGCGCGCCTGCGCTGATCCAACCGCTAATTTCAGTTTACGCATGGCCATTGATCAGGCTAAATCTTTTAGTCTGCCAAAAGAAAATATTGAACGGGCAATTAAAAGAGGCGCAGGTAATTTAGGCGAGGCATTTTTTGAAGAAACAACTTATGAAGGATTTGGCCCTGGGAATGTTGCTATCATTGTGGAATGTTTAACTGATAATAAAAACAGAACCTATAATGAAATCAAAATAATTTTTGATAAACACGGCGGGGCTTTGGCTGCCCCTGGCAGTGTCATGTGGAATTTTGAAAGAAAAGGAGTCATAACAATACTCAATACTCAATTAGCAATACCCAAAGAAAAAATTATTAGTAATAATTCGCAGGATTCTAATTCGCAAAATTTGCAATTAACAGAATTAAAAATCATTGATGCCGGCGCTGATGATTTTATTTTTGGCGAAAAAGAAAATGAGCTTATTATTTATACCAAAACTGAAGACCTGCAAAAAGTTAAAGAAAATTTAGATAAAATAGATTTTAAAGTAAAGTCAGCTGGTTTAGAATATGTGGCTAAAGAAAAAATAAGTTTATCTTCTGAAAATGAAGAAAAACTGCAAAATTTACTAATGGCTTTAGATGAACAAAATGAGGTGAGTGAATATTATACAAATACAAATGGTTAACCCACGACTTTAGTCGTGGAAGAGAAAAAAACAATGGACACTCCAAAAACTGGCGCACAAATTATCCTTGGCATTGACCCTGGCTATGCCATTACTGGCTGGGCTGTTTTGGAAAAAAATAATCAAAATCTCAAACTCCTGAATTGCGGCGCCATTATGAGCCATAAATCTTTGGTGCATGCTGAAAGATTAAATTATCTTAATCAGGAACTTATGAGAATTATTAAAAAAAATCAGCCGCAAATTATGGCGGTGGAAGAATTATTCTTTTTTAAAAATCTCAAAACCGCGCTTAAAGTGGCTGAGGCCAGGGGCGTAATTTTAATGACTGGACTGAAAAATAACTTGGAAGTCAGGGAATTTACTCCTTTGCAAATCAAACAGGCGCTCGTGGGTTATGGCCGGGCAGAAAAAAAACAAGTCCAGCAAATGGTAAAAATCATTCTAAATCTAAAAGAAAAAATTAAACTGGATGATGTCGCTGACGCAGCCGCCGTGGCCATTACTTGCGCCAATACTACTTGTCAAATATAATTAATATAATTCTTATGCCATACTATTCTCTCGCTCTTGATATTGGCGCGACTAAAACTGTCGGCGCCATAGTTATTAACAACAAAATTATTAAACTAATTAAAAAGCCTACCGCCTCAAGCACTGGCCGATTTAAAATTCTTAAAAACATTGAGCAAATGATTAAAGATTTGATAGCTCAAAAAGAAGTAGCCGGCTTAAAATTAAAAGAGATTGGGGTAGGTTTGGCTGGCCAAATCAATCAAAAAGACGGACTTGTAATATCAACGACCAATTTCAGTTCTGATTTTAAAAACATTAAGTTAACAAAAATTTTAACTGATAAATTCAAAGTGCCTGTTAAATTAAATAATGATGTCAAATGTTTTACTCTGGGCGAAGCGCGTTTTGGAATCGGCCGCGGTTATCAAAACATTATTGGCCTGACTTTTGGCACTGGCATTGGCGGCGGCATCATGATCAATAATCAAATTTTAACAGGTAAAAATAACACGGCTGGCGAATTCGGCCACATGAAAATTTCTGGTCATTGGCTTGGTCCAGTGCATGTTTGCGGTTGCGGAGAAAAATTTTGTTTTGAATCAGTGGCTTCTGCCAAGGCCTGGCTTAAATTAGCTAAAAAATTTAACGAAAACAAAGCCAATGAAATTGTGGCCCATAATATTGCCATCGGCCTACAAAATCTTTGCCAAATTCTGAACCCGGAAATCATAATTCTTGGCGGCCGTTTAATAAAGCAGGAAAAAATTTTAGTTAAAATAAAAAAAGAATTTTTGAATCAAACGAAACATTATCCTTGGTTAAAAAATACCAAAATCGTCGCCACCAAATTAGGCAGTGAAGCGATTCTCTTGGGCAGTTTAATTTAATTTTTTATACTATTTATTGATTTTAACTTTTAAAACTTAAGTTTTGAATTTTGACTTTTGAGTTTTGAATTATATTTATGCTCTATTCCCCCCAATCATGGAAAAAAGCTGCGCAGAAAAGAAAAAAATCTGCTCTGACAAAATGGCAGAGCAATGCCATAGACGCAAACGGCTTTAAAACCAAAAAAATCAAAAACGAACAGGGTTTAAAAAAACTCTGGCGATTTTTTGTTAAAACCGCTGTTATTATTTTTTGCATTGGCCTGATTACTCTGACTGGCGCGTTTTTTTGGTTCTCTCGAGATTTGCCCAAATCAACTGAACTTTTGACAAAAAACCCTATTGCTTCAACTAAAATTTATGATCGCACGGGCCAAGTTTTATTGAATAATGTTAACAGCGATTTTAAACGAATAAAAATTAAATTAAGCGATCTGCCAGAATATGTCAAATGGTCGGCCATTGTGGCTGAAGACAAACAATTTTATTCTCATCGCGGCATTAATTTCAAGGGCGTGCTCCGCGCAATTTTTATAGATATTATGAGGGGTGGCTCTACTTCACAAGGCGGTTCTTCTATTTCCCAACAATTTATTAAAAATGCCCTCTTGACTTCTGAAAAAACATTAGTCCGTAAAATCAAAGAAGCCATTCTAACCTGGCAGTTAGAGCGCAAATTTACCAAGGATCAAATTTTGGAAATGTATTTTAATGAAATTCCTTATGGAGGAACTGCCTATGGCATTGAAGCCGCGACTGAAAAATATTTTAATAAAAGCGCCAAAAATTTGAATTTGGCTGAAGCAGCTACTTTGGCCGCGATCCCTCAGGCGCCAAGCCTTTACTCACCTTTTGGCACGCATAAAGACAGACTTTTAGCACGCAAAGATTGGGTTTTAAATTCTCTGGCTGACGAAGGCTATATCACCCGCGCCGAAGCAGATGAGGCTAAAAAACAACAATTAAATTTTTCGCAAATTTCATCTTCCTCAATTATTGCCCCGCATTTTGTCTTTTATATCCGCGATTTGATTGCGGAAAAATATGGCGAAAAAACTTTAACCGAAGGCGGCTTAAAAATTATCACGACATTAGATATGGCTCAACAAAAAACAGCTGAGAAAGCGATTAAAAATCAATTAGAAAAAAACACGACAAAATATAATGCGAAAAATGCGGCCATTGTCGCCCTTAATCCAAAAACTGGCGAAATAACGGCCATGGTTGGTTCAACTGATTATTTTGATGAAAAAAATGACGGGGCAGTTAATGTGGCTTTAAGTCCGCGCCAGCCAGGTTCTTCTTTCAAACCTCTTGTTTATGCTAATGCTTTTGAAAAAGGTTATTCGCCTCAAACTATGCTCTTTGATTTATTAACCACTTTTAAAGTTCTGCCTGAAAATTATACGCCGCATAATTATTCTGACCATTATTTTGGCCCGGTCTCTATGAAAAAAGCTTTGGCCGGTTCTTTGAATGTGCCGGCTGTGAAAACAATGTATTTGGTTGGCGTGGAAAATATTTTGAATCTGGCTGAAAAAATCGGCTACACAACTTTTAGCGACCGCTCCCGTTTTGGTTTATCAATTGTCTTGGGTGGCGGCGAAGTCAAACTTTTGGAACACGCAGTTGCTTATGCCACTTATGCTAACGAGGGTATTTATCACGCGCCATTTGCTATTTTAAAAATTGAAGATAAGGACGGGAAAATTTTAGAAGAAAATAAACCGGAAAATAATTTAGCAAAAAAAATCTTTGAACCGCAAATTATAAGAGAGCTGACAGACATCCTTTCGGATAATAATGAACGGGCTTATATTTTTGGCGCTAAAAATTATTTAACTTTGGCTGATCGGCCGGTGGCAGCTAAAACAGGCACGACTAATGATTACAAAGACGCCTGGACTTTAGGTTATACTCCATCGCTTGTCGCTGGTGTCTGGGTTGGCAACACTGATGGCGAAAAAATGAAAACCGCGGCTGATGGTTCGGCCGTAGCCGCGCCAATCTGGAATGAATTTATGAAAAAAACTTTGGCCAATACGCCAATAGAGCAGTTTGCTAAACCTGATGAAATTATTTTGCCAAATAAACCCATGTTAAATGGAGAATTTTATCACAATGTTAATGTGAGGATTGATAAAACTACCGATTTACCGGCTGCTTCAAATACGCCTGACGCGCAGACAGAAATAAAATCCTTCCGCGAAGTGCATAATATTTTGCATTATGTTAATAAAAACAATCTCTTAAGTCCGTCCCCTGACAAGCCCTGGGAATTGGATGAAAATTATAACACCTGGGAATTGGCAGTTGAAGAATGGGCAAATAAAAATGGCTATGCCACAAAAATAAATCTGCCAGCTAACTGGGAAAACGCGATTGTAGAAAATGTTCAGCCGGAAAAAGTTGCGGAGCCAATCAAAATTATTAAACCAGTTATGGATGAAAAAATTTATGAAGAAAGTTTTCCTTATCCTATGCAAGTGCAAATCACAGAGCCTGATAAATTTAAAAAAATTGATTTTTATCTAAAAAATTCAACCACCAATGCTACGGATTTAATCGGCTATCAAAATGTTTCTGGCCCAAGCGCGGTTTTCACTTGGACCACTACTCTGCCAGTTGGCAATTATTTGATTTATATTATTGCCACGGATAAAAATAATAACACAACTAAAAGCCAAGAAATAAAGATTGAGAGGAAATAGAATAAGAAATGTCAAATATAAAAACTTCGCGTATAGCGAAGCTTTTATAAATTTTTTATTTTTTTTTTATTTCTTCTGCTGGCGCTTCTTTTACTTCTTCCGCTTCAGCAGATTTTGTTTCTTCCACAACCGCCTCTTTTATTTCTTCTACTGGTTTAACTTCTTCGGTTTTATTTTCTGGCAAAGTTTCTGTTTTTAACACCTCTGCTTTTTTATCTGCCTCTAACTTGGCAGCTCTTTTTTTGCTCATCCTAACTGTTTTGACTTTGCCGTCCTGAATCAGTCCCGCGTCAATAAATAAATTATGCACGGTTGGAGTGGCTTCAGCTCCTTTGGCAAGCCAATATTGAATCCGTTCAGTTTTAAATTCTTTGGCTTTGGATCTTGGATTATACCAACCCAAAATTTCCAAGACATTGCTCTTAGGATTTTTTGATTTTTCCTGGATAATCAGACGAAAATGCGCTTGTTTCTTTTTGCCAATTCTTTGGAATTTAAATGTTAGCATATTTTAAAAAAATTAGTTATTTAAGAATTCGTCTCTATTTTACACTGATTGTTTTTTATGTCAAGACTTACCTATTGGTAAATCTCTCCGCGCTTTCTAATTTTAATGACAATAAAGCAGATATTCCATCACTGCCCATGGTCACGCCGTATAAAATATCAGCTTTTTCCATAGTGGCGCGATTATGAGTAATAATAATAAATTGTGATTGATGAGCCAAATGCTCCATAATTTCCGCGTAGCGAACTGAATTGGCCTCATCCAGAGCTGCGTCCACTTCGTCTAAAACTACAAATGGCGAGGGATTGGCTGAAATAATCGCGCAAAGCAAGGCAATTGAAGTCATAGCGCGCTCACCGCCAGAAAGCATGCTGATTGATTTTAACTTTTTACCAGGAGGTGTGGCTTCAATATCCACGCCCAAATAAAGATTGGAATTTAATCTGTCTTTAATTTTTTCCATTGCTGCTTTTTCTTCAACCATCTCAGTTAAAAACGACTGTTCGGCTGCAATATTTTTTTCTTCTTGCTGTTTATTATTTGCTTCTTCCTCTTCCTTAACCAAAATCAATTTGGCACTGCCGCCGGCAAACAGCACTTTAAAATATTTTTGAAACTGCTCGTTAATAATTTTAAACTGGCTGTCAAATTGTTTCTTGACTGTCTCGTCTAAATCTATAATTAATTCTTCCAAAGAACCAATGGAACTTTTTAAATCATTAACCTGACCAGATAAAAAATCAAACCTTTCTTTGGTTCCGAGATATTCTTTTTGCACTTCCGGATCAATGCCCCCGATTAAATTTAGCTGATGTTTCAGCCGGCTGATTTCCATTTGCAAATTTCTTTTTTCTTCTTCAGGCATCACAACGGAAGATAAATTACTGCCTTGGGTCATAAACCAATTCTCGCCTAACTCCTGTCTGATTTCCTGTTCCAGATCATCTTTATGTGTTTCTAAACGCGCCAATTCCACGCGCAAATTATTGGTTTCATTTGCCAACTGATTCAAAACATTCTGCTCGGTTTGATATTTTTGCTGGTAAATCCAGATTTGCGAGCGTTCATTTTTTTCCAGCTCATTTTGCGCCTGCATTTTTTGCTGGATTGCCAAAATTTTCTCATCTGTTTCCTTTAGTTTGACAAATAAATTTTTAATTTCTTTTTCCTCAACATTATTTTTTGTTTCTGTTTTCTGCTTATCATCACCCGATTCCTGATTGTATGGTTTTAAAATTTCTTCCATTTTCAGAATTGCCTGCCATTGTTCTGCAAAATATTGCTCCACTAATTCAAAGTTTGTTGTTTTGAGAGCAGTTGTTATTTTGTCTTTTAATAATTTTAAGGATTTTACAATTTGCTCTAATTCTCTAATTGCATGCTCGGGAAGATCAGTTTTTTTGGCTTTAACTGGTGCTGCTTCAATAGTTGCAGTTTTAATTTTTAAATCGGCCAACTTGTTATTTAAATTTATTTTTTCTGCAATCAAATCCTGATATTCTTTTTGCAATTCCTCTGTTTTTAAAGTATGCGCATTGCCGCGCGTCAAACTTTCTAATTCCTGTTGCAATTTATCAATAGCTGATTTTTTCTGCGCTTCTGAGTCTGCTGCTTGTTTTAAAGCACGATGCATTTTTTTCCATTGCTCTTCCATCTGGCTCCAATTAAAACCATAATATTTTTGCTGATAATCTTTCAGCCGCATCTCCAAAGCCGCCCGCTGTTCTAATTTTTTTACCTGCCGAGTCAAAGAATTAAGCCTAGGCCCAATTTCATTTAACTGAATCGCGGCTGTGACTAAATTTTCTTCAGTTGCTTCTAATTTATTAATGGCTTGAGCGCGCTTGATTTGCAAAGATTTTACGCCAGACGCTTCTTCAAAAAATTCTTTGTGATCCTCTCTGCTTGCCAATAAAAAAGCATCAATCTGGCCCTGGCCAATAATGGCATAAGATGCCTGGGCCACGCCAGCCTTGGCTAAAATCATCTGAATGTCAAAGAGTCTTGATTTTTGGTTATTCACCAAATATTCGCTCTCGCCATGGCGATAAAGCCGACGCGTAATCACCACTTCTGACATGCCAAGGTCTGCTTCATCTTTATTATTATTAAAATGCAAAATAACCTCGGCTAAACCAAGTCTGGCTTTTTTATCACTGCCTGAAAAAATCATATCCTCGCCTTTTTTGCCGCGCAAAAGTTTAATGCTTTGCTCGCCCAAAACCCATCTGATTGCGTCAGAAACATTTGATTTGCCCGAGCCATTGGGTCCGACAATCGCGGTAATGCCTGGCTTAAATTCCAAAATTGCTTTATGGGCAAAGGACTTAAAACCATTGATTTCTAATTTTTCTAAAAACATAAAAAAATAGACGACCTCTTATGAAGTCGTCTTAATTATAGCAAGAAAAAAATTTTTTGAAAAATAAAAATTAAAATGCTACAATAAAAATTGTTATGTCTTTATCTTCTTCTATTGCCAAAAACACATTCATCCATACGCTTGGCAAATTTTCCGCTTCAGGAATTGGCTTGATAATTGTGGCTTTAATCACGCGCTATTTGGGCGCCGAAGGCTTTGGCTATTACACCACTATTTTTAGCTACCTATTTTTCTTTGCCACAGCTGGCGATTTAGGGCTATATTTAATCGCCATTAACGAACTTGGTCGCAGCCAAGAGAAAGACAAGGAAACAATTTACAGCCACATTTTTACTTTGCGTTTTTTATCAGGCATATTTTTTATGATTGTGGCTGATAGTTTAATCTGGTTTTTCCCTTATAACCCAGCCATCAAATTAGGCACCTTAATTATTTCCATTTCTGTTTTAACTATGATGGTGGATCAGGTAGTGGTAGCAATTTTTCAGGAACAAATGAAAACAAAATTCGCGGCCATGGCAGAATTTTTAGGCAAAATTCTGACTTTGATTTTGATTTATTTAGCCATCAAATCTAATTTAAGTATTATTTATCTTTTATGGGCCACTACTTTGGGTTTAATTTTTCATGCTTTTTTTAATTTATTTTTTGCCAGAAAATTTTTACATTTTAATTTAAGCTATCACAAAGAAACCTGGCTTAAAATCTTAAAAAATTCCTGGCCCATTGCCACCTATTTGATTTTCTCCATGATCTATTTTAAAGCAGACACGATTATTCTTTCACTTTATCATCCCCAATCAACAGTCGGGCTTTATGGCGCAAGTTATAAAATTCTGGAGGTTTTAATCACTTTGCCGGTTATCTTTATGGGCTTGGTTTCTCCACATTTATCCCGCGCTTGGGCAGAAAATAATTTCTCGCATTTTAAGGCTGTTTATCAAAAAGCATTTGATCTTTTATCAACTCTTGTCTGGCCCATGATATTTTCAGTTTTGGTTTTAGCCAAGCCCATTATGGCTTTTATTGCCGGTTCTGAATTTTTGCCAGCCGCTCCGATTTTTCAGATTTTAATTATCGCGACCGGCATAATTTTTCTGGCCCACCTTTCCACTTTTTCAATCGTGGCTATTAACAAACAAAAAACAATGATGAAGTTTTATATTATCGCCGCCATTGTTGCTTTAATTTTGTATTTTATTTTTATTCCAAAATATTCTTACTGGGCCGCCTCTTTGATTACCGTGGCTGTGGAATCTTTTATTTTAATCTGCTCCTGGCTTATGATTAAAAAAGAAACTGGCATAAAAATTAATTTAGATATCAGCGCTAAATCTTTTTTAGCCAGTTTAATTATGGCTATAGTGATCAGCTTGACAAATCTAAATTTATTCGCTAATATCATTTTAGCAATCATTACTTACTTTTCTTGCCTCTGGCTCTTTGGAGTGATGAAAAAAGAAATGATAAGCGAATTTTTGAAAAAGGAATAAACCGAAACTTTCGGTCTTTTTTATTTTCAACAAAAAATGATAAAATCATTATGGAAGGGTGGCCGAGCTGGTTTAAGGCGACGGTCTCGAACACCGTTTGGGAGCAATCCCTCCAGGGTCCGAATCCCTGCCCTTCCGAATTTATAAACTAAATCACAAAAATATGCCAAACATAGAAAACAATATTTCAAAAAAACCAACTGCTGAAAGAGAAAGAGTTGACGCTTTAAGACAAACTGATAATCCTTACGAATATGGACATCTGATGGGCGATAAGTTTTTAAAAACTATTGCTAAAATCATAAAAGAAAACATACGGGAATCCGACTTCGCTTATAGATACGCGGGCGATGAATTTGCTGTTTTTCTGCCTGATTCAGACACAAAAATAGCAATCAAAGTGGCAGAAAAAATCAGACAAAAGATAGAAACTGATGTGCCTCAGCAGATGATTAATTTATTCAAAGCAACCATCAGCGTTGGGTGCGCTGATACGGATATGATACCAAGTTGGACAATGGATCAGTCAAAAATAGATATGCAAGAAATAATCAAGGAACTAATTGATAAGGCTGATCAAGCCCTCTATCAATCAAAAGATCAGCGTAATAAAGTTACAATCTATAGCCATGACTTACAAAAAAATAATTTATGAAATTAGTTCTTGATATTGAAACTCAAAATTCTTTCAAAGACATTGGCGGCAAAGCTAATTTGTCTCTCTTAAAAATTTCTTTAGTCGGGGCATACTGGTATCCGGAAAACAAATTTCTAACTTTTATGGAGCAGGAGCTGACTGGCCTGGAAGAGTTAATTAAAAAATCAGAATTAGTCATCGGATATAATCTCCTGGGTTTTGATTATCCAGTGTTGGCTAATTATTTAAAAAATATAAATTTTAGCAATGTGAAAACTTTGGATATTTTAAATGTGATTGATAATTATCTTGGATATAAAATAAAATTAGAAAATGTGGCGCAAGGCACGCTAAACAGCGGTAAAAGCGGCACTGGTATGGACGCTATCAAAATGTGGCGCGCAGGACAGATTGAAGAACTTAAAAAATATTGTTTGAAAGATGTGGAAGTGACAAAAAATATTTATGAATACGGTTTGCAAAATAAACAGATTAAATTCAAAAGCAGTTGGGATACTTATGAAATACCAGTGGACTGGCATTAAAATTTTTGCTATAATAATTTTATGAACAACAACAAACATGTGCCTGGGGGCACCGAACTTCTCAACCCAAGTGATTTAATTAAAAACAAATTAGGCGTTTTTTATGGTGCCAAAGTAGCTGATCTTGGCTGTGGTGGCGCTGGTTTTTTTGCCTTGCAAAATGCAGAAGTGGTTGGCCCCAATGGTTTGGTCTATGCGGTAGATGTTTTAAAATCAGCTCTCGCCAATGTGGAAGCCCGAGCCAAAATTTCTGGCTTCAAAAATATTAAAACCGTCTGGTCAAATTTGGAAAAATACGGCGCCACTAAAATCAATAATGAATCAGTTGATTTTACTTTACTTATAAACATTCTGTTTCAAAATAAAAATCATTTGGAAATTTTAAAAGAGGCCGCGCGTCTGACTAAAAAAGGCGGCAAGATTTTAATAGTTGACTGGAAAGAAGGACGTTTCCCTATCGGCCCGGCGCCAGATGACAAAGTTAAAGCAGGAGAAGTCACCACAATGGCTCAAAATCTCGGTCTTAATTTAGAACAGCAATTTGACGCTGGCTTGTTTCATTATGGTTTGATATTTATGAAATGATTTATAAAAAAATATTTTATTTTGTAGATGCAATTCATGAATCGCCTCTACACTTTAACTAAAAATCAAAAAACCTCAATTAAAGAGAGGTTTTTTGATTAGTATATTTACGATTTCGCTCGAACCTACTTTATCAAAAATTCGTGATATTGGATAGCGCCGCGCCTGCGGCGCGGCGCAAAACCGCAACGGCTCGCGGGCAAAAAATTTCCTCCCCTAAAACCCCTCCATTTTTTGCCCGCTCGCCAGAGATAAAAAATTGATGTTATGGTTTCTTAGATTGACGGACTTGCTGAATATAGAAAGAGATGGTAAAGTAATCTCGGAATCTTTCGAATGACCTTTCACAACTGAATAATAGGAGGAAAAACCGATGAATACACAAAAACCTCTAAACGCGCAAAAGCTCGCGGAGCGTTTGCGGAAAAAGTCATTTGATCGTCAAACTAAGACGATTCGCATGACGAAGTTCCCCGGCTCGGATCAGACAACGGATCTATTACTTCCGCCGAACTGCGGAGGATTTGGCAGGGTTCACCACTTTCGGTTTAAGCCAGATCCAAAATGGATCACGGATCCGCTACCGACGCACCCAGCTTGTAACTATCTCGGACTGCCAGTAACCAATGTTCTACTCGCCCAAGTATTTCAACTCTCTGCGTGCAACTTTCGTTGCTGGTACTGCTTTGTTGACTTCAGTTTGCTCTCGGCGAACCCCAAGTATTCGGAGATGGTGACTCCTAAACAACTTTTGCAGATGATGCTTGATGAGAAAGTAAACTCTCAAGTTATCGATCTCTCTGGCGGACAGCCAGAGTTGGTGCCAGAGTACGTACTCTGGTTTCTGGAAGCGCGGAAAGAGCTTGGACTCGAGCAAAGCCACTTTGTCTGGTCTGATGACAACTTGAGCATAGACTATACGTGGAGGTACTTGAATGAAGAGGAAATCGTGTTCATGACACAAACTCCTGGGTTTGCTCGGGTTGGATGTCTCAAAGGATACGATGCTGAATCGTTCACCTTCAACACTCGCGCCGATGGAAAATTGTTTGACCGTCAGATCGAATTACTTGGCCGTTTCGTGCGAGCCGGTTTCGATCAGTACGGCTACATTACGATTACCACCATGAACACAGATAATCTCCAAAGTAAAATGGCGCGGTTGCTGGATGAAATTCAAAACCGCGTGCATCCGAACTTTCCGCTTCGGATCGTGCCGCTCCGCATCTTCGGCTTTAACGCCAATGCAAATCGGTATAACTTGCAAGCGGAAGAGAACCAATTCCAGGCGCTTGAGGCATGGCTTGCAGAAATGCAGCGGCGTTTCAGCGCAACGGAACTAGCGACACCAATCACAGAAGTAAATATCAGGAGGTGACAAAATGTCCCAACTCGAAAAGACACTCGCTCACTACGCGGTGATGCGTTCACTTGAACGTTCACCACAAACCTTCAAGCAACTCCTCGAGAGTTGCCACTCGCTCTTCCCGGATCAACTCGCATCGTTGCTTCACGAAATGGAAAAGAACCATTTCGTTCAGCGTGATGGCGAGGAATACACGCTGGATATTTCAGTTTCGAACCGGTGGCGCAAAGTTCATGCCGACTGGAACGAAAATCTGGACCGAGCCTACACTGCATTGTCGGCGATTATGGGGCGGATACATCTGCCTCATTGTCTCGACTACGAGTGGTGTGGTTCACGCATGGCGGCCGGGAAAGGGTTGTGGAGCTTTTGCTTCATAGTAACCCGCTACCAGTACCGGAATCCGTGGTCTTCCTAGGCTCACCGCTTTTCGGAGCGTTCGCTTCCGCCCTGCTTCCGGAATCGCAGATTCACATTCTGGATAAGAGCGGGGCAACGCTTGAAGCAATCAAAGAAGATGTTGACAGTGAACGAGTACGTCTTGTTTGCTACGATGCCGAGGAACCTCTGATACAGGAACTGATTGGTATCGCGGACATGGTCTTCTTCGACCCGCCGTGGTATGTGGATTACTACGACCTTTTCCTGCGCCGGAGTATGCAACTCATCTTCAACCGCTACGCTACGGTAGCGTTCGTTCTTTTTCCACTCCTCACTCGTCCGGCTTCACTCCAAGAGCGTAAGCAGGTGTTTGAGATCGCGATGTCGTACGGCTTGAGTCTCGTCTCAATGGAAACGCAAGTCGCCCACTACTACACGCCGCAGTTTGAGCAAGAATCCTTGGCGATCAAAGGGATTGACGCAAAAAACTGGAGGCGCGGTGACTTGGCGATGTTCATCTCCGACGGGACTTGCTTGCCGGAAAACATTGCGTTGCGGGTTGAGGAAGGACGATGGCTGGAGTTGATTGTCAGTAAGATCAAAGTGAAGGTGCGGGTTAAGGACGAAGACCCTGATACCTACATCTCGCCTGAACTTCTGGATTTTGCAGACGGCAAGGTTGCGCTTCCTACGGTCAGTCGACGCGATCCGATCCGAAACGAAATCGATCTCTGGACTTCAACTCAACGTGGCTTTAAAATAAAAGGGTGGAAGGCAGTTTGGAAAATAGCCGAAGGCATTCGAGACAACTTCTCGCTTGAGGAAATTTTCGAACGCATCCGGCAAGATTACCCAAACGCAACAATCCCTGAATCGGAAAAGCCGGCTGTTGAGAAGGTCTGGCACGAGCTTCGCTCGCATTTCGGAAGCTAAACATATGGAAAAACAACAAAGACAACATCTGGCCATCTTCAATCCTCCCTTTCTTGATCTAATCTTGGAAGGGAGGAAAACCGTCGAGGGGCGTTTTAGCAAAGTGCGATGCGCCCCATACGGCGCGGTACAAAAAGGCGACGTGGTTCTCATGAAAGAGAGCGGCGGTTTGGTTAAGGGTTCGTTCCTTGTGGCAAAAGTGGAGAGCTTTGAGAATCTCACACAAGAGAAGCTCAA
>PFBP01000003.1:23177-24353 GCA_002778535.1 Candidatus Kuenenbacteria bacterium CG10_big_fil_rev_8_21_14_0_10_36_11
AACTCTTTGCTCCAAGGCTGACTCGCAGTATTGGCAGAAGCGGTGTGCGTCCAAGTACGCGACTTTGATGCACGTCGCCGAAATAACTCGTTTCGAGCGACCGTTTCCATTCCCCAAGAAAGACCGCCGAGGGTGGGTAGTACTCGATGAACCAACCAACATTACAACCTGAAGGAGGTTTCCGTTGGATACGAAAATATACGTCACGGGTAAAATTTGTAGCGGCAAATCAACGCTTGCAAAGAAGATCGCGGAGAAAACCGGCTACCCACTGATTTCCTTCGGAGAAATTCTCAAAGCCCATCTGGTCAAGAATGACTTGCTAGTAACGCGCGAAGGTCTACAGCGCATCGGACAAGAACTCATCAACCAACTTGGCTACAACGGGTTTTTGCGATGGTCAATCGAGCACTCGCCGCAGATTCAGTGGAATAGTCCACTCATCGTTGATGGATTGAGGCACGGGGCGATTTACTCTCACCTCGTTGAGATGTTTCCTCGCAGTGTTCTCGTTTACTGCGTTTGCGGTCAAGAGACACAACTTGCACGTCTCATTGCTCGCGACCAGATAAACATAGAAGAAGCTCGGCGAATCATTACTCACAAAACGGAACAATATGTTTCCGAACTCGAGTCACAAGCCCACCTACTCTTTCGGCCGGGAGATTCTATGGAGGATTTCTTGGCGCAACTCGACGCATTCATCGCAAAGCTGTAAAGTTGCGATGAGGAGCATCGGACAGCATGGCCTCTTTGTGCAAAAAGCAGAGAGGCCTTTTTTATTTCCAAAATTTTATAAAACTTGATATAATGAAATTGTCTTTATGAAAAATATTGAAACTGAAATCTACAAGTTTTTAGCGGAACGAGGTTGGGATAAACTTCGTCCCTCTGATCTGGCGAAATCAATCTGTATCGAGACTGCAGAGCTTCTTGAAATCTTCCAATGGACAAGTATAGATATCAAAGAAACAAAACAAGACCTGAAGAGAATGGAAGAAATAAAAAAGGAGCTTGCGGATGTTTTTATTTACGCCTTTGAAATGACAGTGCTTTTAGGTATTGATAGTGAAAAAATCATCAAAGAAAAACTAGAACAGGTGAAGAAAAAATACCCAGCAGAATTGATGCGTAAAAATGCTAAAGATGGTTCAGGATCAGGTGCTGATCCAAAAT
>PFBP01000031.1 GCA_002778535.1 Candidatus Kuenenbacteria bacterium CG10_big_fil_rev_8_21_14_0_10_36_11
TTTTTAATATTTTTACATTGAGTAATAAATCCTGGCAGATCTGGCGAAGTGATAATAATCCAATCTCTATTTATCTCTGTTTCAAACTTAATATTTGACGGGATGCCATAATCAAACATTGTTTTTCTGGATACTGGTTTATATTTTTTAAATAAATTAAACATATTTTTATGCCTTTTTCTTTACTAGGTTTAGTATAACACCAAGAATAAAAAATAGCAATTAAAAAACTTCATTTCTTGCCAATTTTATGCCAGACAACAAGCAGAGTTGAAGCGACAAAAATTGAAGAATAAGTGCCAAACACCACGCCAATAAGCAGAGCCAGAACAAAATTTTGTGTGGAGTCCCCGCCTAAAATATATAAGGCCAAAAGCACCATAAAGACTGTTAAGGAAGTATTGACAGAGCGGCGCATAGTTTCATTCACTGCTTTATTGACTGTTTCTTCAAAAGTATTTCCTCGAGCGCGGATTAAATTTTCCCGCGTGCGGTCATAAACCACGATTGTGTCATGAACTGAAAAACCTAAAATGGTTAATAAAGCAGAGACAAAAAGCAAGTCAATTTCATAGCCGATAAAATGGCCGAGGACTGAAAAAAAACCGGTCACAATGACTAAATCATGTATTAGAGCAATCACGGCGCCGACTCCGTATTTCCAGGATGCCACTGGTTTAGAAACTTTTCTAAATGACCAGGCAATGTATAAAATAATAGCAAGCGATGCCAATGTAATAGCCCAGATGGATTTATTTTTTAATTCTTCGCCAATCATTGGCCCCACTGATTCAAATCTTTTTTCATCCAAAATAATATTGTCAGCAACAGGACCTTGAATGTGAATATCTTTCAGAGTTGTTAAAATTTTTTGATGGTCATCTTCGCTCAAATGTTTGGTGCGCAAAATAAATCCGTCCGCAGTTGGCTGAACGCGCGCTTCGCCAATGTCCGGCAACCGCGTTTGGATTTTGTCAGTTAATTCCTGCGCGCTCACTTTACTCGCGCCAGTCAAATTTACTTCCATTAAAGATCCGCCGGTAAAATCAATGCCTAATTTTAAACCCCAGACAGCCAAACTTAAACAACTCAGGATTATCAAAGTCACGGAAAAGATGAAAAATTTGTTGCGATGTTTGACGATTTGAAGAGTCATAATAATAAATTAAAGACTTTTTTATTTGTCATCCCCGCGAAAGTGGGGATCTTATGAAAAATCTATGTGTATTTTTGTAAGCGCTGGGATCCCGACTTTCGTCGGAATGACAACAACAAACTACCCAAACAGCCATTTTTTCTCTTTTAAATTTTTAACTAAAAATAATTTTAATAATGTTCTGGTGACAGTGATGGCAGAAAACATGGAAGTGATCACGCCAATAGCCAATGTCAAAGCAAACCCTTTAACCATGGAAGTTCCCAGCCAATACAAAACCACGCAAGTTATGAGTGATGAAATATTAGAATCGCGGATAGAAGTCCAGGCGCGCTTAAAACCTTCTTCAACCGAGGCAGCCAAATCACGGCCAGATTTCATTTCTTCTTTAAGCCGTTCAAAAATCAAAACATTGGCATCCACGGCCATGCCAACGGATAAAATAAAACCAGCTACGCCGGCCAATGTCAAAGTAATGCTAAAAATTTTATAAATCGCCAAGTTGACTAAAGTATATAAACATAAAGCCAGAACCGAAACCAAGCCTGGCAAACGATAAAAAATCAGCATAAAAACTGCTACGGCAATTAAACCGATTAAACCGGCAAACAAACTTTTTTCCAATGATTCCTGGCCAAGCGAAGCGCCGACTTTTTCCTGAGCAATCAAAGTAATTGGCACTGGCAAAGCGCCAGCATTAAGCCGCTCTACTAATTGTTTGGCTTCTTTAATATTGAATCGGCCGGAAATTACAGCTCTGCCTTCTCTGATCGGTTCTCTGACATTGGGCACGGAAATTGGTTCGCCATCTAAAAATATAGCCACTGGTCGGCCAACATTTCTTGTGGTAATTTCAGCAAATAAATTTTTGCCCTGATCATTAAATTCCAAACTGACTTCTGGGTCGCCTGTATTAGTATCAAATTGCACTGAAGCTCGTTTTAAATCTTTGCCAGAAAGCAAAGTATTTTTCCACTGATCTTTTTGCGCGAAATCATTTTCTGTTTTGGTTTTAATTAAAATATGTGCGGAATTAATTTCTTCGTCAGCCCCAATCCCACGGGATTCAATTTTTTTAATAATGTGATAACCAAATTGTGATTGAACTACTGCTGGATAAACGCCAGGAAATTGCTGTTTATCAAAAATCACATTATCAAATTCAGCCACAAACTGTCCGCGCTTGACAAAACCTAATTCACCGCCATTTTGAGCCGAGCTATCTTCAGAATATTGGCGAGCTAAAGCTGCAAAATCCGCGCCAGATACTAAAACTTTTTTCAAAACATCTTCTGCTTTTTTCTTAGCTTCAAGATTATAATTATCTAATTGTTTTTTTTCTTCTGCGGTCAGACCGTCTGTATAATTTGGATCTTGTTCTTTAAATTCTAAAAACGGAGTTTCACCAATCATTTTAATAGCTTCATTCACATCTTTTACGCCAGCTAATTCCACAATCACACGGTAATCGCCGCCGACCTGATTGGTTTGCACTACCGGCTCTGACACGCCAAAAGCATTAACGCGCTTTTCAATCACATCGCGCACGCCATTAACAGCCGAAGCTTTATCAGCTTGGTTAATTTGCGAAGTGTCAGCGTTATAAATCAAGTGCGCCCCGCCTTGCAAATCCAAACCTAACCTAAATTTAAACTTGCTCCAAAAACTTTCCAAAGGCGTGGCCACTGGCAATTTAGGATAAACAACTAATGCACAAAAAATGGCTAAAACAAAAATAGCCAAAATTTTCAGCCGAGTTTGATTAGGTGTTGATAACATAAAAAACAATTTATCCCGAGCGAGCGGAGCGAGCCGAGGGATCTCTGATTACAAAAATTTAATTATACTGATATTATAAAACAATGGGAGGTTTGATGTCAAATAAAAAGCAGTGGCAAAATGCCATCTGCAAAAATAAATAACTTTACTTTTTCATTGTTATATTTGGTTCACTACCATATTTTGGTAGAATTTGTTTGAATTTTTTTGATTTTTTGATTTTATTTAAGCCAATACTAATTAGCTGTTTATCCTGTAATTCCATGACGTCTTTTTTCCACTCTACACCAACTATTGGAATTTGTAAAGCCCAGGCCAAAGCATTAGCGGTGGCAATGCCAATACGCAAAGAAGTGAATCCGCCGGGGCCTTGGACAACAATGATACCTAAAATTTGTGACCAAAAACCTGCAGGGAACAAAAATTTTTGTTCCCTACGAATAAATTTTTTTTTCTTAATTTCTTGCTGATATTTGACTATTATTTTCTCTATGGCTGTTAATAATTTCTCCGCTTGCTGATATTCAGCTTTTATTTTTTTATAAACCAAAATTTTGCCTTTGGCATCAGCCAAGGCAAGGGAAATGAATTTATTATTTGAGGTGTTGATAAATAAATACATCCTGTGTTTTTGTCATCCTCGCGCAAGCGAGGATCTTATGGAATCAACATTTATTTATTCACTGAGATTCCCGCTGGAGTTTACCCCGCACCACGATGCGGGGCGGGAATGACAGAATAGGTTTTAAAAATTAGAAATTAGATATTGGAAATTTTCTTATACTCCCCCTCTTTCAAATTTCCTAATTTCCATCTGCCTATTCTTATTCTTTGCAAACTTATTACATGATAACCAAGAGCATAACACATTCTTCTGATCTGTCTTTTCCAGCCCTGATGCAAGGTTAAAAATAGTTGTTTTTGGTTGACTTCAATAATTTTATCAGCTTGGGCCAAACCCTCCGTCAGTTTAACACCCTTTTTTAAACCAGTTAAAAAATGCGCGGTGATTTTTCTATCAACCGTGATTAAATATTCCTTTTCATGTTCAAACTTGGGGTGAGTTAATTCCTGCGTCAGCTGGCCGTCATTAGTCAAAATTAAAAGTCCTGATGAATCTTTATCAAGCCGGCCAATAGTCCAGACGCGCGGGTTTTTCGGCACTAAATCAATAGCCAATTTTTCATCTTTGCTATGCTTTTTTAAAGAGCAGACATAGCCAACTGGCTTATCCAAAAGATAATAAACAAAATTTGATGATTGTTTATTGTTAATTGTTAATTGTTGATTATTGATTGTTATTTTATCTTTTTCTTCATCTGCTTTATCACCGAGTTTCGCGATTTTACCATTAACGCGAATTTTGCCAGCTAAAATAAGCTCCTCACTAGCGCGGCGAGAAGCAATTGCATGGCGGGCTAAAATTTTCTGCAAACGTTCTAGCATAATAAAAAGTTGCCATCCAAATATTTTATTCTTTGTTTAAATTATCCACTAACACAATCTTTTTTCCTTCCAAAACTTCAAACAAAAATTTGTCAGTGATCTGATTGCGGTAATTAAATTCCTGAGTGCTCATGACAGTAAAACGGATTTCCTGTTCAAAACTTTTTTCCATCTTGGCAATCAGTTTTTTTAATTTCTGGCGGTCAATATTACCGACCACCAATAAATCAGTCTTTGCTTTATTATTATCCACAAAAAAACCAGTCAGCATTAAAAATTTTATCTTGCCCAAATTATTTATTTCCTGGACCAGGGACTTTTCTAAAAGCAAACGGGATTTTAAAATCAAATTTTTAAATTCAGGATAAAGAATAAAATTAGTGTCCACGGTATAAAATTTCTTTTTATCTTTTTTAGTCGGCGCGCTGTCCGCCTCTGCCACCATTTTAATCAAACCAACGCGCTCCAAGTTTTCCAGTTCTCTTCTGACAGAATTAATTTTTTCTTCAATGGCCCGGGAAAGCTCGCGCACAAAAAATTTCTCTTCTGGATGGTTTAAAAAGAGCTTTAAAAGCTTAACTCTGGTTCTGGAACCAAAAATATTTTCTAACATACAAGTTAATTATAATTTATTGCTAAAATTTAGCAAGGCGCAAAATTCGCTATTTTTTATTTTATTCTGTATATTTTCGCGCTATTTCAAGCGACTGATCAATGTATTTTCCATCATGAACAATAATGATTTCATCAACCAAATCGTAAAACGATCCAATTGCTCTTTCAAATAATTTTTCTTCGTTATAAATCACCATTACTACTGAAACGGACAGTTTTTTATTTTTCATATTTGCAGCTCATAAGTTTTTTATCGTCTGATATTCATTTG
>PFBP01000053.1 GCA_002778535.1 Candidatus Kuenenbacteria bacterium CG10_big_fil_rev_8_21_14_0_10_36_11
ATAAGGTTTATTAAAAAGTTGGTTGTTCATAAAAACAAAACCACGAAATATAACCACCCTGTCCTCACTTCGCTCGGACACCCCTCCTTGAAAAGGAGGGGACTTTTAATAGTATTTTTTTTATTTCAATTTTGTATATTCCATCAATTCTTTTGCTAATCTTTCATACGCTTTGGCGCCGCGGCCATGGGGATTATAATGCAAAATTGATTGGCCGAATGAAGGCGCTTCAGCCAGTTTGGAATTTCTTGGGATTACAGTGCGAAAAATTTTATTAGGGAAATAACGATAAAGTTCTTGAAAAACTTCGCGCGCTAATTTATTTCTGTCATCATACATTGTCATGACTGCGCCGAGCACATTAAGATTTGGTTTCAGATATTGCTTGACCAAAGAAACAGTATTTAAAAGTTGGCCCAAACCTTCAAGCGCGAAATATTCGCACTGCACCGGAATTAAAACATCATCTGCTGCGACAAGTCCATTGATTGTCAGAAGACCGAGCGATGGCGGCGAGTCAATAATAATATAATCATAATCATGCTTGATTTCCAAAAGCTCTTGATGCAGGCGATACTCTCTTTCTAATTGTGAAACTAATTCAATATTAGCGCCAGCCAGATTTTGGTTTGACGGAATAATTTTAAGGCCGGCTGGCTCAATCGGGAGAGCAACCTGGCGCATAGAATATGGCCCCATTAAAACTTCATAAACACCGGCTGAAATATTTTTATAATCCACGCCAATGCCAGAAGTCGCGTTAGCTTGCGGATCTAAATCCACCAGTAAAACAAAATTACCGAGCTTGGCTAAAAAACTCGCCAGGTTAATTGCGGTAGTGGTCTTGCCTACTCCGCCTTTTTGGTTCACGACAGAAATGATACGGGACATAAAATAAACTCAAAATTCAAAAGTCAAAATTAAAACTAAAAATTTAAAACTTAATTTTATTATACCATTTTTCATAAAAAACAAAAAACCTCCAAAATAGGAAGTTTTGTAGCGTTAAGCAACGTTCATCAATAGTGTTTAGTGGTGAGTAAATTATAAGTCTTCCAAATCTCCATTACCTAAATCCAAATTATCTATATCTAAATTTTGATTATTGTTGATAATATTTTCTACTTCTTTTTTTTCTGACTCAATATTATCAAGCGCGGGTATTGGTTCTGGTTCCATAGCCACTGACGGTAAAATTTCTTTGACTTTTTGTTCTAATGCTTCGTCGCCTTTTGGCATCACATTTTCTATGGCCGCCCAGTTGCTGATTTGATCTTTGGGAATAAGAATAGTCGCTTGATCGCCTGGTTTGCCTTTGAAATATGTAACAGACGCGGTTAGCACATTTAACTTTCTGTGGTCAGGAGTCAGGACAGCATAATTATTGGTCACCTCATCTAAGACCAATTCGCCTGTTAACCTTTCGCGTTCAGTCGGCTTAATTTGTTTATAAATAAAAGACCCGTTTTTTTCTATGGTTAATTTTAAAATATCGCCAGTTACCAGTTTTGACTTGGAGGCATAATTGGCTGGCACGCTATATTCTTTATTATCATGCCCTATCATATTTTGGCCATTAAAAATACCCTCAATGATTTGTTGATTTGTTTCAGAGTCATTTGTCACCGTCAGGTTTTTAGCCCGATTTTTTGCTAGGGATAAATCAGTGGTATTATTGCCTATTTGTTTTAAAATTTCTCTGGCTTGCTGAAGCGATAAATCAGCCGCTTCAATGTATTGATTAAGCTCGGCCAGTTTTTTAGCATTAAGCATATATTTTGTTTTGATTTTATTTTTATTTGTATTATCCACAGTTGCTTATATTATAGATAAAAAAAAGCCGCTAGTCAAAGTTTTGCTGATTAATTTAAAAAGTGTTATAATTTTATTATGGAATACAATTGGGGAAAAATTTTAATACCATCGGTTAGGAATTCTTTTTATGGGGATATTTTTGTGGCACCCGAAGATATGGCTGAAAAATCTAATTTGGGCCAGTTATTTGTACTCTTGGGTCTTAAAGGCAGAGATAAAAGTCTGGCACATAAAGCGCGTGATTTAATGGATTTGATTGTGAGCAGTTATTATTCTTCTCCTACTTCTGACATAGAAAGTTCGCTGACTGCGACCTGCCAGACCATAAATTTAAATTTAACTGATATTTTTGGCGCTTCAATGATGGGTCAGGCCAAAATCAATATTTTAGTCGGGGTAGCTAAAGCAGACAATCTGGTTTTCAGTTCCATTGGTGTTTGGTCGGGTAATTTGTTTAGAAATAAAAAAAGTTCGTCTATTGTGCCAAATGCGGCTGGTGAAATTAGGGAAGAAAAATTCTCCCAGATCACTGTTGGCGAAGCCAGGGCCGATGATGTTTTACTCTTTGCCAACCTTAGCTTATTTGATTTTTTTTCAACTGAAAAAATCAAAGAAGTGGTTTTAAAACTTAGCACGTCAGCGGCGGTGGAACAATTTAAAAATTTAGCAGGAACCGTTAATAATGCTGAAATTATTGGCCTGGTATTTAAATACAATGGCGCAGTTAAAAAATCTATAGAATCCAGTCCGCAAAAATATCTTCAGGAATTTTATGGTTCGGAAGAATCAATGCAACGGCTTGGCAATCTGGAACAACGCACCAGCCGCACGCTTTCTGCTTCACTTTGGCCAGGGCTAATTAAATTTAAAAAATATTTAACCGGAAGCATAGGGAATATTTTTAAAAGAAATAAAAAATCTAATCGCAAGGAATTGCAGTTGCCTAAAGAACAAACTGATCACGTTGAGGGCAGAGAAAAAAATAAAAATGGCTGGCAAAAAATAAATTTTTGGCGAATTGCTAAGTTAATTCCCAAAAATAATTTTTTCAAGGATAAAAAAATATTTATTAGATTTATCGCGTTGTTGATAGCAATTTTCGCAGCGAGCATTATTTATTTAAATTATGAGAAAAAAACAGCGGCTGAAAATAAACAGCTCTCTGCCACGCTCGCTGTTATTGAGGATAAAAAAAATGAGGCTGAAGCTGTTTTAATTTATGAAGAGAAGGAAAAAGCCCGGAGCATATTAGGAGAAGCTTTGAATCTGGCCAAGTCGTATTATGGCGTTGAAGCCAAGTGGCAGGAATTATTTGGTCAACAGCAAAAGGAAGTGACAGCGCTTTTAAATAAAATAAACAATATTTATGAAGTTGTTTTAAACCAAACGGCAGATTTTTCAGCTGTTAATAGCCAGATTAAAAATATTTTTAAGAATAAAAGCGCTTGGCAAATTTTACTGGCTGACGGCGAATTTTATCAATTAGATAATGCGACAAAAAATCCTGTTTCTTTGTGGCAGAATGATAAAATAAAATTATTAACAATGATTGGCGATGACATTATTTATTTTGATCAGGAAAATAATTTTTATAATTTAGACAAGCAGGGTGCGTCAAAAGAATTAAAAATAAATTTAGCTACGACTATAGCAATAGCAGAAATAATTCCTTATGGCGATAATTTGTATTTATTAGATAATTCTCTTGGCGAAATCAGAAAAATTATCAAGCCATTGGCTGGGGGAGCCGTTATTAGTTTCTGGTATCAAGACGATAAGAATTTAATTAAATCAGGGCATTCAATGATGATTGACGGCAATATCTGGCTTGTTAACGGCAATCAAGTTCTTAAATTTTTTAAGGGCAAAAAAGAAACATTTAATTTAGGAAGTATTGATCAGCCATTGGGCAATGATTTACAGATTTACACGGAAAAAGATTGGCCATTGATGTATGTTCTTGATCGGCAAAATAAAAGATTGGTTGTGGTGAACAAAGAAAATGGTGGTGTGATAAAACAGTATTTGAATAATGATTTATCTTCTGTTCAACAAATGGTTGTGGATGATGGACAAAAAAATATTTGGTCAGTGATTGATAAAAAAGTATATAGGATGGAAATGAAGTAATTTTAAAACAACCATTTTTAGGTGGTTGTTTTAAAATTGGATAACCCGATTTTTGTTTTAACCACAGAATCCCTCGTTCCTAAAGGGACTCGGGATGACTTTAAAATAATGCAATTATTTTAAAGTCACTTTTGCTCCAGCATCTTCTAATTTTTTCTTGATTTCTTCAGCTAATTCTTTTTTGATTTTTTCTTTAACTATTTTTGGCGCGGCTTCTGCTAAATCTTTAGCATCTTTTAAACCCAATTCAGTTACTTCACGGATGACTTTAATCACGCCGATTTTATTTTCACCAGTAGCTGTTAATTCCACTGTGAATTCGGTTTTTTCTTCAACAGCTTCGGCTGACGCGCCAGCATTAGCTGGCATAGTGCCCATCATCATTGGAGCGGCAGCTGAAACACCAAATTTGTCTTCCAGAATTTTAACCAACTCTGATAAATCCAAGACAGACATTTTTTCAATGGTTTCCACAATTGATTTGAATTTTTCAGGCACGACGATTTCTTTTTGTTCATCAGACATAGAATTATAAGTAATCCGCAATAAGTAATTTGTAATTGGCAAAATAAATTTAAGTTTTTTTATTACAAATTACGAATTACAAATTACGAGTTACTTTTATTATTTTTTATTGCGTTTAAAATATTGATAAAATTTCTAATATTGATAGCTAAGATATTAACGAATTCATTTAGTGGCGCTTTAATAGTGCTTATGGTTTTATTGAGTAATTCTTCTTTGTTAGGTAATTTAGCCAAGGCCATAATTTTTTCCGAATTCAGCCAATTGTTATTTAGAATGCCGCCGATAATTTTAAAATTTTTTTTGCCTTTGACAAATTTAGCTAAAATTTTCGCGCCTAAAACTTCGTCTGGAGATGAGGTTAAAGCAATATTACCCAGGAGTTCTTGTTCATTTGGACCGATAATTTCTTTTTGAGCCAGGATTTTTTTTAATAAAGTTTTTTTAACTATTTCATGGCCGGCGCCCTGTTTTTTAAGTTCTTGACGCAAAGCATAGTCGTCTTTAACAGGCAGTTTTTCAAATACGGAAATAATTACAGATTTAGAATTATCTATTTTTTGAGCCACATCATTTAAAACTTTTTGTTTTTGGAGTTTGGATTTTGGCATAATATTTACAATTTTAAATTTTTAATTTTGAAATAATAATACCATAAAATTAAAAATCTGCTTAATAAAGCAGACTGCGTAAAAATGGCTTAAAATAGCCAAATTTTATTTCCTGTGCAGGATTTATCCGCGCCATTGGCAAACCCGCAGTCTTAGGGAAT
>PFBP01000044.1:0-993 GCA_002778535.1 Candidatus Kuenenbacteria bacterium CG10_big_fil_rev_8_21_14_0_10_36_11
GTTAAAATCAGGCTCAACAGATCCTTGCGCCATAACAAGCGCGCCAATATTTAATGATCAATATGGTTTTAGCAGTCATTGCATTGGCGGCGTGTCGTTAAACGCGAATGGGTCATGCGTCGTAAATGCTGATTGCACAAATTTAGCCAACCCGGGATCCGAAGGAGTTTGTTCTAATTGGGTTGGGCTTTGCAATGAAGCAAGTTCTGGCTGCCGCGAGTATCAGGATCCGCAAAATCCAGTTGGTTGTAATAAAAGTTATGTGAATAATTTATATCAGAAAGTTTGCAGTAATGATATATCAAAAAGATGTACTATTAATAGTGATTGCGGCAGTGGTCAGTGCAATATTATTAATGTTCCAGAAAAACAGATTTGCAATTATTATTATTACAAAGATGTGGATGAATGCGAGAGCGGTGTAGGGCCAAGCCAAGGCTGTGTGGGTTTTAAAGACAGCCTGAACCCTGTTTTGAATGTTCGCAGTTTTAAAGTTTGCGATAATGATAACAATAAAAAGTTTTGTAGCAATGATATTACTGAAGAATGTGTAAGGGACAGTGATTGCAAGAATAATGGTTTGTGCAATTATTATAAAGCAACCTGCGATACAGATAATGATTGCAATAGTGGCGGACGGTGCCGGTATGTTAATACGCAGTAAAAAATAAATATTTTTTATGTCATTCCTGCCTCTCTCCTGTCATCCTGACGAAAGTCAGGATCCCAGCGCACCAGCAATTCCATAAGATCCTGATTTACATCAGGATGACAAATAAAAAGTGGGATGACAAAATACATTTATGGACATCAATAATTCAACCCAACCCAATGAACCAATCCAGCTCCAAGAACCAATTGTTAAAAAAGCTTTAAGCAAGCGGCTTATTAGCTTAATAATTTTAGCGATTATTATTTTAATTACTGGTTTAGTATTTTTTATTTTTAACAGTCTTAATAAAAAGACAGATGATAAAGGCCAGGAATCAGAGA
>PFBP01000044.1:1004-1170 GCA_002778535.1 Candidatus Kuenenbacteria bacterium CG10_big_fil_rev_8_21_14_0_10_36_11
GAAACAGAAAACAATGCTAAAGAAATACCAGCTTTAATCAGATATGGTTCAATAAAATTAGTACTTGATAAAAGCGCGGCAAAAGTTAATGAAGAAATTAACGCGCAAATTTTAATGGATACGCAAAATTCTAATATTGTGGTCGGGAGCGCTTTAGTTCAATATG
>PFBP01000044.1:1222-5284 GCA_002778535.1 Candidatus Kuenenbacteria bacterium CG10_big_fil_rev_8_21_14_0_10_36_11
AATGTTAATTATGAAAAAAGATAACGCTGGTTTGGTGGAAATAGTCCGGGGAATTCCTGGCAATGCGAATCCAGATGACTTTGGCAATGGCTATAATGGCAAGGACGGACTATTAGCAAGTTTAAAATTCAAAGCCTTAAAAACAGGTCCAGTGGAAATAAAATTATTATCAGAAAAAACAAAGTTGATTTTGGATGATGGAAGGGGAACAGAGATGAGAATAAAAATTGAATAATGAATTACGAATTATGGAGTAATTAGAAAAAAAATAAAGAAATTTTAAAATATTATATTTTTTAGTAAAAGACGATTAATTATTTAGCAGATAAATCCTTCTTGTCATTCCCGACCTGATCGGGAATCCAGGAAACAAGGTTATGAAAATTTACCAAAGATTTCAAAAGACCTATTGGGTCTACATCTTGGCTAGCCAAAAAAACGGGACATTATACATTGGCTTAACTAATAATTTAGAAAGAAGAATTTACGAACATAAGAATCATTTAATAAAAGGATTTACTCAACAATATCATATCCATAGTTTAGTCTATTACGAATACTTTTATAACATTAACGACGCTATCAATAGAGAAAAACAATTAAAGAAATGGAACAGAAGCTGGAAATTAAAGTTAATAGAAAAGGAAAATCCTTTATGGCAGGATTTATCTAATAACTGGTTTAATCCGCCTGGATTCCCGCCTACGCGGGAATGACAAAAAAAGACGGGAATGACAAAAAAAGACGGGAATGACAATAAAAAATAGGGGATGACAAATATAAAAAAGAATGACAATAAAAAATAAAATGAAATAGTATTTTATGCCAGAAGATATTGACCTAACTCAACAACCCCAGGATTTTATGCCAATAAAAAAACCAAATTTTTGGCACAGGTTTTTGTTTTGGCTGTCCGGTCTCACGCCAAAACATAAAGCTTTCTTGGCTGTGATTTTGGTTTTGGCTGTGGCCATAATTGGCGCTGTAATTTATTTTGTTTTTGCCATGAATCAAGTTGTTTATCGTTTTGTGCCTTATAATAACAATTGGACTGCTGGCAGTCAGCAAATGGTGTTGATAGAGATTGACAATACTTATTTGGATCAAGAAGTGGTTGTTTTAGAAGCGGCCATTAAAGTTGATGCGAGCTGGCTGACAAGCGGCGACTTAGTTGCTTTAGGTTTAGATACTAATTCTGTGAGCGTATTTGCTGGTCCGAATTTTAGAGAAATAAGTTCTGGTGTTGAGACTGATCCAACAAATAATTACATTTACTATCATATTGAAGGTTATAACAGTGCTACTGGTCAAATGGCGCCGCTGATTGATCCAACCACTAATCAGGTGCCCTTTTTGGAATTACAAGTTGATTTGTCAAGCGCGCCAGTTGGTGGTACGGTTACTTTTACTTTTGAAAATTTATCATCGCCTTTGTATACCAATTTTGCTGCTATTCGGCCAGTGGGCGGCGGCTCAACATTAGGTCCAGCCAGTTTGGTTTTTGAAAATTCTCCGCTGGTAAAGCTAATTAAAGAGTCAGAAGCGCATACTATTTATTTGAAACCTGATAATGCCAATGGATTTAATGGCAGTCAGCAAACTCTTTATGTTGGTGATGTGTTTGATGTTGATATATGGCTTGAGCCAAGCCAAGATTTAGTCGCGGTTGCGGTTGATGTTAATTATGATACAGATGTTTTATATTTGGATGAAGTGATTAAAAGCGAAGATTTTCCTGTTCGTGTTGTATGTGATGATTGCGATGTTGAAAAAAATAATCATGATGGAATTTATAAATTAGCCCGCGGTTATTATGGCAATGGTTTGTCAAACGATGGCAATATGAACCAGACAGTTAAAGTGGCTACTTTAAAATTTAAAGCTGTTGGATTGATCAATAATTCAGAAACTTTTACTGATATTACTTTAACAAATAAACAAGGAGTGGTTGATGATGGACAAGGCACTAGTGTTAATTTATCAAGTGCCGCAATTCCTCCTAATCCTGATGGCCAGTATAAGGTAAATGCGTTTGCAGCCAAAGTTATAATTACCAAAGGCCCGGAAGTGCATGTAAAAAAAGTAAATGATAAGTGGCAGGCTGAAGTTTATTGGGAAACAAATGTGGATGCTGATGCGAATGTAAATTACGGTCAAACTTATTTACCTAACACAACCACTTTTCCTGACACAGCCACTGACCCAATTAGTTTACTAAGAAAACAGCACCTTGTGACTTTGAAAAATTTGCCAGACGGTTTGATAGACGGCGCTACCTATTATTATCAAATCATTAGTAAAGACGCTAAAAACAATGAAGTTCAAGATAAAATAGATGGCACGGCTTTGAAAAATCATCATCAGTTTGTTGTTGAAGAGGTCTTATCTGATTTAACTATTAAAAATCTTTCAGCCAGAGCTTCATATAATAGCGCCACAATTTCTTGGAATACAGTTGGCGGGGAAAGCAATGGTTTGGCAAACAGCCAAATTGATTATTGTGAAACTGGTGGCGTAAGAATTAGTAAATCTTGGGATGATAATGCAGACAATTATTCATTAAGCCATAGCATTGCTGTTAGTGGTTTAAATAATGATACAACCTATACTTGCGAAGTAAAATCAACAGATAAAGATGGCAAGGTGGCTATTTGTAAAGATGAAGGCGAGGATTGTAAAGTAACATTTACTACTAAAGCTGGCCAGGCTTTTGACGCTAATGTGGTTTTAAAAGTTATGCCAGACAGGATTTGCGACAAATGGCTTTATTGCCGTTCTGCGGTTGAGGTGGTTAATAGCAAAGATGAAAAAGAAAGTTTGTGTTTTGATATCGGACTTTGCAATGAACAAAACGGCGATGGCGAATGCGTTTCTACTAATAATTTAACAAGTTTAGGCATTAGAGCGGCTGAGCAAACATTTAAGCATCCGATCAATGTCAGCCAAATTCAGAACTTGTCTGGCTATTCAAAAGTTGGTTTGGACTGGGGAGCAGGAAAAATAATTGCCGGTAATTATCATGTTGGCGTGATGGAGCCCACTGGAGTGGATATAAATTTAGTTAATGGAGATTTTGAAACTGGCGAAGCATGGCCATGGGTGGCAGCCAGCAATGCTGAATTAAGCGTGATTTATAAAAATGACAGCCGGGTTTTAAAAATTAAGCCGCAAATCCCTACTGGCGCCAACAAGTGGCTAAGCGCAGAAGCGCCTTTGGGATTTATTTCCCGGGAGCCGGGCTATGATTACGCGATTTCTATGAATATCTGGTCAGCCAGCTCAATTTCAAGAGATGTTGATATTGAATTAAAAGTTGCCTCGGCCTATTACACAGTGGCAAAAGTTACCATTACCAGCGCGCCGCAAACAATTGTTCTGACTTCTAATCAAAAAAATTCCCAATTTGCTTATCCTCAAGCTCCTTATGGCCCGCAAAGCGGACAGGGTGCTTTGGCAATTGGCGATGAATATATTGACACTAAAGCTGGTTATTTTGGCGATGATATTTATGTTGATAATATTTCTTTAAAATCTGTTTTGCCAATTAATGGTTTAGAAAAAATCGCGCGTTCCTGCCGGCTTTATCCCTCGGTTGGCGCCATTGCCTGTGATACAGTAGACGCCAATGGCAAAGTGCAGAGGGGCTGGCGGGGATTTTGTCTGGAACAGGATTCTAAATACCCAACTTCTGACCAGGAAAAGAAAATGTGCCTGAACTGGTGGCCGGTTGATATAATTCCAGGGGAAACAGATATTTTTGGCAAAGATAATCAGGCCGGGTATATGGGTCGTCAGCCATTATATTATTGTATGGAATCAGCTGGCAATTATCCGTATATAAAAGTCACTAGGACTGGCGGCAGGTCTTTGCTTTATCAATATTGTGATAAAGACAATGTGGCTGAAATGTTGATAGGAGGGTATATCTTTGGACCTATAGGCGCTTTTATAGGCGCTGAAATTCCTAATGGCAAAGAGATATGCGGCTGGGCGCAGGCGAGCGGTCGGCAAACAATGCGGGCGCCTGATGAGATTGGTTTGCGTGATATTGATATGGAGAGA
>PFBP01000052.1 GCA_002778535.1 Candidatus Kuenenbacteria bacterium CG10_big_fil_rev_8_21_14_0_10_36_11
GGCTGAATTTTTCTGGTTTAACAGATTTTAATTTAGCCAAGATATTTTTGCCTTATGGCGTGGTTTTGTTTGCCTGTGCTGACTGGGTGGCTATTCCTGAAGCGCGTGAAATTCTGATTGGCAGGGAAAAACTTCTGAAAAAAGCCTTGTTTTTTGGTTCTTTGATTCCGGCCATAATTTATCTGATTTTTGCCTGGCTGACTGTGAGCGTTACTGGTTCTATTACTACTCCCATTGCCACCGTTGGTTTGGGCCAGGCAATGGGGCAGTCAATTATTATTATCATAAATATTTTTGCATTTTTTACAATTTTTACCAGTTTATTAACTTTGGGCCTGGCTTTGAAAGAAATGTATGATTATGATTTTAAATTTAAACATCACTTTGCCTGGTTTTTAACTGTGGCCGCGCCTTTGGTTTTTTATTTTTTAGGTCTGCGCAATTTTATTGAGATTTTAAGTTTAGTCGGCGCTCTCGGACTTGGTTTGGAAGGTTTGGTTTATGTGGTTGCTTACTGGCAGGCGAGAAAATTTGGCGAGCGCCAGCCCGAATATATTTTGTCAAAACCTTTTGCTGTTTTCGCTTCTATTTTTCTGCCAATTATCTTTCTCGGCGGACTAATTTATACTTTGTTTGACATATTTTTAAAATAAAATTGTATTATAAATTCAGGTCAGAGATTTTTCTCTGGCCTTTTCTTTTTCTCTAAAATCGGTTAAGATTCAATTATGAAAATACTATATGCTGGCGGCGGCACTATGGGCTCGGTTAGCCCGCTTATCGCCATCCACCAAAAGTTAGTGTCAAAATTCCAAGTGCCAAATTATCAGTCATTATGGTTGGGAACAATTTTTGGAATGGAGCGTGAATTAGTGGAAAAAGCAGGCATAAAATTTGAACCAATTGAAAGCGGCAAACTGCGCCGTTATTTTGCTTTGGAAAATGTTTTTGATATTTTCAGAATTATCATTGGTTTTTTTCAGGCGCTTTACTGGCTCGTAAAATTTGAGCCAGACATTGTTTTAACAGCTGGTTCTTTTGTAGCAGTGCCAGTGGCTTATGCCGCGTTTTTTTACAATGCGCCTGTGTTCGCGCATCAGCAAGATGTAAAAGTTGGTTTGGCTAATAAGCTTATGGCGCCAGTGGCTAAAAAAATAACTGTGGCATTAGAAAAATCTTTAAAAGATTTTAATCAAAAAAAAGTTGTTTTAGTGGGAAACCCTATTAGAGATGAATTACGGATTACGGATTTACAACATAGGTTTGATTTTGAAAACAATTTGCCAATAGTTTTAATCCTTGGCGGCGGCACTGGCGCTTTGGCAATTAACGAATTAATTTGGCAGTCACTCTCGGAATTGATAAAATTTTGTAACATTATTCACATTACTGGCAAAGATAAATCAATTTCAAATTGCGGATTACCAATCACGGATTACGAATTACAATATAAGTCATTTGAATTTTTAGATGCGGAGCAAATATCAGAAGTTTATAATTTATCCAACATCGCGATTTCCCGCGCAGGCATGGCAACTTTGACTGAATTAGCTTATTTTAAAAAGCCAACAATTATTATTCCTATGCCTGACACGCATCAGGAAGCAAACGCTGAGTATTTTGCAAAAAATAACGCGGGCATTTATTTAAAACAAAAAGAATTGACTGCGAAAAGTTTTGTGCAAGAAATAAAAAATTTATTAGTAGATGAAACTAAGAAAAAAGAATTAGGCGAGAATATGAACCAAATTTTTGTGGATTATTCAGGGGAGAAATATTTAGAAGAAATATTAAATTAAAATTATGATAGAACAAGAATTGCTTAAAAAATTATTTAAACAACATTTTAATGAAGAAGTTTTTGATTTTAAAGCCCTAAAAGGCGATGGCTCTGATCGCACAGTTTATCGCTTAACAAGTCAAAATCATACAGCGATTGGTATTTATGGAAAAAATCGTAAAGAAAACGAGGCATTTATTTCTTTTTCAAAAACATTGTCCGAGCAGAAAATAAAAGTGCCAGAAATTTATGAAATAGATTTAGATAATCATATATATTTAGAAGAAGACTTAGGCGACGAACTTCTTTTTACCTGGATGGAAAAAATAAAAAGCAGCGAAAGTTTCAACACAGAAATTGTCGCTATGTATCAGAATGTTTTAAAAGTTTTGCCAACCATCCAGATTATAGCTGGTAAAAAAATTAATTTTGGTCTTTGTTATCAGCACATTGAATTTGCGCACGAATCAATGTTATGGGATATGCATTATTTCAAATGGAATTTTTTAAATTTATTTTACAAAGACAATATTGACAATGAATTATTAGAATGCGATTTTAATCAGCTGGCCAATATTTTAATGCAGGAAGATAGAAATTTTTTTATGTATCGCGATTTTCAGTCCCGTAACATAATGATAAAAAATAATGAGCCATATTTTATTGATTATCAATCTGGCAGAAGAGGGGCCTTGCAGTATGATGTCGCTTCCTTGCTTTATGATGCCAAAGCCAAAATTCCACAGGAAATTCGTGAAGCACTATTGGATTTTTATATTAGTGAAGTTAATAAAATTATTAATGTTAATCCTGAAAAATTTAAAAAATATTTTTATGGTTTTGTTTTGATTCGCATTATGCAGGCCTTGGGCGCTTATGGTTTTGTGGGTATTGTCAAGAATAAACCGCATTTTTTAAACAGCATCCCTTTTGCTATAGATAATTTGCGCATTTTGCAAAAGCAATGTTCTTTTTTGTCAGATTTGCCTGTCTTAAATAATATTATTGAAAAAATATGCGCAATAGATAATTGGCAGGAAATTGTGCCGGAGAATAAAGAATTAACAGTAAAAATAGTTAGTTTTAGTTTTAAAAAAAATGAGAGGCCAAAAGATGAAACTGATAATGGTGGTGGTTTTGTTTTTGACTGCCGCGGGCTAGTAAATCCATTTTGGGAAGAAAAATTAAAAAATTTAACTGGATTGGACAGTGATGTTAAAATTTTTTTAGATAGCAAAGAAAGAGTGCAAAATTTTTTGTCGCATGTTTATGAGCTAATAGATTTGACGGTTCTTAGTTATCAGACAAGAGGTTATAACAATTTAATGGTTTCGTTTGGTTGCACAGGCGGTCAGCATCGTTCTGTTTATTGCGCTGAAAAATTAGCAGAACATTTAAAAAATAATGGCGTTAAAATTTCAGTGCAACACTTAGTTTTAAAAAATAATTTATGAAAGCCATAATTTTAGCGGCAGGGTTTGGCACTCGTCTTAAACCATTAACAGACACAACTCCTAAAGCGCTCTTACAGGTTGGTTCATTATCTATGCTTGAAAGAGCTATTTTTTATTTGGCGCGCCAAGGCGTGGCAGAGATAATTGTTAATAGTCACTACTTGGCAAAACAGGTGGAAAATTTTGTATCAGATAATTGGAAGAGATGGCCGGTTAAAGTGAAAATAATTTTTGAGACAGAAATTTTGGACACTGGCGGCGCAATTAAAAATGCCAAATCTTTTTTAAGCGACTCTGATCCTTTTATTGTTTTTAATGTTGATATTTTAACAAATTTGGATTTACGAAAAGAAATAATTAAACACAATCAGAGTGGGGCAGTAGCCACACTTATTGTTAATAACAGAACGACAAATCGGCCGTTATTGATTGATCAAAATGGCAGATTGGCTGGTCACTTGAATAAAAGCGCTAATGAAAGAATATTGGTAAAAGGAACACAGGACGAACATTTGAGAGAAGTTGGTTTTATGGGCATTCATATTGTTTCAACACGATTATTTGAAATTTTTCCGTTGGAAAATAAATTTAGTATTATTAATTTTTATCTTAAACTGGCTGAAGAAAATATAATAAATACAGTGGAAGTTAAGGATGTCTATTGGCTGGATGTTGGCAGTAGAGAGTGTTTGCAACAAGCAGAAAATGACTTAAGAAATGGACTAATTTAAAACTACAAATATTTTTAATAAAATAAAAACTCCCGCAATCTGGTATGAGAGAGCGGGAGGGAGGATTTTATGAAATTGGTAAGAAGAACTGTCTCATATGCCCTTCCTTATGAACGCAATTAATAACTTCGGCAATAAATTTAGCTGGGCTAAGGACAATCAGATTGGGGTGCCACTCGCCAGCTCTAATAAGAGGTATTGTTTCTAAGACTATCATTTTGTCAATCAGACCACTTTGAAGAGCTGGGTTTAAGATGTCAAAAGTGTTTTGACCAAAATCATTGTGTACTATAAGCACTGTCACTTCTTTGGCCCCATTTCGTTTGGCGATTTGAGCGCCTACCACAATTGTATCGCTGCTTTGGCACATATCATCAAATGAGATAACTTTTTTATTTTTGACATCGCCAATAATGAATGATTTATTTATATCTACTCTAAGTGTGTTAGGGTCGCGAGTTTTAAACACAAAAGAAACATCCGTTGTTTTTAAAAATTCTGATATTTTCGCATTTCTTTTATAGCTACCATCATCCAAAGCCAAGATACCATCAAAATTTAAATAATCGCGGGCATATTCAATTAGAATACGCATTAGATATAAATGGTGCACCGTATGCAGTCGATGGTGTTTTGTATCATAGAAGTATGGATGCTGGGAAGTGTGCTGATCAAAAATAACTCCTAAATCAATTCCAGATTGTGAAATCAAATCGGCGGTAATTTTGTAAGTTATTGGATCGCCAAATCTTTTGGGATGGTCCGCTTTTCCAGTGCCGACAAAAGGAAATACTCCAAAGATTCTGGAAGCACCCTGAATAGAATCGACTATTTGCAAAAATTCTCCCATAGTATTTTGCCAGTCGTGCAACGAACTAATGATGCATATATCAGCTCCGCTAACATCACCTTTGCGCCAGACCCGCGGTTGATTATTTTGAAAAGTTCCTGATTCCATTTCCAAAGGAGGTATATTAAGTTCTTTAGCTACATCCAATCCCAATTTTGAGTGAGAGTTAGCAATAATTAATTTTAACTCCCCAAACCTGCTATTATTGTTCATTTTTTCCT
>PFBP01000051.1 GCA_002778535.1 Candidatus Kuenenbacteria bacterium CG10_big_fil_rev_8_21_14_0_10_36_11
TAAAGCGCATCTTATTAACCATATTTAATAATGTCTCGGGTATAACCGGATCCAAACTTTTTAGCATTTCGTTTAAAGGCACGGAAGAAATAAAATTTTCACCAGTAATTTCTAAAATTTCGCCATTTTTTTTCTGCGCGATAATTTTTTCAACTTTGTTATTGTTGTGAATTATTTTAATTAATTTTGTTTCTAAAATTATTTCATTGCCAATTTTTTTAATTTCTTCAGCCACCCGCTCATAAAACATGCCTGGGCCGAATTTGGGATAATTAAATTTTTCAATCAGGCTTTTAATCTGGCCTTCACGCTTATAGATAAAAGTTTTTAATAATTGCCACAATGATAAATCTTTCATTCTTTGCGCGGCCCAATCAGCGCCCAGTTCTTTAACAGAAATGCCCCAAAGTTTTTCCGTATAACTTTTGAAAAAATGATTAAACAATCTTTCGCCAAAACGATTAGTGATCCAGTCTTCAAAAGTAATCTCTGGCATTTTCTTAATTTTTCTTTTGATTCTTGTTTTAATTAAGCTTAAGCCAACTAAAATACTTTCTTTTAAACCCAATTTTAAAAGAGCGTCAAAAAGTTTAATCGGGTAAGCAAAAAATTTCTGGCAATAATAAATTCTGGAAAGTCGCGGCCGTTCCAAAAAATCTTCCTGAAGCAAATCCTGCCAAAATTTCTGCACTTCTTGATTTTTGGTAAAAAATCTGTGTCCGCCAAAATCAAATTTATAGCCATTGTGATCAATGGTGCGGCAAAGGCCTCCGACCTCACTCTCTGCTTCAATAATTAAAACTGGCTGGCCAGCTTTTGCTAATTCATAGCCAGCTGCAAGTCCGGCCGGACCTGCACCAATGATTATATTTTTACAATATTTTTCTGACATATAAAAATAAATTGATAAGTATAATTTAGCGGTAAAATTAACCAAGCTAATTTAAAAAACAATCTTTTAAGAATTTTAATTGGATTAAAAGAATAAAACCATGGCAGACATCTGCTTGGCCAATCATCCTGATAAATATCTAAAATTTTAAAGCCAAGATTATTAAAAATATCACGCCATTCTTTTAAAGATTTTAATTCTTCCTGGAAATCCCGCTGGTGCGTGCCTTTATTTTTAGTGAACCACCAGACAAAATAATTTTTATTCGGCACCACTAATAAAAATTTAGCCCCGCTCTTCCCTACTCTTAACATTTCCCGCAGGCCTTGGTTAATATCTAAAAAATGTTCAATACTGCCGAGGCATGAAACATAATCAAAAAAAATATTTTCAAACGGCAAATTTTCCGCTGAAGCAGTTATAATTTCAGAACTTGGGCTATTTTCTTTGGCGATTTTTACTGCTTCATCAGAAATATCAATACCAAAAGTTTTTAATCCTTTTTCATTAGCAACTTTTAATAAAAATCCAGTGCCGCAGGCAATGTCTAAAATTTTTTTATCAGCTTCCAATAGCTTTAAATAACTTAAAAAACGGCTATATTCTGTTATAGGCCGCATGGCTTGAGATTGTTTGGATTTATAGAGCTGATTATAAAAATTAACAATTTGTTCTGGCATAATGTAATTTTAGCACGGCTATAAAAAAAGAAAAGCGCCCCGATAAATATCGAGGCACAGATGAATGATTAAAATTTTGCTTGCCAAACACGGAGACAATCACGAGGAATATTTGTAGGAATATATTGGATACCTCCGCCCATTTTTTCAACCACATCAATTAGTTTTCTTTTTGTGCTATCATCTGGGCTACAAAAAATAGTGACTGAACCGCCATTGCCTCCAGCACCATTAACGTCCCAGCCATAAGCTTTAAATTCTTGAGCTAATTTAAAAATTTGATCTGCTTTTGTTGAAATTAATTGAGGATGCAAAGCGCGTTGTAATTCATTGTTTTTTATCATAATTTTTCCAAACTTTTTTAGTTGTCCTTCGTAAAGCGCGTCTTTTGCATCGCAGGCACATTTGCGTAGACCTTGCAAAATTGGATTATCGGCTCCAGAATCTTCTAATCTTTTAATTACTAATTGATGAATTTCAGAAGATGAGTGAGCGTTGCCTAAGTAGAATAAAAGCAAACGACGTTCCAATTCCCAAAAAATTTCTTTTGGTAAGGCAATTTGCGAAACAATAGAACGCGGATAATCTGTCATTTCAATAAAATTTATGCCACCAAAAACAGAACAGAGCTGATCCTGAATACCACACTGGAGTTTAAGAATTTCTGTCTCTACTTTGTGGGCACGTTCTGCTACTTCATGAGGAGCTAAACGGCCATAAGTTAAGCGATCCAGTGCTCCAATAAGGGCAGTAGTGACCGCGGCCGATGTGCCAGTGCCAGCTCCTTTGGGCATTTCAGAATAAATATTTATTTCTAAATATAAATCTTTTGGCACTTTCATTATTTCAAGGGCGGCTTCTAAAAGCGCAATATCCTGGTTTTTGTAAGAAGGTATATCGGGATCTAAAAGATATGTTTGGCCATATGATTCAGCAGTAATACACACTCTTTCTTTACGGCCATTTCTTTTGTAAATTTTAATTTGTACTAAAACACCAGGACGAATGGCAATATTAAATATAAAACCATATTTGGCAAACCAAGTGTCTGCCCATCCTCCTAAATCTAAAAAACGCGTCCAGGCTTCACACATAATTATGCATATAGGTTTTTTGGAAACCATAAACCACCTCCATAATAAATGTAAATTGGGAATTTTATTTTTAACTATTTTTTATAAACTTCAATATGTTTTGCAACAATATCTGTCCAATCAAATTGTTTAGCCCATTTAGAAGCCGCTGCACTCACTTTCTGATACAATTCCGGATTATTTTTTAATAATAATATTTTTTCTTTAATAGCTTCAATTTCTCTTTCCCCTACAATAAAGCCGGAAACGCCGTCACTAATGGTTTCTGGAATGCCGCCAGAATTGGTGCCAATGACTGGTAAACCCCTTAATTCTGCTTCAACCAAAACCAAGCCAAATCCTTCTATATCACCTGTATTATCATAGTATGAAGTTAATGTCAAAATATTAGCGGCTTTATAATATGATTCAACTTCATCAACTCTGCCCATAAATTTAATTCTGTTTGCGATGTTTAATTCCTTGGCCAAGTTCTCCAAATTTTCTCTTTCCGGACCCTTGCCGACAATTAACAACTTTATTTTTTCATCATCAATTTTTGCCACTGCCCTCATTACATCATCCACACCTTTACGCGCCACCAGATGATTGATTACTAAAATAATGAAATCGTCAGGCAGGTAACCCAGATCAGCGCGTAAATTCAAATTTATTTTATCTGTGAAACTTGTAGTAACTCCGGGCGTAATGGTGGCAAACTTTTCTTTGGGCAAATTATATTTAGCCAGAGTTTTTTGAGTGGTGGAATTGCTGATGCTAAAAATTTTGGCAGCCCGTTTCATAATCAGAGCTTTTAAAAATTTTGTTTTTTTAGAACCGAGCGATGTCAGGGTGTCAGTGCCGTAAATCGTGATAAAATATTTTTTGCCAAGCATTTTTGTCCAAACCATTATCCAAAATCCAATTGGAAAAAAATTCGTGGCGTGGATTATGTCATAATCTTTATATTTTATTAAGTATTTAAAAATTTTAGAGCCCATGGTCCAAAAATTAACCAAACCGCGTTTATGGCGAATAATAGTATATTTATCACTGGCTTTTTCTGTGGCCACATCATCCGTGACTTCGGAAATATTAAAAGCAATTACTTGCACATGATTAACTTGCGGATTTTTTGATAAGTGGCGCGTTAATTCCCAAGAATAAGTGGCGACGCCGCCTTTGTCAGGGAGAAATCCAGAATTGAAATTTAGGATTTTCATAAAATAAATTATATGTCATTCCCGCGAACGCGGGAATCCCATTGTTCATTGGGACCCTTCGCTAATCGCTCGGGATGACATGACCACAAGTATTCCTTCCAAATAAAACAGCGGACGGCGAGGGGCAGTATAGTGTTTGGCTATGGTATTTTCATTAACCGAACCCCGAATAATGTATTTGTCTTCTGGCAAGGCGCTTAAATTTTTTAAACATTTCACATGCCCGGTTTGATCCGCAAAATGCAATTCTTTTTTGTTATTCTCATTCAATTGCTGAAAAAAGTCAATAAGTATATTTGTATCAAAATTTTCTCTGGCATAAAGTATGATGCCAGCGTTAAATTGCGTCAGCTGCTGATCAATTTCAGCGCCGTCTTTTAGAAATTTATAAGTATTGTTTTTTTGCATTAAAGACCTTGGACAGCCGAGTTTGATCTGTTCCTCTATGTCAATCGGATTTTTAAACCATAAAATATCAGTATCAAAAATAAGGCACATTTTATTATCAGCTGCTAAAAAAGTGTCTATGATTTTTTTAAAAGAAAAAAAGTTAAAATGTCTGGCTCTGATTGATTTAAAAACAGGGTATTGATTAAGCTTGTTTTCAAAATCATTGGCAAAGGTTCTCGCGTCAATTATCCTGGCGCTTGGGAAAAATTTTTTAATTAAATTTATTTCTTTAGGACTTAAGGTGCCGTCGTTATGGATATACAACTGGCCGTAAATTTTAAAAGCATTGTAATAACTTGCTAAAGACCAAAAAAACATTTTAAAATCAAAATGGCAGGTTAAGATATGAACAGACAAATCAGAATTATTAACAGGTCTTTCCAAAATTTCGTTTTTATCCAAAATTTTTTTAGAAAAAATGTATTTATAGTAAATATATGCCCAAATTTTTTTGTACTCAAAAAGAGCTTTGCGCCAGTAAAAAAGTTCGCGTTTGATTAGCTGGGTTCGTTTGAACATAAAATTTTATTTTACTGGTTTTAAGACAAACTTAATATCATAAGCTGGAAAAATGTAACATAAATATCTTTCATATTTGGCTTGGAATTTATTAAACATCCATTCAAAAAATTTTGATAATGGGCCATAATGAAACGACAACCGAGCAGAAACTAATTTAAATTTTGCTTCGCCAACTTCTCTATAATTATGTTTTGAATAATCCGGGTCAAAACACTGGAAACTGTAAATGCCAAAAAAACTTTTGTGAGTTAAATCAGAATAGCCGGTCGGGCAGGAAAAATGCGGCACTTTGATAATCAGAGTGCCAGTTGGCTTAATAATGCGATAAATTTCTTTCATGACAAAAAAAATATCATTAATATGCTCAAAAGTATGGCGTGAATAAACTTCGTCAATTTCATCGTCTTGAAAAGGCAATCCTTGATTAATATCGCAAACCACATCAACGCCTGGCAATTTTACCCAGTCAACGCCAATGCTTTCAGGGTCTCTTTTAGACAGGCCGCAGCCAAGATCAATTTTTTTATAGTCATTCATATAATTTTATTATTTTTTTTGCCAACTTTTCTAAATTATGATTCTCTACCACTTCTTGGCGTAAAATTTTTTGTAATTCTATTTTTTCAGTTTCTGGCATATGATACAATTCTAAAATTTTATTAGCAATATTTTCTGGAATTTTATCTGTAAGGAATAATTTAACCGGTATAATATTTTTAAAAGATTCGTTGGAAGTCAAAACTAATTTTTCACATGCCATGGCTTCTAACACTGCTTTATCAACTGAACCGGTTTCTGACAAATTGATAAATAAATCGCAGTTTTGATAATATGTCAAAACTTTATCTGGCGCAAGCGGCCCTAAGAATTTGATATTTTCAGACAGATTATTATCTGCCGTATATTTAATCAGCGATTCATAATATGTTTGTTGCTCTGACAATCCTGGCGCGCCAATAATTTGCAGTTCAATTTTCTTTTTCAATTCTATATCTTTCTTCAAAATATTTTCTACTGCTTTAATAATTAAATCAATATTTTTACTGGGTGAAATTCGGCTGACACTTAAAATTATAAATTTTGAATTTTGATTTACAATTTTGATTTTTGAATTTTGATTTTTGAATTTATTTACATCAATCCCATGCCCAAAATAATGCACTGTTTTTTTTGTTTTCATTCTAAAACTTTGCTCATTAGTTGTAACATATTCATCAACAAAAAAATTTGCTAATTTTAAATATGGCGAAACTTTTTTATGAACATACCATTGCACCAATTTTTTATGATAAATTTTACACCATGGCCCGCATAAAACTGCATAGTGCGGAATCATATGACAGAATATTCCATCCGCTTCTTTTATTTTTTTAGAATTTAGAAATTGGAAATTAGAAATTTGTTTTAGTTTACTAAGGCCTTTTTCTTTGCCAAGAGAATAAACTTCAACATTATCTGGCAAATTTGAAACATCGCCTTTTTCTTGACAAATAACAATGAGTTTGGTTAAATGTTTAGAAAATTCCACAAGCCAGCTGGACGCAAAACCAACCCTTTCGTCGTTTTTATCTATTTTTCTCGTGGTAAAAAGGAGGGTCATAAATTTACAATTTCTTGCCACATTTCTTTAATTTTTTGCAACTGGCGATTGCCGTCAAATTTTTCCATAACTAATTTTCTGCCGTTTTCGCCCATTTGAGCAGCTATTTTTGGGTTATTCAAAAGTTCTAAAATTTTATCAGACATTTTTTCAGCATCTCCAATTGGCACTAAAAATCCATTTATACCGTCTTGAATAATTTCTTTAGCGCCTGTAGTGGCTGTTGCCACTACTGGTTTTCCGCAAGCATTGGCTTCCACCAATACTTTGCCAAAGCTTTCAGAAATTGAGGGTAAAACTATAATATCAGAATTATAATAATGTCCAATTATTTTATCCTGCGGCAGTTGGCCGAGAAATTCAACTTTATCTGCCAAACCAAGTTTTTTTGCCAAAAGTTTTAATTTGCTTTCCTGGGAACCTTTGCCAATGATTTTTAAAGTAATTAGTGATTGGCAATTAGTAATTAGGGTTTTAAATATTTTTAAAAACCTGTCCAGTTTCTTTACTTTTTCCAAACGGCCGACAAATAAAATTGTTTTTGTAATTTGATTTTTTATTTCCAGAGATCCCTCGGCTTCTGTCCGATGTTCATCGGACCTTCGCTCGGGATGACACTGCGTATCAAATTTTTCCAAATCAACTGGTGTGGAAATAACATAAATTTTATCTGCTGGCATGCCTTTTTTAACTAATTTTTCTTTTTGTCCTTGACTCATCACGCGCACGCCATCAGCATTTTTCACCACACGCCAAAGAGGAAATTTAAAATCGCCGTGAAAATGAATTAAAAGTTTGGAGCCAAATTTATTTTTTAGTTTTAAACCAATAAGTCCTGTTAAAAATGGATCCTGGCAAACAATTAAGTCGTAATAATTTTTTTGAAATAATTTTTTACCAAATTTTAAAACGTCAAAATAATAAAATAATTTACTTTTGGAATTGGTTGGATAAGAGGTGACTTTTTCAGATAATTTTACAGAAACACTGGATTCCCGCTTACGCGGGAATGACAATTTATTAAATACAATTATATCCAACTTATCGCAAAATTCGCTATATTTTTTATGGCGCTCAACAACATCGCCAAGCTGTCCTTGACCTAAAAGTCCTTTATCAATTGATAACATTAAAATTTTCATAAAATTTTTCTTTTATTTTGTCATCCTGACGAAAGTCAGGATCCCTTTGTTCTGTGAGATTCCTGCTTTCGTAGGAATGACAACTAATAAATTATTTTGACACAAATGACTTAGCAAGTTTAAATTCTATTGGCCAGCAAAAAAATTTTAATTTCCATCTTAATTTGCAAAGTAACACAAAACCCAACTTCAACCACTTTTTTGCTTTCACACTTGAGCCCATAGCGCTTTGAATTGAATGCGCGCCAAAACGGACATACGCTTCCATTGATTCCACAAAATTTTTGTCCTTATTTTTAACCCAGGGAAAATTTTTTATTGCCAAATAATTTAATTCATTTTCTGCCAGATGCGCCCACTCCTCAAGAGTTTTAGGTGCTTGCCAGCCGCTTTGCAGACACTCATCATATAATTCAGAACCAGGATATGGCCGAAAAACCTGCGGGCCAAGAATCTGCACTTTTGGGCTTAATTTTACCAATTTATCAATTAAATTCAAGGTGGCCATAATGTCCGAGCGGGTTTCACTAGGGAGGCCAATCATAAAAGAATATTGCGGAATAATATCATGCTTCAAAGCCATCTTGGCAGAATTTAAAATATCTTCTGGATCAATTTCTTTTTTAATTTTTTTAAGGATTCTGGGGCAGCCTGATTCAGCACCAAATGACAAAAGATAACAGCCAGATTTTTTTAGTTTATCCATAAAATCATCATCAATCATATTAGCGCGCAGATAATTGGCACGCACTGTTGTTTCCCATGGCATAATTAAATTATTTTCTATCATGCCGTCAATGATTTTTTTAGCGCGTTCAATATCAACAAAAAAATTTTCGTCCCAAAAACGCAATTTTTTATTTTTGAAATAAGGCTTGCTTAAAATTATTTCCAAATCACTAATCACTTGTTCAGCTGTTCTTGTCCGCCAAAAATTTTTCAAAATGGCATTGACGCAGAATGTGCAGCGATGCGGACAACCGCGCGAAGTTAATGAAGGGATTAAAAATAAATTTTCTAAAATTTCTTTTGGCACCAAATCCCAGTTAAAAAGAGGCATTTGTTTTGGATCGCAAAGTTCGCGAGGTGAATTGATTTTTATTTCTCCGTTTTTTAGGCGATAAGCAATGCCTTTTATTTCATTTGAATTTTTTCCTTGCGCGATTTCCAAAGCCGTATATTCCCCTTCTCCAATGCAGATAATATCAATCAGAGCGTGTTTCGCTGTTTGCTCTGGAAAAAAAGTCGGGTGCACCCCGCCCCAAACAATTTTACAATTTGGATTTATTTCTTTAATTATTTGAGAAATTTTTAAAGCCTGACCAACTTGCATTGTCATAACAGAAAGGCCGGCAAATTCACAATCTTTAACTTTTTCTTTTATTAAATCCAAATAATTTTTCTGGCGCGCGCCGTCCACAATTTCCACTGCCACGCCATTAGCATCTAAAAAAGTTGCCACGCTCAAAAGCCCGACAGATATTGAACTGTCGTAATTTTCTTTAGCAATGTTGAAGGGAGGGTTGATGAGAATGATTTTCATAAAAGACTTTTTATTACTCCCGTTGTTTTCTCCACTACCTCGCTCCATTTAAATTCTTTAGCCTTTTCACGCACATTATTAGCCAAATTGTCGGCCAAACTTTTGTCAAATAAAATTTTAATGCACGCTGTCAGTAATTGCTCTTGATTATTATATTCCACCAAAATTCCGGTTTTATTATTTTCAATCAATTCCGGATTGCCGCCGCAGTTAGACGCAATGATTGGCGCGCCAGCTTGCATAACTTCTAAAAGTGTATGTGACAAACCCTCATATTGCGAATTCAGAATGAAAACATCAGTGATTTTAAAATAGTTAGCCATATCCTCTTGATTTATTTTTCCTAAAAAATGAACATTATCATCTAATTTTAAATTTTTAATTTTAGATTTTAAATTTTCCAACTCACTCCCCTCTCCTAAAATTAAAAAATTCACTAATCCGATCTGTTTAATTAAATCTGGTAAAATATTTATAATCTGATCCACGCCTTTCCATGGCGTCAGGCGGCAGGCAGTCATCATAATTTTTTCGCCATGCGGAGAATATTTTTGTTTAATTGCCATGGACAGGTCAAGACCCGTCCCTACAATGCCCACATTAAAATCTACTGCATTATAAATGACAGAGATTTTATTTTTATATTCCCGAAAACCAAGGGATCCTTCGTCGTCGCGATATTTGCCCCGCATTATTGTGCGGGGCTCCTCCTCGGGATAAACTGCACTAACTGATAGTTTCTTATTAAACTCACAATCAACAATAATTTTATCAGCGTTAAAAAAAATTTTATTACGGCGCACTTTTAGCTTCTCAATTTTAACATCATATTTCTTGTCTTGAAAATTCATAATATAATCTTTTGTCCAGTCATTGGTGCGCGCGGTTTCCCAGGCGCTGTCGCCTGTAAAACGCAAAATATATTTTTTGCCAGTTATCTTTTTGATTAAATAAACAAAATACCCAACGCTATAAGTGTCAGTAGTATAAATTAAATCAGCCCACTTGGCCAACCTCATCATCTGCCAAAAATATTTTAATTTATTATTCTTTTTCACACGATAGACATTATTTGTGTTTTCGTGCTTTTGTGTTTTCTGTGTTTTCTGTGCTTTTGTGTTTTCTGTGTATGTTAAAATTTTAACCTCAAAACCGCGCTCAGTTAAACCCTGCGCTAAATGTGAAAGCATGGTGGCTGGTCCGCCAATATCAGGCGGGAAAATCCCAGTAGCAATTAAAAGTTTCATATTTTTCTGTCATCCCCTTGAAAAAGGGGATCCCCGCTTTCGCGGGGATGACAATAGTAAAGTAGAAAAAACTACTTAAAAGTAAACTTTTTATTAACAAAAAAATTCCAAACTAAAACAATGGCGGCGGTTAGAACTTTGGCAAAAATATACCAGATTCCAGCCAATTCAACCAGCAAATATAGTAGAGTGTTATTGATTAAAAGTCCGATCGCGGCCACTATCACAAAAAGGATAAACTGCCGGCTAATGTTTTTATCAACAGATTTAAAAGTAATAAACCGCTGAAAAAGATAATTAAAAATAGCGGCCAGAATAAATGATAAAGTGGCGGAAAAAATATACCAGATTTTAAGATATTCGGTAAAAACATATAAACCGCCGACATCAATAATAAAAGCAAACCCGCCGCCAATGCAATATAAAAAAAACTGTTTGATTTGCGCGCTGATTTTTTCCTGAATAATTTTGACAATAATTTCTTTAAGCATAAAATTTTTAAACTAGTTTATTAAATATCTCTGACATTTTTTTAGCAATAATATTCCAATCATATTTTTCCTCTACCATTTTTTTAGCATTTGCCACCACCCTTTCAACTTCCGCATTATTTTTTTTATCCAAAACATATTGAATTTTTTCAGCAATATTTTTAGGATTTTTTGGTTCACAAAACCAGCCAGTGTTGTTATCAATTAAAAAATCAGGAATGCCGCCGACTGGCGTGGCAATAACTGGAATTTCAGCTGCCATGGCTTCAATAAAAACATTACCAAATCCTTCACTCAAAGACGGTCTAACAAAAACATCAGCCTGTTTATATCGCTCTTGAGTTTGCATATAGTCCAGTTTACCTAAAAAAATATTCTCTCCCAGATTTAGTTCTTTAACTAATTTTTCTAATCTGCTTTTTAATGGTCCATCTCCAATAATTTTTAAAATAACATTGCCGTGGGTGTTAGATAATAATTTAAACGCCCTAATCAAATATTCCAATCCATTTTTTTCCACTAGCCGTGATACGGTCAAAATTATTTTTCCTTCTTTTTTTTGAAACGGTGTCAATTGATTTTTTTCTGACAAACTAACTCCATTTGGCACAACTGAAATTTCTTTTTTATAGCCAAATTTTCTGGCGCGACTTTCCAGCCATTTGCTAATAACTTGGATATGATCTGCTTTTTCATATATTTTTTTATAACGCCAAAACCAAAACCAGGTGCGTTTATAAACATGAGACACAGAATCACCTTCCTGTAAAGTCAGCAAATATTTTACATTGGGAAATTTCTCTTTAAATTTCAAAGCAGCTAAACCAGCGCGGTTAGCCATAATTGACCAAACAATCTTATAATTATTTTTCTCATGCAATTTAACTGCTTTTCTATAAGCCAGCCAAGAAAAAAAGAATTTGCCTAATTTTCCTTTTCCAATACGATAAACTTTTACTCCATCAATTTTCTCTTCTTTTTTTTGTCGGCCATTCAAATTACAAGTGATTATTTCAAACTCAAAATCACCAGTTAGCCGTTTAGTAATTTCTTGCACCGCGATTTCCGCTCCGCCGATAAATGGAAAGTAAGTAAGAGATATAATTAAAATTTTCGGTTTGTTATTCATGAATTAATTTTAGCTTATTTTAGGAAAAAAGACAATTTAATCCGGTTACTGATATTTTTGCTATTTACAGACTTTTATGTCATAATCAAATTATGACAACCATAAAAAAAATTCTGTTTTTAGTCACCCAGAGTGAATTTGGCGGGGCAAGCAAGTATATTGCTGATTTAACCCTCGGAATTGATAAAAATAAATATCTGGTTGAAATTGCCGCGGGCGAACCAAAAAAAGAAGCTCCTAATGGCTGGCTCAAACAATTAGAATCAAAAGGTTTTAAAATTTGGCGCTTGAAACACGTGATGAGAGAAGTCAATCTTTGGCATGACTTTTTGTCTGGCTTTGAATTATACGCCCTGTTTTTAAAATCCAAGCCAGACATTATTCATCTTAATTCAAGCAAAATCGGCTCAACAGGAGCCGTCGTGGGCTTCTTATATAAAATTTTTTATCCAATTAAAAAAAAGCAGTTAAAAATAATTTACACAGCCCATGGTTTTGTTTTTAACGAACCATTAACCATTTTCCGCCAGCTTTTTTATCGCTGGTCAGAAAGAATCTCTGGCTGGTTTAAAGATAAAATTATTTGTGTATCTGAACAGGACAAAATCACCGGGCTGAATCATAAAATCGCCAATCATAATAAATTTATTACGATTCATAATGGTATTGATTTACAAGAGTTAAAATTTTTAGAAAAAGATGAGGCACGAAAAGTTCTGGATTCCCGTTCCATTTGCCACTGGCAAATTGGAACTCGCGGGAATGACAATAAGAGGGGTTTGTGTTGGATCGGCACAATTGCTAATCTTTACTCTACCAAAGGCATAATTTATTTAATCAGAGCGGCTAAAATCATAACCAATAAAATGCCGGATCTAAAATTTGTGGTTATTGGCGAAGGCGGATTAAGGCCCGTATTAGAACAAGAAATTAAAAAATTAAATTTAGAAAATAATTTTTTTCTGATTGGTTCACAGCCCAATGCTTCGCAATTTTTAAAAGCTTTTGATATTTTTTGTCTGCCATCAATTAAAGAAGGCTTTCCTTATGCGCTCTTAGAAGCCATGGACGCTGGTTTGCCAATTGTTGCTACGCCTGTGGGCGGAACGCCAGAAATTGTGGAAGATGAAGTTAATGGGCTAATTATAGCTAAAGAAAAACCGCGCGAAATTGCCAGAGCTATAGAAAAGATTCTGAATAATCCTGAACTGCAAGAAAAATTCAAAGAGAATAATTTAGAAAAAATCAAGCAGTTTGGTTTGGAAAGAATGATTGAACAGACAGTAAAAGTGTATGAAGAATAAAAAAGCCAGACTAAAAAGTCTGGTTTTATCTTACCTTTTAAAAAAATGTCAATATCCAAAACAAAATTACTTTTTCATCACCACCTCTACCATTTCTACTAACCGACAGCTGTAACCCCATTCATTATCATACCAAGCTAAAATTTTAAGATAGTCATCCCCAATCATCATGGTTAATTTAAGATCAATAATAACAGAGGCAGGATTGCCAATAATATCAGTGGAAACTAATGGCTCGTCAGAAACTGTAAGAATATTTTTTAATTCAGTGCTATCAGCAGATTTTTTAAGTGCTTTATTAACTGCTTCAACATTAGTTTTTTTCTTTAAAACATAAGTAATGTCAGAAATAGAGCCGCAGATAGTTGGCACGCGAAGCGCCACGCCGTCAAATTTATCTTTTAATTCCGGCAGAACTTCTGTGACAGCAATAGCCGCGCCAGTGGTAGTCGGAATAATATTTTCTGCAGCTGAACGGGCGCGCCGTAAATCTTTGTGCGGGCCATCAACCAAATTCTGATCCGCAGTATAGGAATGGATTGTGTTTAAAAAAGCTTTTTTAATGCCAAAACTATCATTAATAACTTTGGTCACTGGCGCGATGCAATTAGTGGTGCAGGAAGCATTAGAAATAATTTTTTCACCTTTGTATTTCTTTTCATTAACGCCAATTAAATAAGTAGGCGTTTTGGATTTTTCTTTGACCGGCGCGGAAATAATAACTTTTTTAGCGCCAGATTTAAGATGGCCTTCAGCCTCGCCGTCTTTGACAAATTTTCCCGTGCATTCCAAGACAACATCAACTTTCAAATTTTGCCAGGGCAGTTGATTTAATTCTTTAAGAGAAAAAGATGGGTAAGCCGCGCCATCAATATAAATATTTTTATCATCGCTTTTGATTTCATGGCCATAAACGCCATAAACAGAATCGTATTTTAATAAATGAGCCAAAGTAATATTATCTGTCAGATCGTTCACGGCCACGACTTTAAATTTAGGATTATTTAAAGCGATTTTAAAAGCGGCTCGGCCAATCCGGCCAAAGCCGTTGATAGCGATTTTGATGGGTTGTGAGGATTTTTTTGGCATATTTTTGAGTTGTCATCCCCGCGAAAACGGGGATCCAGGAATCATGGACTATCACAAAACAAATTTTCTGGATTCCCGCCTACACGGGAATGACAAAATAATAATCTTTTTATTTTTTAATCATTATACCATTATGCAAAACTTATGTAAAATGTTAAAATTAGCTTATGATTGCCCAAGTCCTGCCACTCATCAGATTGCCAAAAAGCCTGGGAGTTTTTACTTATCGCGTGCCTTTGGATTTAACTAAAAAAATATGTATTGGTCAATTAGTAACTATCAATTTTCGCGAAAAAAATATCTATGGGTTGATCATCGGCTTAGACAAAAAACACCAAAAAATAAAATTTCAGCTTAAGCCCATTAATAAAATTATCGCGCCAAATGTTTTAGTCACTTTGAATCAAATTAAACTCATAGATTTTATAGCTAAAACTTATGGCCTATCACCAGGATTAGTGGCTAAATCATTGGTGCCGGAAATACCAAGGAAACATAAAAACATAAAAACATTTCCGCCAGAGGCGGATCAGCCTTTGGCTGAAAAACAAAAAAATAGTCAGTCATTATTCTGGTATCAAGATGAAAAAGATGTGCTAAATTTAATTAAAGAAAAATGTGCTGCTGTTTTAAATAACAAAAAACAAATGCTGATTTTGGTGCCGGAAATAAATTTGATTGACAAGATTATTAAAGAGAGCGGTTTAAAAGAAAATCAAATTATTAAAATTCATAGCCGTTTAAAGAAAACTGAATATTTTAAAGATTGGCAAAAAATTTTAACTGGCCAAGCAAAAATTATCATCGGCACTAAAATAGCAGTTCTCCTGCCTTTTAACAATTTACAAATTATTATTGTTTTTAACGAGCACGACTGGAACCATAAACAATCTGACATCAATCCGCGCTATGACGTAAGAGTGATTGCCAAATGGCTGGCAAAAAATTATGGTAGTGAATTGATTCTTGCAACTCCAGCGCCAGCAGTGGAAACTTATTTTAAAAATAAAATAAAAATACAAGAACACTTTTCATCTGTCATCCTCGCGCAAGCGAGGATCTCGTGGATATTCTGTGAGCGCCGGGATCCCCGCTTGCACGGGGAAGTTTTTATAGTTGATTTAAATCAAGAAAGATTGGCTGGAAATTATAGTTTTATTAGTGATAAATTATTAGATAAAATCAAAGAAAAATTAGAAGCAAAGCAAAAAATATTTTTATTCCATAACCGCACTGGTTTTGCCAAATTTATCATTTGCCATGATTGCCAATATGTTTTTCAATGTCCCAAATGCGAGACAACATTAAATTATGAAACCAAAAACAAACGATTAACTTGCAATTATTGCGGCTATGAAGAAGATATGCCGCCGCTTTGTCCCAAATGCGCCGGCGCTGATATCAAATTTAAAAGCGCGGGCGTACAAAAAATTAAAAGCGAATTAGTTAAACTTCTGCCAGAAACAAACATTATTGCAATGGAAAAAACATCAAAAGATATTGATGTTAATAATATCAATATTGTCATCGGCACAAAATTCGCCCTTAATAAAATAAATTTAAAAAATTTTGGTCTGATTGCATTTATAAATTTTGATCAGCTTTTAAATATCACTGATTTCCGCGCCAGTGAAAAAGCTTATCAATTATTTTATGAATTGAAATGCCAGAACCAAACGGCTAATTTTTTAATTCAAACCAATACCCAAGAAAATAATGTCATTAAAAGCATTGCCCAAGATAATCCGGCTTTATTTTATGAACCTGAATTAAAAATCCGCGCGGAATTAAACTACCCGCCAGCTTGCCAGTTGATTAAATTAACAAGCCAAAATAAAACTGCCAAAAACGCGGAAAATGAACTAAAAAAAACAGCGCAAAAAATAAAAGAAAAATTCCAAAAAATAGAAATTTTGGGGCCGGTAGCCAATACGCCTTATAAAGTTCGCGGTTTATATAAATATCATTTATTGCTTAAAATTGATCTTAAATTAAATATGGAACAAATCTTGACAATTGTGCCGGATAATATTATTATTGATGTTAATCCAGAAAAATGACATAAAAAATAATATTTTTTTATGTCATCCCCACGAAAGTGGGGATCCCATGAATAATTATGATGCTGCCTATTATTACTCACCCCAATCCAATTCTTCGTCAAAAAGCTCGCGAATTAACTCGCGAGGATATTTTAAATCCAAAGTTTAAGAAACTAATGGCAGATATGGCTGAAACAATGCTTAAAAAAGACGGGTTTGGCTTGGCCGCGCCTCAAATCAATCAAAGCATTCGTTTGGTCACGGTTAACAATAACGGCGAAATAGCGGTTTTTCTCAACCCAAAAATATTAAAAAAATCATGGCGCAAAAATATAGCTGAAGAAGGCTGTTTATCAATTCCTAATGTTTTTTTACCAATCAAAAGACACAGCACAATAACATTGGAATTTTTGAATTTAGCAGGCGATAAACAAATTCTAAAAACCAAAGATTTATTAGCGCGCGTTTTACAGCATGAAATTGATCATTTAGATGGAATTTTGTTTATAGACAAGGCAGAAAAAATTAATTAGGAATTTGTCATCCCGAACTTGTTTCGGGATCTTAAGAAAGAAGTTAATCTTGGAATAAAAAGATGCTGATTCGCCCAGGGCAGACAGCATGACAAAATAATAATAAAATTATTTAAAAACCCCATCCACGAAACTTTTTATTTCCTCCATAAATCTTTTTTTATTAAACTGCTCTGCGTGCAGTTTTATTTTTTTCGAATCAAATTTCTCCGGCTGGAAATGAATAATAGTATTGGCTAAACCTTCCCAGGTTTGATCCTGAAAAAATTCTCCAGTCTCCCCTGCTTTAATAGTTTCAATAGCTCCGCCGCGATCATAAGCTATAACTGGCCGGCCAGAAGACATAGCTTCAATAGTCGTGATGCCAAAATCTTCTTCCTGCGGATTAATAAAAGCCAGACTTTCCGCATAAAGTCTGGCCTTTTCTGTTTCTGTCACCTCGCCTAAAAATTCAATATTTTTTTTGGCAATTGATTTTAGATAATTATATTCCGGTCCCATGCCAAAAATTTTCAATGGCATATTTAATTTATTAAAAGCTTTAACAGCCAGATCATATCTTTTATATGGCACTAAGCGCCCGCCAATCAGATAATAATTGCTTAAATTTTTAGCTATAAAAAAATTTTCCGTGTCCACTGGCGGATAAATTACTGTTGAATTTTTTTGATAATATCTTTTGACCCTCGCTTGAACTGTTTTTGAATTGGCTAAAAAATAATCTACTCTTTGCCCTGCATTATAATCCCAGTTGCGCAAATGAGATAAATAAAAAGGCAAAATTTTTTTTATTATTTTAGGATAATGCAGATCTTCCACATAACCATGCCATTCTGACCATAAATATCTGGTCGGCGTGTGGCAATAACAAATATGTTTAGTAGCTGGCTGAACCAAAACTCCTTTGGCAAAGGAAGAACTGGAAGAAATAATCAGATCAAATGCCCGTAAATCATGTGATTCTATGGCAGTTGGCATCAGTGGCAAAAGCCATTGGTATCTTTTTTCAATTTCTGGAAATTTCTGCAAAAAACTTGGCACAATTTCTTTGGTCTGATAATATTTTTCCTTTTTATTCTGGTCATAAAATAAAACAAAAATCGGAGCTTTTGGATAAAGCTCCATAAGAGCGCGCAGCACCCTTTCCTGCCCGCCTTCCTGAACCAGCATGTCATTGACTAAAGCGACTTTCATAAGAGTTTATCTTACCAATCTGAAAACTAAAAGGCAAATTTAGAAAAAAAGAAATACAGCAATGCTATGTCTCTGCAATAAAATTAAATCATTTGTTTCTTTATTTGGCTCCTTTTCTTAATAAAACCACTAAGGGAGTTTTAATTAAAATAATCAAATCCAGCCATAAAGACCAGTTTTCAATATAGAAAGTATCAAGCCTGACTTCTTCTTCAAAATCTAAATCTGAACGGCCGGAAACTTGCGCCAAGCCGGTAATGCCTGGTTTAATATTTAGTAATTTTTTATGGTGTTTTTCATATTGTTTCACTTCATTTGGCTCATGCGGACGAGGGCCGACCAGACTCATATCACCTTTAAACGCGTTTAAAAATTGAGGCAATTCATCCAAACTCCATTTCCTAATAAATCTTCCCACGCGCGTGACTCTCGGATCTGCTTCCATTTTAAACAACGGCCCGTCTTCGCGTTCGTTTTCAGCCAAAAGTTTTTGTTTTAATTTGTCAGCGTTTTTTACCATTGAACGAAATTTCCAAATTTTGATTTCCCGGCCATAAGCGCCGATTCTTTTGGCATGATAAAAAATCGGACCCTGCGAATCCATTTTTATGATAATTCCCAAAATCAAAAATAAAGGTGAAAAAATAATCAATAATAAAAACGAAAAAATAAGATCAAAAACTCTTTTTAAAATTCTGCCCCAGCCATCTAAGGCAGTGCGTTTCACTTCCACCATGGGCACACCAGCCAAAGTATAAATGTCAAAATTAGAACTTTGCGTGGCAAAAAAATCAGCTGTATATTTAAAAACTAAATGGTTTTCATTAGCAAAATCAAGCAGTTTTAAATTTTCCCGGCGATCAAGCGCAGAATCTGTCTGCCAGATTTCATCAAAACCTTTAGTGTGGTATAATTCTGATATTTTTTCTTCGCCATCTTCTTTAAAATCTGTTAAACGAGCAACAATTTGATAACCTAATTTTTTATTTTTATAAATTTCTTTGGCAATATCTTCAGTAGAATTATCAGCACCAATCAAAAGAATTTTGTGAACTCCCCTGCCTTTAATATAAAGCAGGCGCTGAATGCCAAGTATTAAAAGCCTCGCAGTAGCCACAAAAACAAAAGAAAAAAGCCAGGCAAAAAGCAAAATAAAACGCGAATTAAAAAGTTCGCGCGAAAAAAACGCTCCGACAATCACCGCAAGCATGCCAGTGGAACAAGCTAAAAAAATTTTACCAATTTCTTGAAAAATTCTTTTAGGCCCGGCAATCTGATAAAGGCCGGCTATCATAAAAATAAAAATCCAGCCCAAAGCAATCAGCCAGACAAAATTCAGATACTCATTGAATTTTAAATTAAAAATAACAGGCCGGATTTCCTGAATCCAATCAACATAACGGAGAGCATAAGCCGCGACCGCAGCTAAAACCAACATAATATAATCAACTGGCAAAAGAATAGCGGAAAAAGTTAAATCTGATTTTTTCATAATTATTTTGTCCAGGCAGGATCATAAGCCAGATTCTGTCTTAGTCGCGAATAATACGAATTTAAAAAAATACGAATTATTACGAATAAATACGGCCATCTATCTAAGCCTCCGATTTAACGGAGTTGCACCAGATAAGGTTTGCCCAAATCTATGTCGCCATAGAAGCGCGTGGTCTCTTACACCGCGGTTTCATCCTTACTCCGATAAGCTTGCGCTGCCGGAGCGGTTTATTTTCTGTGGCACTTGCTCAAAGTTTTGAATTGGCCAAAAGAAAAATAAAACGATCGTGGATTATTTTTCTGTTTTGTAATTCTTATACTTGGTTCTGTTTCAGAACTATCTTTTTTATGGTGTCCGGACTTTCCTCTCCGATTTTACATCAGAGCAGCCGTTCACCTGCCTGGACAAAAATATCTTAGCAAAAAACAGAGATTCTGTCAACAAATTTTTTAATTCTTTTTATACAAAAATAACAAGCCAAAAATCAGCCAGAATAAAATTGCCAGATCGTTTTTAAAATACGGCACATCAACCAAACCATGAATTAAAATTACGAACATGCTCCAAATCAGGCCAAATAATAAAAATTTGTTTTGATTCTGACGAAAAGTAAAAATTATTTTTTTTAAAAAAATAATCACTAACGCTAAAAAACTGAACAAACCCAATAATCCGATTTCTGACCAAAAATTTAAAATTAAATTATGCGGATATTGAAAAATTTCCACAAAGCTCCAGATATGATAAGGCGCGACCGCGGTCTGATAATTGGAAAGCCCGGGGCCGAAAATAAAGTTATGTTTTAACATTTCAAAAGTTTCTGTCCACATTTTAACTCTGACCTGCCCGCTCCAATCTTTTAACAAAAGTGTATCAGAAATATTTGACGGTAAAATATTAAAATAAATAACACTGCTAAAAATTAAAAGCAATAAAATTGAGACAAAAATTGTTTTTTTATAAAAAAAACCGGTTATAATAATTCCCAATAACAAACCCATAATAGCGCCAGTGGAATTGGCCCAGAAAATAGCCAGAAGTGAAAAAATAATTACTAACAAAAGAAAAAAAATCAAAAAAATATTTTTTTTAAATTCTTTTGTTAGGTGAGCGGCATAAAAAACAAGCAAAGGTATAATCGGTCCGAGATACAGGCCAATGGCATTAGGGTAGCCGTAAAAGCTGGTTACACGAAAAGTGTTATCTTTGCCCCAAAAAGTGTATGGCACAAACCAGCCGGTAAATTTTTGAATAATTGCTAACGCGCTAACAAGAAACGCGCTAAGGGCCAAAGAAAGCAAAATTTTAGGAATATCGCGCTTGGAAAAAATATCTAAAAAAATAAAAAATAAAATTATGGGTTCAATAAAATAAGCTTTCCAAGCGCCCCAAGCAGCGCGCGTATCTGAAGCAATAAAAACAGCAATCGTGGCTGAAATAACGAATAAACCGATGATAATCAAATTTTGCAGACCCAACAAATCTTTAATTTTTTGCCAGCTCACTGCTAAATTTATATTTTTTATTTTTTTTATAAACCAAATAAATATCAAAATTATAATCATTACTTCTAAAAAAGTAGTTGGCAAAAAACCAATATTAAAACGCAAAAGATAACTGG
>PFBP01000018.1:0-3588 GCA_002778535.1 Candidatus Kuenenbacteria bacterium CG10_big_fil_rev_8_21_14_0_10_36_11
CTTCTGGCTCAGCCACAACCAATGCTCAACCAGCCACTGGCACGCAAGCTGTTAATAAAACAGTAAGCGGAACAAATGGCGGCAGTGTATCAACTGCTGATGAAAAAGCAGGCGTGGTTTTACCAGCTAATGTTGCTACTGGCAATGTGTCAATGAATATTACGCCAGTTGCAAGTTCTGGTTATGGCTCGCCCACAGTTGGTTATACTGCAGTAGCAAGTCAAGTCTACAATTTTTCTGTTACTTCTGGCGGCAGCGCGCTTTCAACTTTTTCCAGCCCAGTCACTTTGACATTCAAATATACTGACAGCGATATTGCTGGCGTGGATGAAAACACTCTTAAAGTTTATTATTGGGACACGACTAAAAATCAATGGACTTTGATCGGCGGCACAGTTGATAAAGTTAAAAATACTGTTACAGCTGAAGTCAGCCATTTTAGCATTTATGGTTTGTTTGGCAATGGCGGCACAACAGGTGAAGCGGGTGGCGGTGATTTAATCAAAATGGCTTGCGCCAAGAACGCTAAAATTAGCGATCCTTGCCGCAGTGTTTATTATTTAGCTTCAAATGGCAAGCGCTATGTTTTCCCCACTGAAAAAACATATTATAGCTGGTATAAAGATTTTTCCGGCGTCAAAACAATTACCACTGAAAAAATGTACACTTATGATATTGGCGGCAACGCGACTATGAGGCCAGGCACTTGGATGATTAAATTAACTACTGACCCCAAAGTCTACGCGGTTGAACCAGGCGGCAAATTGCGCTGGGTAGAATCAGAAGAAGTGGCGAAAAAATTATTTGGCGTGAATTGGCTGAAAAAAATAGTTGATGTGCCGGACGGGTTTTTTGTTAATTATGTGGCTAAAGACGCTGTGGCAAATAAGTTGGCTGATAAACATCCAGTCGGTACTTTGGTTAAAGCTCTTGGGTCCGCAGATATTTATTATGTCTCAACTGATGGCGTGAAAAGAAAAGTGGCTAATACTTCTGCTTTAGGCGCAAATAATTTTAGGAATGAATTTGTCATAGAAACAGATGTCAGTTATAACACTGGCGCGGATATTACAGCGGCAGAAATTGATTTAATAAAAACTGCTGGGAAATAAACCAAAAAATAGTAAAGATAAAAAACAAATCCCTTATTTTGCATGTTGCAAGATAAGGGGTTTTGTTTTATAATTATCTTATATGGACTACCAAGACGAATACCAAATCAGGCAGAAAAAATTAGCTAAAATAAAAGAGTTGGGTATCAATCCTTATCCAGCCAAGTTTGCTAAAGAAAATTTAGTGATTGAAATTAAATCTGCCAAAGACGGCGCCAAACTAAAAACCGCCGGCCGGATTATGACTTTGCGCTTGATGGGCAAATTGTGTTTCGCGCATTTGCAGGATTTTTCCGGCAAAGCGCAAATCGCCGTCAAGGCCGATGAAGTCGGGCCAGAACAATTCAAATTATTTCAGGAAATTTTTGACATGGGTGATTTTATCGGTTGTGAAGGCGAGGTATTTACCACGCACAAAGGCGAAAAAACTTTGCTCGTGAAAAAATTTGAATTTTTGGGCAAAGCCCTCCGCCCGCTTCCAGAAAAGTGGCACGGACTGAAAGACAAAGAAATGCGCTATCGCCAAAGGTATTTGGATTTAGTTGTTAATCCGGCTGTCAAAGAAACTTTTTATAAAAGGCAAAGAACTATCACAGCCATCAGAGAATTTTTAGTCAGCCAAGCATACACAGAAGTTGAAACTCCAATTTTACAGCCGATTTACGGCGGCACTAATGCCAGACCGTTTGCTACGCAATTAAACGCCTTAAAAATAGATTTATATTTAAGGATTTCCAATGAGCTTTATTTAAAAAGATTAATTGTCGGCGGTTATGAAAAAATTTTTGAATTTTCTCAAGATTTTAGAAATGAAGGCATTGATGCCACGCATAATCCAGAATTTTTGATGATGGAAACGATGTGTGCCTACACCGATTACAAGCAAAATATGGATTTGTTGGAAGAGATGCTGGAATTTGTAACTAAAAAAGTTTGTGGCAAGGTTCAAATTGAATATCAAGGCAAAAAAATTGATTTTGCGCGACCTTGGCAAAAAATGAGTATGGCCGAGTCTATTAAAAAATATACTGGCGTTGATTTAGATAAAATTGGTGACGATGAATTAAAGGAAAAAATTAAAGAGCTTAAAATTGAGTTGCCCAAATTTAGTTGGGGAATGGCGGTGGCCGCAATTTTTGAAGAATTATGCGAAGACAAATTTATTCAACCGACAATTATTTATGATTATCCGTTTGAAACTTGCGGATTGGCTAAACCCAAAGCTAATGACCCAAGATTTGCTGAAAGATTTGAGTTATTCATTAATGGTTGGGAAGTTAGCAATGTTTATTCTGAATTAAATGATCCACAGATTTTGAAAAAATATTGGCAGGAACAGGAAAAAAATTTAACACAAGATGCGGAAGCCCAAAGATTAGATTTAGATTTTTTAAACGCATTAGAAATCGGAATGCCCCCGACTTCTGGTATTGGCATCGGCGTTGATCGTTTGGTAATGCTGCTGACAGACTCCCCTTCAATTCGAGATGTGATTTTATTTCCGTTTATGAAACCCAGAAATGAAGTTTAGTATTTTATGCAAATAATTACTGAAAAAATAAATTTAGCTGAACTGCGACAAATGTCGGAGCAGGGGAGTGGAACTTTTGTATTTTACAGTTGAAGGCAAGAAAAATCAGAGTAAATTAGATGAACTTTTGCGCCTCAAAGAAGTTTTAGGTGATTATTTTATGGGCGAGAATCAATACAAATCCAGCGCTGAAAATTTGAATAAATATTTTTATCCGTTTAATTACGTAGCGCGAAAAATTTCTCCTGGTGAATTGTTAAAATCCGTTAAATTAGCCAGGAAAGAATATCAAAATAATCAAGTAGTTAAAGCAAATTCAATTGCTGATTTATTGTAGTCTAACTTTAATATTTAATTTATAAATATTTAACAATTAACCTCCAATCCTATGTTTTACTACATCCTTCTTGTTCTTGTGGTTTTGGTCTTGGCTTCGCTCCGGCAAATCAATCAATATGAACGAGGTGTGCTCTTTACTATGGGCCGCTACATAAAAACTAAAGAGCCGGGCTGGCGCATTGTCTGGCCGATTTTTCAAAGTATGAAAAAAGTGGACATCCGGGTCAAAGCCGTGGATGTGCCGGATCAGGAAGCCATTACCAAAGACAACATTTCGGTCAAAGTCAATGCTGTGATTTATTACAAAATTTCCGACGCTTCTAAAGCCGTGATTGAAGTGGAAAATTTTTATTATGCTGTGTCCCAGTTGGCGCAAACCACGATGCGCAACGCCGTGGGCGAAGTTGATTTGGATAAATTATTGTCCAGCCGCGATGAAGTTTCTGACAGAATAAAATTAGTCGTGGATAAAGCCAGCGATCCCTGGGGCATTAAAGTGGAATCAGTGGAATTGAAAGACATTAATTTGCCGGAAGATATGAAGCGGGTGATTGGCAAGCAGGCAGAAGCCGAACGGGAAAAACGGGCGGTGATCATTAAAGCCGA
>PFBP01000018.1:3601-4336 GCA_002778535.1 Candidatus Kuenenbacteria bacterium CG10_big_fil_rev_8_21_14_0_10_36_11
GCAGCTGATAATATGGCTAAGGCTGCGGCGATTTTATCCAGCTCCCAAGGCGCCTTGCATTTGCGCACTTTGCAGACCATCAATGATGTTTCTTCGGATCAGTCAAATACTTTGGTTTTTGCCGTGCCATTGGAGGTGTTAAGGGCGTTTGAGGGAGGAAAGAAAGTATAAAATAGAATAGAAACTAAAAAATTAAATTATTAAAATGATTATTATGAAAAATTTTTCTCTTTGGAATAATGACATAGAGATCCAATTTTTTAAAGAGGCATTGGAAAATTTTGCGTCTCCGGAACAACTTTTTTATAAATTAAAAGCCGGTTATTTTGCTTACATACCAAAAGGCGATGATTCTGAAGGGCAAACTTTACAGAGCAGAAATAGTTTAATAGGCAAATTTACCGAGAAATGGTGTAGAAATTTATTAGAACCGATTGCCGAGAAATTAAACTTATTTGCCATAAACGATGTTATTTGCGAAGAAATCGGGCTAACAAAGAAATCCAGCGCCGATGTGGCATTTTGTAAAAAAGATGCTTTAACACAAAAAGCAGAAGATATTAAATTGTTGTTTGAAGTAAAAATGAGTATAGTGTCAAATTATAAATTTGATAAATTAAGTAACATTATAGAACCAGTCGGTGATTACAAAAACCACAAAGGTAATCCATCACTCTTGCGCTCCGACTCAATGCTTAAAGCAATTGGCAAATCTATAAACATTAGAGTCTCTGG
>PFBP01000001.1 GCA_002778535.1 Candidatus Kuenenbacteria bacterium CG10_big_fil_rev_8_21_14_0_10_36_11
AAAATTGTTTCTTGGGATTTCGCCCCGCCGTTTGATTTTACGGCTTCATTCCTTGCGAGCCGCGCCGTTCGGCGCGGCGAGCAAACCTCTGCTTCCCCCAACAAAAAATCAGGAAGTCCAGTTTGGTGCCCCCAAGAGGACTTGAACCTCTGTTATGGGCTCCGGAAGCCCGTGTCCTATCCACTGAACGATGAGGGCAGGCAAATAAATATCTAATATTTAATCTCTAATGCCTAATAACAAAATCTCCAATCCAAATATTTAATGTTAATTAAATTTGAGTATCTTGCCTAGCTTCAAAATATTATACCATTTTTTATCTAAAATATAATCTATGGCGCCTTGATAATTTATTTTCTTGCCAGTATTTTTACTGACAAAACCTTGCTTAAATCTCGTGATTCCTGCCCAAGCGCCATTTTTTGTTTCATTGTTAATTCCCCAAAAATCATACCAAAGATAGCCATGTTCTTTGGCCCATTTTATGGCCGCCCACTGAATCGCGTAATTGGGCATCACTTCACGGTTTTCATTTGAAGAGCCGCCATGCAGATAGGTGGCGGTGTTGCCAAAGCCAAGAACTATAATTGACGCGAGTGGTTTATTCTGGTATTCAGCAAAAAATAAAGCAATTTTAATGTTATAATTTTTGTTTTTTGTTTTGTCATCCAGAATTATTTCTTTGTCATCCTGACAAAAGTCAGGATCCATATTTTTTTCTGGATTCCTGCTTTTGCAGGAATGATAATAAAAATAATTTAATAATTTTTCATAATAACTTTTACTAAAAATTTTAATCTTATCTCTTTTAGCAGTTTCCTGTAATAAATTATAAAATTTATTAATATTATTATTTTTATTTTCCATTTGCCATTTTACTTTCACCCCTTTCTTTTCCGCTAGCCTGATATTGTATCTTGTTTTTTGGTGCATGGCAGATAAAATTTCCTCTTCTGATTTTGATAAATCTAAAATCAAAGTATTTTCTGGATTTTTTGAATGAATGAGAATTTTTGGAATTTTAAAAAGTCCATCCCGAGTCCCGATGTCAATCGGGACGAGGAGGAATCCCATGGTATCTGGTAATTCAAATCTAACAAAAACATTTTTTTCCTGTTTAGATATTTTTTTTATTTCACTGATAATTAAATTTATTATTTCCTGCCACTTATCACTTGTCACTTGTTTACTAATTACTGGGCCTCTTGGACAAAATAAATAAAACCTGCCCAAAGGCAAAGCCAGTTGAAAAAATTGTGCTACAGACATTAGTTCATTATTTTCATAAACTGCTAATCTTAAAATTTTTTCTCCAAATTCTTGGCTGCGAAATTTTCCCCATTTCCAGGACTGCAAAAAAGAAGCAGGGGAGCTGTTTTCCCCTACAAATTGATTCCATTCGTCTTTAAAATTTAAGTCAGTAATTTCTTTAATTTCCATGTTTATTTTTCCCTAAATTTTTTAGCGCTTGTTTGATAATTTCATTTTCATTTTCAACTTCAACCGGAATTTGGCGCAGGGCTTCGCGCACTTCCCCTGCTGAATAACCTAAAGTTTGCAAAGCTTCAAACGCGCCCGAACCAGTCGCGCCCAAATTTATTTTTTCATCAGCTAAAGGCAGATCTTCCAATTTATTTTTTAAATCAATCACAATTCTTTCAGCTATTTTTTGGCCAATGCCGGAAACTTTTCTTAAAAGCGACGGGTCGCTGCGGAGAACGGCTTTTTTTATTTCTGATAATTTTGCGATTGATAAAACCTGCATGGCCGATTTTGGTCCGACTCCCGACACAGAAATTAAAAGTTCAAAAATTTTTTTCTCGTCCAGCGACTCAAAACCATATAATTCCAGTGAGTCCTCGCGTACATAAAGATGGGTAAAAAAATCTTTTGGTTCATTGACTTTTACTTTTTCCAAAACCAAAGCAGAAATTTTAAGCTCATAGCCAACACCATTAACATCCAAAGTTAATGATTTGTCGTTTTTAAATTTAACCTGGCCGGAAAGATGGGCAATCATAATTTAACTATATCAAATCTCATCACTAAAATCAATTTTTTGATGCGTCCGCCCATCTTTTGAAATTACTGCCTGAACTGCTATAATTTAACTATGATCAAAAAATTCCTTAACAATAAACTTTACGCCAATTCTCTGATTTTTTTTATCGCCTCACTTTTGGGCGCTTTTGGCAATTATGCTTTTCATTTTTTGATGGCGCGGCTGCTTTCGCCTTCAAGTTACGGCGAACTGCAATCGTTAATTTCATTGTCAGTTATTTTTGGCATTCCCGTTGGCGTGCTTTCGGTTGTTATTGCTAAATACACGGCCGAATTCAAAGCCAAAAATGAAAATCATCAAATATCATGGCTGTTTAAGATTTTTACCAAAAAGTTATTTTTTTTAGGTCTAATATTTTTTCTGCTCTTGTTGCTTGCTGCTCCGTTCATCTCAAATTTTCTTGCTTTAAAATCTTTAAGTTCTCTGATTATTTTAATCGTCAGTTTTATTTTTGTCTTCTTGGCCGCTCTCAATAATTCTGTCTTGCAGGGCCTGGAAAAATTTAAAGCGCTTTCGGCCATCAGTATTATTACGGTGATTTTAAAAATATTTTTAGCTTTTATTTTAATCAAATTAAGTTTGGCTGTTTCTGGCGCTGTTTTGGCTTTTGTGCTGGCTGGCTTAATTGCTTACGGTCTGACTTTTATTCCTCTTAGATTTTTAATTAAATCAATGCCATTAAGTTCGCTTGAGTCCGCGCAGTCGCCTATTAAACAGATGCTTAATTTTTCTGTCCCAGTGCTTTTAATTATTCTTTTTACTACTTTGCTTTATAATCTTGATATTCTTTTGGTCAAACATTTTTTTGATTCCGCAGTTGCCGGGCAATACGCGGCTTTAGCCTTACTCGGTCATATTATATTTTTTCTAATTGGCCCGTTGATTGCTGTAATGTTCCCAGCCGCCGCTGCCGCTCATGCCTCATCAATCTCTACTAATTTAATTTTTAAAAAATCTTTTTTAATGTCTTTTTTTGTCGGCATTATCACGCTTGCTTTTTATTTTACTTTTCCCGCGCTAATCATTAAGATAATTGTAGGCGCTAATTATTTAGAGCTTGCTCCGTATCTTGGCTGGTTTGGCACGGCAATGTTTTTATTCTCGCTAATCTCATTGCTTTCACAATACTTTTTATCAATCAGTAAAACTCGTTTTACTTATATTTTATTTATCGCAGTTTTTTGTCAAACAGCTTTGATCTCTATCTGGCACGCAAGTTTATGGCAGATTGTCTGGATAATGAATGGCGTGATGGCGGTTTGCTTGGCTGGATTGGCAGTTTATTACACTAAAACACTTAATCGCTATGATTTCTGTCATCATTCCAATCCAAAATCTCACTGATCAGTTTAACCAAAACCTTGAATTTCTTAAAAAAGAACTCGAGGCACATTTTGGCAATTTTGAAATTATTATTGTACATAATAATTCTATTTTTTTTAATACTTCTAACGATTCTAATCTCATTCGTGAAAATTCGCATATCATTCGTATCAATTCGCATATCCAAGGCAAAGGTCAGGCTTTAAAACTTGGTTTTGAACATTCATCTGGCAACAAGATTGTTTTTTTGGACGGTGATTTTGAACTGCATTATTCGGATATTAAAAATTTTGTAGCCCTGCTTGATCTTTATGAAGTTGATATTGTCATTGGTTCCAAACGTCATCCGTATTCACAGGTTAATTATCCGGCTGTGCGCCGCATTTTAAGTTTTGCTTATCAAGTTTTTATCCGCATATTTTTAAATTTAAAAGGCGTGCGCGACTCGCAGGTGGGTTTAAAATTATTCCGTCGGGAAGTTTTGGAAAAATCAATGCCGCGCTTGCTCTGTAAAACTTATGCTTTTGATCTGGAGCTTTTAACTGTGGCCAGCCATTTGGGCTATCATAAAATTTTGGAAGCGCCGATTAAATTAAAATACGGAGGCGGATTTAAGCAAGAAGGATTAAAAGAGCTTATTCACCTTTTAAAAATCGCCTGGCCGCTTTTAGTTGACACTTTGGCAATTATTTATCGCTTAAGAATATTAAAATACTATGACTGCATCACAAAAAACACAGAAAACACAAAAACACAGAAAACAGCCTAAAATTATATATTTTTATGTTTAGTATCATCATTCCTTGCCAAAAGCCATCTGTATATTTAAAAGAATGTTTGGAATGCATTACTTGTTTGGATTATGTTGATTTTGAGGTAATTGTTTTACCAGATGAATATGTAGAGACGCAGCAGTGCTGCGTCTCTACAGACATTGATT
>PFBP01000030.1 GCA_002778535.1 Candidatus Kuenenbacteria bacterium CG10_big_fil_rev_8_21_14_0_10_36_11
AATTAGCCGGGTCTGCTTCTTTTTGACATCAAGAGCATAAAAAAGTTATCCACTTTTTTCGTAAATGACCCCTTAGGAGTCGAACCCCGAAAATCCTTTATTTAAGGCAAAGTGTATTTTTGGGATTTTTGAACCCTGTAGGAGTAGAACCTATTTAAGTTCAATTTTAAGCTCCTCGGTAGGGGCTCACCAGAGAGTCCACCACCTCGCCCTAGCACCTCCGCGCTTTAAATCCAGCAATGGGTTTATTGGTCCTCCTTTATTATAATCGGCAGCGAGGGAGAAAGAAAGTTTATTTTCTTTTTGACCGAGCGAACCGATTATATTTTTATATATCATACCGAAGCTCCTCGGTAGAGGTGTTTTGACAATTTGTTGAAAAACTTGTGAAGTCAGGCTTCAACAAGTTTAATTACCTAATTCTGATAACTGAATAATATAATTTGAAATATAGCTCAACATTAAAATTCTTCCTAAGCTTTCTATCCGACCGCTGACTGAATAAGTCGGCATTCCGATCAAACAATCAGAGTCTGGTAAAAAAGCACCACCACCAGAATCTCCTTGTTCAATTTTTGCACTTGTAGATGTATAAACGTTATCAAAACCGCTAATGATACCTTCTTTAGCAGTCAGATTGCTCCCACCGACACCCGCATATCCCAATACAAGAACTTTATTACCAACCTGAATATTTCCTGCTGAGCAAACTTTAGGCCTGCCACCGTCCGCAATAATTAACGAGGTATTCGGTATGGGCACGACTGTACTGCCGCTTAAAGAGACTTCCTGTCTCAGCTCTAAGTAATTAAAATCGTAAGTGCTCATTGTATTATTGCTAGCACGAGAAGCAAAATATACAGGTTGAGCATAATAATATTTGGTTAAATTTACTGTTGGGTTATCTGAATAGAATACTATACAGGGATAGTCCAAAGATTGTGTGTAGCTAGCTGGAATAACATGGTTATTAGTAATTATTAATGTCTTATTATTCGTTGTTTTGCCTAAAATTACGCCTGAGCCAATATCTACATTATTTGAGGAATCTGCGCACACAATTTTTACAACGTATTTTCCATTTTTTGAAACAAAATCAGATGTTGATTGTGGAAACAAAGATACTGCAGCACTACTAGATTTTTGACTGCTGATAATTAAATTCTTCAATCCGTTGTTTTTATCTTTCAAGGAAGACAGTTCGTTTTTTGTTTCTGAAAGTTCATTAGCTTGTTTGCTGTTTTGCTCACCTATTTGAGATTGAACATCTTTTAGCTCACCCTGAGTTTCCTGAAAAGCTTTCTGAGTTTGCTCGAGCTGAGAATTTAACTTTTCTTGCGATAAACGAGCTTCTTCTTGATGGGCTTTGTATAATTTAAATATATTAAACGAAAAAATGCCGCCCAACAAAATAGCAAAGAGAACAACGAGCACTGCAATCAAGACAACAGAGTGTTTATTAAAATAAAGCGGAATTTTTTTAAGAAATAAAAGAAACTCAGAATTACTCTCTACGGCTTGCTTTTTTTCTGGCAACTGGTTAATACTTACCTTCTTTAATCTTTTGCCAACGATAGAATGCCCACACTTAAAACAAAATCCAGCGCCATCATTTAATTTTTGGCCGCATTGATTACAAAACATATTAATATTTTCCTAAATTATCTCTTGCCAATTGGATGCATCTATTTCCTTCATTTCTATAAGATTCGGCTTGATTAAAATAGAAAGAGTAAGAATCTATATAATAGACAGCATTAAATAAAGATCGCTCATACTCTATAAAATTATTGATTGCTGCCTGCAAATATGAATGTGCGCTTTGGTTCTCTTCTATATAATCATTACCAAGAACATTTTTGGCGGAATTATAATCGTTAAGAGCATAAATTAAATAATTTAAAGCGGCGGCAGTAGATAAATCACTAAGATAAGAGAACGCGGTATCTACTTTACTATGACCGCTAACAATATAAGCTGTAGCTCTTTTCCATTTGTCCCAATAAGCATTTGTCTGTGCGCTCCTTAGGGTGTCTGCTCTAGCTTGTGCTTCTCGTGCGGCTTGCGCTTGTGCTGCCGCCTGTGCATTTGCTTGTGCTTGTGCAACTTCTGCCGCCCGTGCTTGCGCCTGTGCTGCCGTTTTATCTGCTTCTGCCCGAGCTGTCGCCTCTTTAGCAGCTTGAGCTTGCCTTGCTGCTTCAACTTTTGCAGCCGCAGCTACAGATGCAGCCTTTTTTCTCTCATTTTCCGCCTCTTGTCTTATCTGCTCTTCTCTTGCCTTCGCCTCTTCTTTAATTTTAGTTTCTATTTTATTTTGAGCATCATCAAGCCTAGATTTAACTTCTTCGTAACGAGGATAATCGATGGAAATACTTTTCAATCCATCGCGAGCTTCCTCTAATTTATTTTCTTCTAGTTGAGCTAATGCTTTATCATAAATTTTTTGATAATTTGAAAATTCTTCTAATTCACTCTTTAATTTACTAATAGCATTCCTTCTAGAACTTATTGTCCATTTATTCTCAACCTGGAGTAGCTGACCCGAAGCTTCATCAAACTTGTTTTGATCTTTTAACTGTTCGACTTTTTTTATTATCTGCTCGACTTGAATATAATCTTTAATTTTCGGTGCGGCATATACCGTTCCAGCAATAAAAATTAATAAAATAATTATTGGTAAAATATATTTTTTTAGTCTCGCAAACCTACTAAAAATATCCCTTATATTAACTTGAGGTATTAAAAATTTTATATGGACTTCTTTTTTGGAAAGCTTTCTGCCACAAGACTGGCAGAATAGACTTCCCGGAGGAATCTCATTATTACAATGAGGACATTTTAAAAACTCCATAAAGGTTTATCAAACATAAAACTTATATCTAATTAGTTGGGCTAAATAAAATTATCTAGCGCATCTAAAGCCAACATCTTCGTTTGAGTTTATTACTGGATTATCATAAGACCTGCTGGAGGTGTGATCATCGGCTTCCGAATAAGTGTAAGCACCTCCTCTTATAACTTTGAAGGGGCGCCCAAAATTTTTATGCAAAAACTTATCATTACCAGAATATGCTTTAAAATCGCCAGAAACCCATTCCTGAACATTGCCAGCCATATTCAGCACACCATAAGGACTTATATCTGCCAAGTATATACCTACTGGCGATGTATATTCATACCCATCACTACTGTCATAACCAGGCAAACCGCCCGTACCGTGATTTGAATTTTTAGTATCCCAATTATTCCCCCATGGCCAAATTCGTCCATCTGTACCTCTGGCTGCTTTTTCCCATTCAACCTCCGTTGGTAATCTTTTATTAACCCACTCACAATAAGCTTTTGCATCATTCCAGCTGATGCCAACTACTGACTGGGCTAAAGAATTTAAATTTGAATCATCCCAATAGAACGGTTTTTGACGCTTCGTTTGTTCTGCAAATTTATTATAGTCCTCATTAGAAACCTCTTTCTTGTCTATATAAAAATTGTCTATATAAACATCTCTTTGAGGATATTCGGCAAAATAATCTTCCACGAGACAGTCATTGCCCTCTTCTACGGTACACTTCTCATATCCTGCCATTGCATCTTTCTCTGTACTACCCATAATAAAATTACCGGCTGGAATTAATATCATATCGTCTTCTGGCTTAGAGATTCCAGATGCTTTTTTCTTAGAGTTATAAGCATAAATTAACAAAAAAACTACTAAAATAATTAGTAGCCCAACAATCGTAAAAAGTGCTATTTTTTTATTGCTTATTTTATCTTTTAGCCAGTCTTTTATCCTCATAATCATTTAACGCCTAACTGTCTTTATTATAGCACCGCATATAAAAAATGAAAGTAAATTAATGTGCCCGAAGACTATTATCAAAAGTGGACACTCGACCAATAAAAAAAGCACAGACTAAAATTGTGCTCAAATAAAATACACCCTCTGGCCCAAACTCCGTAATAAGTTTTAGAGATTTTATTTTCATCTCTAATTTTTAGTCTGTTGTTAATGCTCCTCGGTCGCCCTATCGGGTTATCCCGCTAGGAATACTTCGAAACCGCTTTTTAAAACTTGACACCCTCGGAAAATGGCTCTGTTAAAGCCTCCCGGTAGAGGCTCACTAGAGTGTCCAGGGGGTAGGAGTCGAACCTACCTGAAACGGTTTTACAGACCGCCGCATCAACCGCTCTGCCACCCCTGGATAAATAAGTGATGAGT
>PFBP01000028.1 GCA_002778535.1 Candidatus Kuenenbacteria bacterium CG10_big_fil_rev_8_21_14_0_10_36_11
ACAAAGTGTCTTGCGCGGTAAAGTTGCCAGTGGTAGTGGCCGCGCCTCCGATTTCTAACTGATCAGACACAAACAAATCACCGCCGGTATAGCTCAAATAGCTTGGTGTACCCGCGCCAATAAAAACATAGTCAGTCGTAGTCGCGCTTTGTGAAACAGTCAGCCTTCCTGTAATAGAAACTAAATCCGAAGCAGTGTCCACGACTAAAGTATTAACTGCGCCATCGCCAACTGTTAAAGCGGTGGCAGAGGAAATGTCTAAATCAAGATAATTATTCAAATCAGTCGGGTCTTGAATCACTAAATTATTAGCCGCGTCAATAGTTAAATCAGCATTGTTTTCTGTAATAATTGAGGCAGGACCAGTAAAAATCTGCGAGGCGCCGGCAATGCGCAAAGTGTTGCCAAAATAGGCCTGTTGCGTGGTGGTCGCGCGGCCTAAATTGTAAATATCAGAAGTCGTGGCATAACCGGCAATCCTAACTCCGTCAGTAAAATAGCCAGTGCCGGAAACATTAAAAGTGTAGGGCAGAGTCGTGGTGTTAATGCCAAAAGCAGTAGAAATAATGTGCGTGCCGGTCGTCGTGGCATTTGCATTCAGATAAAAATTTCCAGAAGCATAAGTCGTGGTCGCGATTGTCATGCCATAACCATTTTGATAACTTGGACCGATTGCAAAATGTCCCTGGGGCCCGGCTTGCGCAAGAACATTGTTAGAAACATCTAAAAGTTTAAATAAATTTGCAATGCCTTGATTCGCGCCTGATTTAACCGTAATGGTGGAAGAAGCTACGCCGCCAGTATCTGTGCCTTCAACCCAGAGTGGAAAATTCATGGTAAATTGATGCACCGAAGCATCCCAGCCAAAAACAGCATTCGTCACTGGCAGACCTCGTTTGAAAGTCACTGACATATCTTCTGTATCCTCTGTGGCATTATCAGAATTGATTGTAAAATCAGTGGCTTTGGTGCCGCCGATTTCTGTGGCATTGGCAATAATGTTGCTGGCGTTGATTGTATCGCCATAAATCGTGCCCCATCTATTGCCAGTTGAGCCCAAATTATAACTATTGCTTTGCGGAACTAAACTTGACGCCACATAATTATTAACTGTCAAAGTATTGGAAATACTGGTGCCAAGCACGGTTGAATTGGCCACGGTCAAATCATTACCAATATACATTGAACCAGTGGTTGTGGCATTGCCTTGCGTATAAGAATTGCCAATCACAGATAAAGTATTAGTCGGGGCGGCAAAAGTAGTGGTGCCTAAAATCAATTTACCAGTCGTAGTCGCATTGCCATTGACAATTAAATTATCGGCAATAGTAAAATCGCCTAATGAATCAGAAACATTGCCTTGCAGATCAGAAACTCCGACCACCGTTAAATTACCGCCAATATAAGCCGTGTCAGTCGTAGTGACAGAATTAAAGGATGAACCGCCTGTAAAAACAGAATTGCCGCCAACATAAAAATTGCCAGTCAGATAGCCAGATCCAGCCACATTCAAAGCATAAGGCAAAGTAGTGGTGGCAATGCCAAGTTGTCCAGAGATAATCTGGGTGCCAGTGGTCGTGGCATTGCCTTGACCATATAAATCACCAGCAATATAGACTGCGCCAGCCACGCCAAGTTTATAATTACTATCAGTCGTGGAAGTGGCGATTTTGATTTGCGTGTTAGCAGTGAAAACTCCGGAACTGGTTGCATTGCCATAATTATACCAATCTCCGTATTGCAAAGTTGAGGTAGCGATTGTTAAACCATAACCGTCAGCAGGCGAAGAAGTGGCAAAACCATAATGACCGCGTGTAGTGTCAATCACAAAATGAGTCGCGTCATTTGCATCGCGGATTGATAAAGCAGTGGTGGAATTGACTTGCATTAAAATTCCGCCGCGTGAAAAAATATCACCATCAGATGCTAATGAAAAATATCTGGCGCCAGCAATTTGAAAATCCAAAAAATTACCAGAAAAACTTTGCGGATTTGCCGCAATAAATGTGCCTGCGGAAGAACCAGCGGCCATTGGATTAGTTGTCATCTGCAAAAGCGCGATGGTGGAAGAAGCAGCTGGCGCAGAATCAAACCTAAAAACAGAGCCAGCGCCTGTCTGATTAAAAATTGCCAATGGCGCTGTTGAAGAAGCAAGAACAGAAATAATGCTATTTGTTGAAGAAGCATTTTGTAAAGTCAAAACTCCTTCGTTAGATAATGACAAAACGCTTGCTTCGTTTTTTTGCCAATCAAAAATTCCACCCGCACCCATTTGATCAAATTTCACCAAATAATCAGTGGAAGAACTTTTAATATCTAAAATATTTTCCGTAGTGGAAGCAGTGATGTTAAAAACATCAACTGAAGTTGAAGTGGAGATATTGAACGGGTCAAGAAACGAAATTTCCGGCGTGTTTGTGGCCGAAGTTAAATCAAAAGTTAAATTGCCTTTATTGTCAACCGAGGACTGCCATTGATGGTCAGTGTCATAACGAACCGTTAATTGCGGAGTTGACGTTGCTTCAACTAACATTGTGCCTGAATGCGAAGCAGTGCCGGCCGTCACAATATTGCCGTCTTTGTCTACTTTAAATTTAGAAACATCAGCCACTTGAAAATTAATAAAATCTCCGGAAAATGTCGTCGGGTTGGCGCCGATGAATGTGCCATTAGACGAACCAGCAGAAATTTTATTCGGGCCCAAAGTTAAAAGCGCCAAAGAACTTTCAGCCACAGGATTGGCAGTAATCCAAACAGCCGGGTCAGTGGTTGTGGCTGCGTCAATTTTTAGTGAACCATCAGTTTCTAAATTGCCAGCTAAATAAGCATTACCAGCTGTTAATGGCCAATTTTGATCTCCAGAACCCACTTTTAGATAACCGGCGCTGATCACATTGCCGCCTTGCAGATTGCCAGCTACTGTTACTTTGTTATTAAAATCAGCCGCGCCAGACACACTCAAAGTATTAAGCGTGGTTTGGCCAGAAACAGAAAGTTCGCTCGCGCCTAAATATTTGGCGGCAAAAGCAGAGCCAGCCCCGTCTTTTGCTTCGCTCCCCGGCGCGATATTATAGACATTGTTGATAATGGTTGTGCCGCCATTAATATTTCCAGAATTGCCAGACGCGCCCGATGGCCCTGCTTCGCCTTTCTCTCCTTTCTCGCCCGTATCTCCTTTTTCTCCTTTTTCACCTTTGAGCACAATAATTTTTTCTCCGTTTTGAATTTCTCTGACAATCTCTTTCACTTCTCCGAACTCCTTAACCACCTGCACATTCTTCCGTCCAGCTAAATTTTTAATTAAATTCTGCGTAATCAATTCACGCGCCAGCCAAGCATTATTCTTATCTCCAATTTTAAAGCCTAAACTTTTTGCCACATACACTACGCCATTACCCAGTCTATGGCCTAAATCAGCGATCGGATTAAAAATATTTCGTGCGACAAAATTAGAAATTCTTTCAGTCACTCTAAAAATCTTAGCCGCGGCTAATTGCGTGGCGCCAGCTGCAAAACTGCTTTGGCTCAAAGCCAGGCGTGAAAATTGTTCGCTGTTCTTATTCAAACTTTTTAACCAGCTGAAAATTTTTATCTGGCTAAATTTTTCAGTTGCCTTAACCAAAATTCTTTCGCTGTCATCTGGCAGGTGCAAAAAATTAAAAGCTAAATTTTTTATCTGGCTGAAAACTTGCTGCGCTTTTATAAACACTGCCAGCCATTCTAAATTTTCTACTCTGTTGTTTCTGGCCAAAACATTAGAAATTTTTTCTCCAGCTCCTGAAAGTATTGTTAAAAAATTTTGGCCTGACTTTTTCTGCGTCACTTTAACACCGGCCACTATCCCGCCTGTTTTATCAGTTGCTTTTTCTAAACTGCCGGAAGCATTGCCATTAACAATTATTCTGACAACATAGCTCGTGGTCGCAGAAAAATTTTCTGAAGCCACAGCCGCGCTTTCAATAATTTTTCCTAAGCCCAATTTTTTATTAACCCAATCAGTGCTGGTAAATAACATTTGATTGGAAACTTTTCCAGTATTTTCTAACAACACGACCGCTTTCAAGATATGTTCTGGAAAAAATTCTGCGCCAGCTGTCGTGGCCACTAAAGAAAAAATTATAGCCATCACTAATACTTTTTCAAAAATTTGTTTGGCTAATAATTTTTTCCAAACAAAAAATATGGGCAAGCTTTCTTTCACATGGCAAATAACTGTCGTAATTATCTTTTGCGTTTTAGCTGGGCAGGCGCGCAATAAGTTTAATAAATTATTTACACTATATGCAACCTTCTGAATCAATAGATTTTTTTTGTTAATAAAAAAATTTTTCAACCAAACTGAAAAATCTTTAAATAAAATCCTTAAATTTTTATTAACCCTGCTTTCAACAATTTTTTCTTTAAAAATTTTCTCTTCCAAAAGTTCGCCTTTGACATAACCGTGCTTGTCAATTGGATGCTCCAACACATATTTTTCCAGCCATTCTTTTTTAGTGAACCAGTTGCGCCCAAATTTTTCTCCTTGAAGTAATTTTTTTCTGACTAAAAGCGAAAGATATTCTTGCGAGTAAGTGCATAGCCCAGAGGCTTCAGCCAAACTAATAAAACCATCGCTATGAGCGAGCTGATTTTTTGACTTGGGTGTTTTATCGCCCAAGCGAGCATGGGTTTTGTTTTTTCCTTTGAGCATGGGAAAATTTTATCCAAATTCGTGCATTATTTTATTTCACATTATATAATCATTAACTTAAACTTAACAAACTAATCAAAATATGCTATAATTAAAGCACCCACGCGAGAAAATAAAAAACATTAAAAAATAATTCGCGCTTTCCTTAATATTTTTTCTTCTTGCCGTGGGTGCCGTTATTATTTCTACTCCTCTAATTTCATAGAGGAGTTTTTTAATTATTATCAGTTGCGCCTGATAACAATTAAATCGTGGGTGCCGTTATTATATTTCTATTAAATTTACAAATTATAAATTAATATTTTCATTAGCATTATATCCGCTTTCTGTCTGTCTTTATTCTCATGTTACTTTATCCACAGGCTAATATCGTATTATCACATAATCATTATACACCCAAAAAACTTTTTTGTCAACAAATTTTCATAATCCGATAATGTTTATTTATTTGCTAATCATTAACAAAGCCATTTTATTGCGTTTATTGAACATTTGCATTTTATATGGACTTTGCTATTTGTTAATCCAACATTTTCACTTATCCGATATGGCTTTCTATGCTATAATCTATAATAGTTATTATCACAACTTAGCGAGATAATTAACAGGACACATACTTATAATCCTATGCCTATTGCTAAAGCTAAAAAACTCCTTAAATTAATTAATAAAATTTACAGCCTGACAATTACTTTTAAGTCAAAAAACAGTCATGCTGGCAATCCTGGCCGCAACAAAGTTTATGATGATTTTTGCATTTTCAAAATCTATGTTTTAATGTATGTTTTAAATATCAAAAATATCAAGGCTATTTGGGAGCTTTTAGAACAAAATAAGGACCTGCGCCAACTTTGCGGCTTTGAAGAGAATTTAGATCGCACTACGCTTAATCGCCGGCTTAATAATATCTATAAAAAAATATAAAAATGTTTTAATTAACCCCTCTGTTCCTTCGGAACACCTCCCCTTCGTAAGGGGAGGACAAATTTATCCCCTCCTTTTCAAGGAGGGGTGAGCCGATGAACATCGGCTCGGGGTGGTTAATTATTTTCATAAATCATTCTTGTTTTGCACACGTTGCCCCATTTCTCAAATTGCCAAAATACCATAATTTTATTTCTGCACACAGGCATTCTTTATTATGCACACGAATAATCTGCTAACCGATATTGGCTAAAAATAATCTATCATTAAATAAACTAATTTTTGACCACTTGATCAATGTTAAAAAAATAATAAAAAATAAAAAGAGCTTGGGCTAAGATAAGCCAAGCTCTCTGTTTTTTAATTTAAAATAATTATTTTTTTGTAATTTACAGCCAGTCAATAATTAAGAATTTGTGTGCGTAATATAATTCATAATAATCAATAATTTACTATCTTAACCAAACGCGCTAAAAACTCTAAAATCTTTCTTTTTTACCTGATTTTTATCCGATATTACCATATTTTAGCCATTATTTTTTTATATAATCCATAATGGCTTTTACAATCTTAGAATCTGCTTTCATATCTTCAATAAAAAGCACCTGGTTTCTGTTAACGCGCATTTCATCCATAGGCCCATGCAATTCATTGCCCAATTTTATCAAAGCCACATCTCCTGTTTGTGTTTTAGTTAAAGCGCCCTGTTGCAAAGCTTCTTTATTTTGCAGATAAAAAATATTTTGCATCATCACAACTTCTTTATTCACGCGCGCTACCTTGCCAAAATATACTTCGCCATTGGTTAAAAATATCGCCTGCCATTCACCCTTGCTTTCATCTAAATCATAACTCTTAAAAACGCCAGCAAAATACATAATGATCAGCGCCACAACAGCAATTACTAAACACCCTGAAAAAAATAATATGCCTTTGCTTTTTGAAAATCGCTCAATTGATTGCCTGGGTGATTGAAATTTCTGCGGTTCAATTTTTATTCTGTCTGGTATCAAATTACCAGATTGATTAAAATTAGAATTTGGCCTTTTGATTTCAGAAAAATTATTCATATGCTTTTTGCGGTTGTCATCCTGAGGCCGATGAATATCGGCCGAGGGATCCCATTGATTAATTTACAAAATATTTCTCTTAATTTTATTCTATCACACTCATTCTAAAAAAACAAAAACAATAGAGACGCGGTTATGCTGCGTCTCTACAAATAAAATTTATTTTATTTTCTTTTTCCTCTATTACTTTATTACTTCTTAATATTCCATTCCCCTGTTCATGCCATGATTGTGTTCTTCTTCTTTTTTTGGCAATTCGGCCACGATTGCTTCCGTGGTTAAAATTAAAGCCGCTATTGAAGCCGCGTTTTGCAAAGCAAAACGAGTCACTTTAGTCGGGTCAATAATGCCGGCTTGAACCAAATCTTCATATTTATTTTTCTCCGCATTATACCCAAATCCGCCCGTATGCTTTTTTACTTCTTCAGCCACGACAGCACCATCTTTGCCAGCGTTCATAGCAATCTGTTTTATGGGCGCTTCTAAAGCCTGCGCCAAAATTTTTACGCCCACTCTTTCTTCATCTGTCACATCTATTTGGGCTAAAACATTTAAAGCGCGGAGCAATGCCACTCCTCCGCCCACCACAATGCCTTCTTCAACAGCTGCTCTTGTGGCTGAAAGCGCGTCTTCAATTCTGTGTTTCTTTTCTTTCATTTCAGTTTCCGTAGCCGCGCCTACTTTTAAAACTGCTACCCCGCCTGTCAGTTTGGCCAATCTTTCCTGTAATTTTTCTTTATCAAAACTGGAAGTTGTTGCATCTAATTGTTTTTTAATCTGCTCTGCTCTGACTTTTATTTCCTCTTGCTTGCCTTTGCCTTCCACAATTGTCGTGGCTTCTTTTGTTGATACAACTTTTCTTGCCTGGCCAAGGTCAGTCATTTCTATTTTATCCAACTTCAAACCCACTTCTTCTGAAATAACGCGCGCGCCGGTAATTGTTGCAATATCCTGCAACATTTCTTTTTTGCGATCGCCAAATCCTGGCGCTTTAACAGCCAAAGCGGTAAACATGCCTTGCAATTTATTTAAAACCAAAGTTGTCAAAGCCACGCCTTCAATCTGATCAGCCACAATCACGATTTGTTTTTTGCCTATTTGCAACATTTTCTCCAAAATCGGCCTGATATCTTCCACTGAAGAAATTTTATAATCAGTGACTAAAATTAAAGGATCTTCCAAGACTGCTTCCATTCTGCCCGTGTCAGTAACCATATAAGGAGAAACATAACCTTGATCAAATTGCATGCCTTCTACTAATTCTTTTTTCAAACCAAATTCCTGGGATTCTTCCACAGTTACCACGCCGTCTTTTCCAATGCCAGACATAACCTCGGCTATCAATTCTCCAATCTCTCTGTCATTGGCAGAAATCGCAGCCACATGCGCGATGTCTTCTTTGCCCTGCACCGGCTGAGAAATTTTTTCCTGCAATTCTTTTACCACTGCTTCCACGCCTTTTTCCAATCCACGCTTAATAGCTAAAGGGTCAGCCCCAGCTGCTACATTTTTTAAGCCTTCGGTAATCATTGACTGCGCGAGTAAAGTCGCAGTCGTGGTGCCATCGCCAGCCACATCATTTGTTTTTGAAGCCACTTCTTTGACTAATTCTGCACCAATATTTTCGTATTTATCTTCCAATTCAATTTCTTTAGCCACTGTTACGCCGTCTTTGGTAATAGTCGGCGCGCCATACGCCTCGCCTAAAATAACATTGCGTCCCTTAGGGCCCAAAGTTACCTTGACAGCATTAGCTAATTTGTCCACGCCTGCTTTAACAGCCTGGCGCGCTTGTTCGTTATAAAGAATTTGTTTTGACATATTTGTCTTTTTTGTCATCCCAAGCGGCCTTTTTGGTTGTTTTGAGCCGAGGTATAAATCTTTATTTTTTAGATTCCTCCATTCCTAACAATCTTATAGACCAGTCGGAATGACAGAAAAAAGTTAATTAATTATTCCAATTACATCAGATTCGCTTAAAATCAAAAAGGCATCCCCGTCAATTTTAAACTCGTCTGGTGCGTATTTTCTGAATAAAATTTTATCGCCGACCTTGATTGACATTGGCAGACGATTGCCATTGTCTAAAATTCTGCCAGGACCGACAGCCACGACTTCACCGCGCTCTGGCTTTTCTTTTTCTGTTTCTGGCACAATAATGCCAGCTTTTGCCCCTTCTTTAAGAGGTTTGACCAATAAATGGTCTGTTAAAGGTTTAAGCATATTTTTCAGATACAAATTCTTGCTAATTTTAATTATCTACAAGAATTAGTTTAATTTGTTGTATTATACTTTTGTTAGCACTCAGTTGTCAAGAGTGGTAATTACTGCACTATTATCATATTATAATAGTATAAAAATTTTTGTCAAGACAAATAAAATAGGCTGGGTTTTAAAACCCAGCCTAAAATTGTTGCCTTATTTTTCACTTACTCCTCTGATCTTTTTCCCAAAATCCCCAAACCTCCTAAAATTAAAATCATTCCACTTGGCAATGTCCACCAAAAATGATCCGCGCATAATAACACAAAAATACAAAAACACGAAAATACAAAAAAAATAAAATTATTTTTTCTTTTTAAATTTTTTATCAAAACCCCAAACCACCCTAAAACCCCAAACCACCCTAAAACCCCCAACTCTGCCCAAGCCAAAATCAAGACATTGTGCACGGGCTGATATTTGAAGCCGGGCAAGCCTGGATTATTTTTTTGCAAAGCTAATGTGTAATTACCCAAACCAACGCCAACCACAGAATTGTTTTTTATAATCTGCCACGCCTCCCCATAATTACTAACTCTTTCTGAAACAGATTGCATTTCTAATCTTAATGGTGCTTGGCTTAATCCCAATCTTGTCTGCACTAATGGCCAATACAAAACCCCTAACGTCCCTAAAATCCCTAAAATTCCTAAAACCTTTTTCCAATTTTTTTTAAAATCAACCAATAACCAATAACTCATAACTAATAAAAATACCAGCCAAGCGGCTCGTGAGAAAGTAAAAAATAAAGCAATAATAAGTAATAAGGCAATAAGGTAATAAAATAATTCTTTTTTGTCATCCACATCTTTCTTTTTGTCATTCCCGCGAGCTTTAAGTGGCCTAAATGGCAAGTTAAAGCGGGAATCCAGAAAATTTTTTAATTTTGAATTTTCCATTATCCATACCAACAAAATTATCGTTACTATAATAAATCCAGCCAATACATTTGGGTGCGGCAAAGAGCCATAAGCGCGTAAAAATCTCTCACCATTGGAAATTTCTACCACGCTCGCGCCCAAATCACTGGCTTTATGAATAGCAATACCAAGCCATTTGCTGGCAAACATGTTCTGCGTTAAAAATTGATAAACACCCAAACCACTGGACAAAACCATACTTAAAATAAATGCCCAAGCCAATTTAATTTTTAAAAAATTTACTCGGCTTAAAATCCATAATAACCCCAAAATCTCCCCTATCCTCAGCCACCAGTATAAAGAGAGAATTTTATTTTGTGAAAAGATAATATTTAAAATAATAAAAATAAAAGAATATAAAAATATAAAAAAATAAATTTTTACCTTTCTATTTCTGTCTTCAGTATCTTCTTCTTTGCCGTCCTGACCTTCTTTTTTGTCATCCTGATGCAAATCAGGATCCAGACAAAAAAATTTTAAAATCCTTTTCTGGATTCCAGCTTTCGCTGGAATGACAAAAGGCAATTTGATTACTATGCTAAGTCCGTTTTTTTGTCTGACATAGAACAATTTCATAAATAAACTTGCAAGGTAGACAAATATTAAAATTATAAATACCACATCAAACCCATACAGCGACATCCTGCCATATTCCCACACCTCGCCATTAATTTTTGGATCGTAAAAAATCCACCTTGTCTGCCAAGGCAAAAGAAACACGAATAAATAAATTAAATTTTGCATAGCAAAATTTATCCTGAGTCCAGATAAAATCGGGACGAGGGATCCCGTTATTACTTTTCCTTAATTTCTCAATTTCTTAATGCATTCTTTCTCTCCACTTTTCCCAAATTTCTTTTCCTTTTATTTTACTTTCTAAATGTAACTTGATAATCTTATCATTTAAATAAACGCTATTATTTTCTTCTTCATAAACTGCCTTTTTTAATTCCTGAGGCAAATACCAAAGTTGAAATTTTTTCAGCCAACGCTCCATCCAATCAACTAATCCACTGCCACTAATTTCCTCTACATTTAAAAAAATATCCTCGCTATTAATATTCGCCTTTCCATTCGCATCTAATTCGCCTTTCCATTCGCATCTAAAATTTGGCAGATATTTTTTTATCCATTCATTTGCCTGCCAAAACTTTTTCTGCCAATCATCATTGCCAGACAAAAATAAATAAAAAGTAGACCAATAAACCAAAATCGGAAAATCTTTAACCAGTTCGTATTTTTCCAAATTCAGATTATCCTTGCTCACAAAATAGCTTAAACAAAATTTATCTTTTTTGTTATTTTTTGTCGGCCGCAAATTTAATATTTTCAAAGGCAGAACAGCCAAAAATCTTGTCAGCCACAAACGATTTTTCTGCGCGATAATAAATAAATCAATATCTGAATTTTCTAATGCGTTATGATAACTGGCTGAATTTGTTAAAAATATTGCCTTAATCCACGGAACATGTTTTAGCCACCATCTCACCAGTCTTTTAGCTTTTTTTATTTTCTGTTCAGAAATTTCACTCCTTTGCTCCCGCACAGCTAAAATATTTTCCCTACCAGGAAAAAAATAAAATCCATCTTTCTCCACCACTACACCCTCCTCCCCTAAAAACCCCAAAATCCCTAAAAAATCTTTCCTGTCTATGGGGCGTTGTTCGCTAAATAACCATTGCCAAATTTCTTCTTGTTTAAGAGGAAAATCAAAAATATCAAAATAAGCCAAAGTCGCAATAATTGCCTTTTTAATTTCTTGTGCCATAACTTAATTTTAGCATTTTAAGTGAAAAATAAAAACCAGCAAAAATTTGCTGGTTTGTCACAATTATTGTATTGACTCATTTTCCCTTAAATCCTTAAAATTTCCTAACCAACAATTTTCTTCCTAATCTCATTTACCACCTTCATCTCCGCCTCAGTTAAAATTTTATCAGGCAGTTCAAACACTGCTTTTTCTTTGGTGCCCTCTCCCCCAAAATTATTTAACAACCATTTAGCGTCATGATGTTTGGTATGCAAACTTCCAAAAATATTGCCAACCGCTGTTTCATAAAGCAAAACAAAAATTTCAGTTTGCGGCGTATTTAAAATCATTTCCTCAGCCAAACCATTAAGATCTTCCGGACTCGCGCCAGTTTTGACAAAATCAGTGTAAGGCACAGATGCCCATGCCAGCTTCAGTGATTGATCTAATTGCAGACGGGCTAAAACTCTGCCCCATAATTTTAAAGTAGCTATTTTTTTTGTGCAATAAAAATTCGCCACAATTTTTTCCCTGTCCGCTCCGAGGTCAATCAAATCAGAAGTAATTGCCAAGGTTTTGGGCGCTAAATTTGGCAAACGGAAACTTTGCGTTTTATGGATCATGCCCGCTAAAATAATCGTGGCCAATTCCGCGTCAACCAAAGATCTTTGCCAGTTGTTTATCAAATCATAAATTATTTCAGCAACTGAACTTTTATTTGGATCAACTAAATTCAACTGGCCATAGTTTTCATTGTTTAAATTATGATCAATATTAACAATAGTCGTTTGAAAGAAAAAATCAGGCTCTTGACTGTAAACTTTGCCCAAAGATTCTAAATCAGGCGCGTCCAAAGTGATAATCAAATCAAAACGATAACCAGTATGCCGCGCTACTGCGTCTTCGGGTTTGAATTCCCCTTTTTCCGGCAATAAATAAATCATCATTTTATCATTATTAACATCATAAAAAAATTCGCTCACTTTTTTTCCAGCCAGATTAACTTCAATCAAAAAATGGCGCAAATGCTCTAATGAATTGGCCACCGAATAAATGTTTGGCAAAAAAGAAAATTCAGGCGCCATTTTAAAATCATCAGCAACAATAGTGCATTTTTTATTAAGCCCAGACAAAAATCTGGCTAAAGCCAAGGCCGAAGCTAAAGCATCGCCAGTATAATTTTTCCGAAAAGTTATCAAAACATGTTCGGCCTTAGTGATTAATTCTTTGAATTGTTGATCAGAAGTCAAAGCCATATAAATTAATATATCATAATCCAGAGAACGCTCCGTGTCAAATAATTGACCGAAATCACATAATAGAGTAAAATAAAAGAGCAACGAAAAAAAAACAAAACTCACATGAACATTTCTGAACTTTCCCGCCAAGTTAAAATTCCTGTCCAAGAATTAAAGCTGATTATCCCGGAGCTTGGTTTTGATGTGGGGCAAAAAGCCATTCAAGTAGACGGTCGGACTGCTGTAAAAATTATTGAGCAGTTGAATAATCCTATTATCAAAGAAAAAATGTTGGCTAAATTAAAAAATAATCAGCTATCTGGCGGAGAAAATCTAACAGTAAGAAAGAATTATCTTGATTTAGAAACATCAACTCCAGCTGGCGCTAAAAATCAGCATGCGAAAATATCTGTCGGTGAAACAATTGTCGTTAAAGATTTGGCCAATCAGATGAATTTGCCTATCACCAAACTTATTTTAGAACTGATGAAAAATGGTGTCATGGCTTCTTTAAACCAAAAAATTGATTTTGAAACTGCTTCCATTATTGCCGATGATCTTGGTTTCTCTGTTGAAAAAAATATTGGTGAAAAAAATAATTTAATTGAAACCGGCCAAACACGAGCTGAATATTTTATTGATGATCCAAAAAATATGGTGCCTAGGCCGCCAGTAGTAGTTGTCATGGGCCATGTTGACCATGGCAAAACAAAACTTTTGGACGCAATCAGAGAAACCAACTTGGTTGATGCGGAAGCTGGCGGCATTACCCAGCATATTGGCGCTTACCAAACAAAAAAAAATGATCAATCCATCACCTTCATTGATACTCCCGGCCATGAAGCTTTTTCTGCCATGCGCTCGCGCGGAGCCCAGGTCGCTGATATTGCGATTTTAGTTGTGGCAGCTGATGATGGCATTATGCCTCAAACAATAGAAGCTATTTCACATATTCGGTCAGCAAACTTACCTATGGTCGTGGCAATAAATAAAATTGATAAGCCAGAAGCTAATTTAGATAAAATAAAATCAGGACTGGCCGAAATCGGCCTCACCCCAGAAGACTGGGGTGGGGAGACGATTTGCGTGCCAATCTCGGCCAAACAAAAAACGAATATTGATCTTTTATTGGAAAATTTGCTTTTGGTTTATGAAATGGAAAAGGAAAAAATTGTTGCCAATCCCAAGAGAAACGCCATCGGCACAATTATTGAAGCACATTTGGATAAAGGTGAGGGCCCGGTCGCGACAGTTTTAGTCCAAACCGGCACCTTAAAAATCAGCGATAGCGTTAAAATAGGATCTGCCTTTGGAAAAATCAGAACCATTAAAGATTGGCGCGGCAAAAATGTAGCCATTGCCTTGCCTTCAACGCCAGTTAAAATAGTTGGACTGAAGGCCACGCCTGAGGTTGGTGAAATTTTGCAGGTTCTTACAGACCAGAAAGAATTTAAAAAAGAACAAAAAAAGTTTAAAAATTATAAAGCGCCTGCTTTTATCAATACCAGTAAACACCTCATGAATGAACAGAAAAATCCAGTTAATGGCCAAGTTGGTGAAAAAGAAAATGTGCAAAAAATTAATATTATTCTAAAAGCAGATGTTTTGGGTTCTCTGGAAGCCATTGTTGAATCTTTAGTAAACCTTAATTTGCCTGATTTAGTAATTAATATTGTGCAAGCCACTCTTGGCAATATTACCGCGGTAGAAATTGAGCGCGCCGCGGCCCAAAACGCATTGATTTTAGGTTTTAATGTCAAGCCAAACCCCGCAGCTGAACAAGCGGCTCTGGAACAAAAAGTTGTAATTAAAACCGCGAAAATTATTTACGAGTTGATTGATTTTATTAAGGAAGAAATGAAAAAAAATATTAAAGAAGAAATAATTGAGGAAGTAATTGGCCAGGCCAAAGTATTAAAAATTTTCCGCACTGAAAAAAAAACCCAGATTATCGGCGCAAAAATAACTGCAGGCAAAATTACTAAAGACTGCAAAATAAAAATCATAAGAAACAACGAACTAATGGGCAAAGCAACTTTGGCCGAACTGCAATCCGGACGGCAAACTATGACCGAAGTGGTGGCAGACCAAGAAGCTGGTTTGAAAATTGAGGGCTTTAACGAAGCAGAGGAAAATGACCAATTGGAGATTTACAAAGAACAAAAGATTGTTAGAAAGATTTGAATAATAAATTTTCCTCGCCTTAATTTCTCCTGGCAACCAAGATATTATGACCATATTATATTGCCCATAAAAAAACTTTGGAATTAAATTCCAACGATACCCTGAAGATGACCGCGGCGATTTTTATCTGTTCTGCAAAACATACATTTCAGCAAGTTTTACTTTGAAAAAAACACGTTATTTACGCTGTTCTAGATTGAAAAATCTGAATGGCGTTTTTATTTTTACCAATTACAAATTACGGATTACTGATTACTTTTTAACCATTTCTCCTTCCAGCCCCCAAGGCCCAGCTTTAATTATTTTAATTTTAACAAACTGACCAATAAGTATTTTCTGTGTTTTTATACTTTCTGTGCTTTTTGTATCTAATTTTATTCTAACATTTTTCATCATATTTGTCCGACCAAAAGCAAAATTATCTTTGATTGATTCCGCCAGAATACTTATGGTTTGGCCGACTAATTTTTGATTATTTTCCAATGCTGTTTTTTTTAAAATTTCATTCAGATAATTTTTGCGCTTTATTTTTTCCGCACTGGACACATTATCTTTTAATTTAGCCGCGGCTGTGCCAGGCCGGGGCGAATATTCTGCCAGATAAGCCATATCAAATTTTATCTTTTTCATAAGAGCCGCGGTGGCTTCAAAATCTTTTTTTGTTTCGCCAGGAAAGCCGACGATTATATCTGTTGAAATAGCAATATACGAATTATTAACGAATCGTTTACGAATTTTGTGAATAAGTTTTACATATTGCTCCGCAGTATACTTTCTATTCATGGCTTTCAAAGTTTTATCCGAGCCAGACTGCAGAGGCAAATGAAGATATGGCATTAAATGTTTACATTCTTTAAAACAATTTATTAATTCTTCTGACATATCTTTCGGATGCGAAGTGAGAAATGAGAGCCAATAGTTGCCGGGAATGGAATCAATGAGTTTAAGAAGAATAGGGAAATTAACAACATCATCTTTTGTCATCACCGCGCAAGCGGGGATCCCAGCGAATAAGCAATTGCTGGTTCCAGGAGATTCCCGCTGGAGCCTGCCCTCGACCACGATCGGGGGCGGGAATGACATAAAAGATTGATACGAATTAACATTTTGTCCAAGCAGAATTATTTCTCTATATCCTTGAACACATAATTTGTTCACCTCTTTTAAAATTTCTTCTGCTGGCCGCGAGTATTCTTTTCCGCGAGTATATGGCACAGCGCAATAAGAACAAAAATTATCACAGCCGGTCATAATCGGGATATAGGCAGTAAAAGGCGAAGAATGTTTGGGAGTAATAGAAAAATAACTTTTAAAGGGTTCGTAATTTGTAATTCGTAATTTGTAATTCGTAAAAAAATAATCTCTAATAATATTTGGCCAGGATACTAAATTTTTTATATCCAATATCAAATCTACTTTATCTTTCAATTTATCTTTGTCAGCAGGCAAAATACAGCCAGTGAGAATAATTATTATTTTTTTTATTTTTGTGTTTTCTGTGCTTTTGCCTGTCCCGAGCGAAGCTGAGGGGTGTTTTCTGTGCTTTTGTGTTTTTATGTTTTTCAACATTCCCCAGACTTTATCAACTGCCCGCTGGCGCACCGAACATAAATTAAAAATTAAAATATCCGCTTTGTTTTTTTCGGCAGATTTTATATTCATATTTTCAAAAACAGAGTCAATCCGTTCTGAATCAGAATAATTCATCTGGCAACCAAAGGTAATCAAATGATAAGTCATAATAACATTTTAGCATTTTAACATATTAACACAAAAAAGATTATTAGCAACATTTGCACCTATTAGCATTACATAAAAAACACCCGGAAATTAACCGCGTGCTTTTTGTTTGTGTTTTTGTTTTAAAGTACATCAGCTCCGATGTTTGTCCCGAGCTTTTATCTTTTATTTTAACACCACCTTGGCCATGTTATTTTTAATGCGTTAGTTTAAAACTAAAACGCCTGTGGCTTTGGTTTATTCCGCCAGAAGCGGGATGAATTGTGTTTTTTTATCTTAGGCAAAAACTAAAGCCGCCACTAATAAAACAAATGATAAAACCACAAAAAGACGGATATAGCGGCCGATTTGCGGGCTAATAAAAAAATACAATTCTGTATTTGGATGGTTCATTTTTGTTTTTATTTTGATCTGTTCAAAAGAAAACAGATTGCGCTTACTAAATATAGTATAGCATGAATTTTAAAAAAAGTCAAAATAGTGTATGTGTCCACCCATCTTTGGACTCCTGATTAATTTTTTGATTCTCTAATGACATTATGTATTGTAATGGAGATAATTTGTTTTGAAAAGCAAAGTGCGGCCGTTTAGTGTTATACCAGATTAACCATTCCATTAAGGATTGATTAAATTGAATTGGTTCTTTTAAAAGCTGCGTGTGGTAATCCACAAATTCTTCTTGGATAGTTCTATTGAATCTTTCTAAATGTGAATTCATTTTTGGAGTTCTGGGATATGTGTGGTAGTGCGTTAAGTGAAGTTTTAACAATTCCTGATTAAAATGTTTCTTAAACTCTGAGCCATTGTCAGTTAAGACAAAAGTCATTGGGTATGGAAAAACCAAACAACAATAATCAAAGAATTCTTTAGCAGCTAAACTGGCATGGCTTTTAGTGGCCCAGGCAAAGCCAAATCTGGTGTAAAGATCTTCAAAAGTAATCACATAACGTCTAAGCCCAGAAACAAACCTTTCCACTGTGTCCAAGGCAACTAAGTGTCCTGGGTATTCTGCTTTAAAGTCCTTGGGTTTTCTTAACACCTTAATCCTCTTAATTGGCTTAATCTTGCCAAAATGAGAAACCTTCTGAGGAAAGATTCTTAAACCACCTAAGTCCTTAATCAAGCGACCAATAGTAGATATTTTAGGACATTTAACAAGGTGATTAGAAACACAGAATTCTAATAACAAAGGATAAATCTTGTCTTTGCCTAAATTAGGATATTGCCATCTTAATCGTTTAATTTCATTAATGATTGTTTCAGACCAGATTCTTTTCCTTTTTGTCTTAGGAACGCGTTTCTGTTCGTTTAAGGATTCAAAAGAACCATTGGCCTTTTTAACTTTCTTTTTCCAAAGGAAAAGAGTTGACCTTTTAACAGGAAAAGCTTCAATGGTTGCCTCAAGGCCATACTTTTCCCAGAACACTAATACTTTGGCCTTGTATTGGGCTTTGTCAGTGATCATATATGTCCATTTTAGGGCATATTCGTATAATCTGACAAAACCTTTAATGCCGGTGAATTTACAATGCGAATGATTAAAATATTCCACCTTAATCCTT
>PFBP01000029.1 GCA_002778535.1 Candidatus Kuenenbacteria bacterium CG10_big_fil_rev_8_21_14_0_10_36_11
AAATTTAATTAAAATCCTGATAAAAGTGAATTTTATCATGATTAAAAAAGGAAAAAATTATGAAAGAGTCAAAAATTGAGATATCACCAAGACCAGAAAAAGAAAAAATTGATGTCAGTCCTGAAAAAAATGAGTCGCAAGAATTATATAAAAGAAAGAGGGAAATGATAGCAAACATTTTAAATGAAATTGATCAATTAGAAAATTTTGATTTCTCTGAAATTGCATCAAGGTTTAAGTTAAATATGAGTAAGAAGGAATTTTTAGAAAAAGTCGGAGGTTGTGTTAAACCAATTAGCAATGTTGTTGAAATTGATTTGCCGATTCTAAAAAAAGTTGCATTGCAATTACATGCAGGTAAAGATCGAAGTTGGACATATGTCTATATGTTAGCCAAGCTCTTAGGAGTACAGGAATTGAAAGATGAACAAGAGGGATCGGAAAAAGTTTTTGATGCGAAAATTGGTAATAGTTGTTATATCGATGAGAAAAAGGTTGCAGAAGAATGGTTTTCTCTCGGTAGTGTGGGTGGTTTTGATTTTAATTCAGATCCCGAATTTTTTGCTTCACAACCATACCAAAAAAAAGAAATAAAGGAACTTTCCAATCAAGAAAGAATGGAGAAAGAAATAGAATATTCATTAAACAGTTGGCGTCAACGAACAAAAGAGCCTTTTCATAGAATTAATCAGAGAAATGGCTATGGATCTTATGTGCCTAAGATGCTTTTCGAAAATCCATTCGATGGTGATGAAGAAACAGAATTTTTAATTCGCGTTCATGATGTCGGCTCCTCTGTTGATAGAGAAAGTAAAGTTAAAGGTATAACTGCAGCTGAGAAAGAAACAGATAAATTGGGGTGGGAAGTTTATAATGACCCGAGAACAAATAAAAACGCCCGAGTAAGAGAAGTAATTTCAGCAGAAGGATTAAGATGGGTCAGACCAGTTTGGGGAGAAAATTACGTGTCATTAGAAAAAAAAAGAGAGGTATTATGAGGTAAAAGATTTATTTTATTATACAAAAATGACCCACATGATTTTTGAAGGTCATTTTTGTTTTTGCTTTAAAAGATAAAATGTGCTACAATAAATTTACCAGTAAAATGAATTATTATGTCAAAAAAAATATTATCTATTGTAAAGAAATTAAAAGCCTATAAACCAGAAAAAGTGGTTTTATTTGGCAGTTATGCTTCTGGAAAAAATCATCAAGATTCTGATTTAGATTTATTGGTGATAAAAAATACCAAACAGAATTATTATGAACGTATTCCAGAAGTACGGAAATATTTAATGGACACTGATTTTGCTTTTGATATTTTGGTTATGACACCCAAAGAAATTAGCCGCAGTTTATCGGCCAATGATTTTTTTATTATGAATATTATAAATAACGGCCAAATATTATATGAAGCTAAAAAATAAATATCAAGCTGAAAAATGGTTCAAATTAGCAGATGAAGATTTAAAATACGCTTTGGCCAGTTTTAAAGATTTTCAGGCTTATTACGGTCAGATTTGTTTTATTGTTCAGCAGGCTGTGGAAAAATATCTGAAAGGATTTTTAGTGTTGCATAAAAATAGTTTTCCCAAAATTCATGACCTGGTAAAGTTATTAAAACTTTGCTCTGAAATTGAAGCTGATTTTTTAGATTATGTTGACGAGGTAAATTATTTAAGTCAATTTTATTTGATTACTAGATATCCTTTAACAGAATATCCACCGGCTGGTAAAAAAGAAGCAAAAAAGGCAATTACTTTTGCTGAAGAAGTTATTAATTTTGTTAAGAAAAAAAATTATGTCCACTTTTGATAAAATACAATTTGAAAATTTGCTGGCTTTGATTCCGGAACATGGTGCTTCTGATTTGCATCTTTCGGCCGGGGCCCAGCCGATTTTGCGCGTGGGCGAAGAGTTAGTGGCTGGCAGTGAAGAAATTTTAACCAGCTTAAAAATTGAAGAAATTATTTTACCTATTCTTACAGAACCCCAAAAAATATACTTGTCAGAAAAAAGAGCTTTGATGTTTGGCTATACTTTTCCCAATGGTTTAAGGTTTAAGATTAATTTGTTTTATCAAAAAAACAGTTTAGCCGCTGATTTGCATTATATTGCCGGGACTATTAAAAAATTTAAAGATTTAGGCCTGCCTTCTTCAGTTGATAAAGTGGCTGAAATTACTGAAGGATTAGTGATTATTACCGGGCACTTTCAGGCTGGCAAAACCACAACAGCGATGTCATTGGTTGAATACCTGAATGAAATCAAGCAGATGAAAATTATTACTCTGGAAGAGCCGATAGAATTTATTTTAGCCAATGAACGGGGCCTTATCCAGCAACGGGAAATTGGCCGCGATACGCCGAGTTTTATTGACGGCCTTAAAGATTGTTTGGAAGCAAATGTGGAAGTGGTGGTGGCCACGAGAATTGAAAATAAAGAAGAAGCCATGCTTATTTTAGAATTAGCCGAACAGGGCCGCTTGGTCGTGGCTGTTACGAGCGCTAATTCAGTGGTTAGTTTTTTAACAAAAATGTTTTCTTTTTTTGATGAGAGCGAGAAGGAACGTTTCCAGATTATTTTTTCTAACACTCTCAAAGTTGTCATTTGCCAAAAATTAGTGCCTGACAAAAACGGACAGTTAATTTTAGTGCCGGAAATAATGTTTAATAACGAAGCAGTGCGCTTGGCTATTATCAATAATAAATTAAATCAGGTTAATAATATTATCCGCACTTCAGGCGAAGAAAATATGATTTCTTTTGAGCAATCTTTGGCCGCGTTTGTGAGGAAAGGCCAGATCACTTTAGACCAGGCCATGAAACACACCGAGGATCCGGAAGAATTAAAGCGCAAGATGGCGGAAGAATAAATTATATTAGCATGTTAACCTTTTAGCATTAAATAAAAATGATATTAAAATATGTTAATAAAATGTTAAAATGGATCTTATTATAAATTAATTAAAAGAAAAATTTTATGAATCCATTTGATCTTATTCAAAAAATGATATTCGGAGTTTTTTGGATGTGGCTCATTATGTTTTTTGTGCTGTTTGTGTTGGACATTCTATTTTTTAGGTTTATTTCCAAGAAGAAGCAATTTCAATTTCAGAGTTGGGGTAGAGCAATTTTATCAGCTTTGGTTGTATTTTTTGTAAGTTTGTTTTTAAATTTAAAACTAAATTTAAAAATATTATCTGAACAGCAAAATGATATAGTCCACTCTCTGATTGGTATTATTTTATTTGCACTAATTTTCATAACCATTAAAAGAATTTATCAACTTGATAATAAACAATTAGTTAATGCTTGGTGGCGATATATTTTATATAAAATTATTTCTTTTTTTGTAATAAGTATTTTGGGGGTTGTTATTGCAATGGGGTTTTTGGCAGATTATTTGCAAAGTAATCTTAAAAATCAAGAAAATTTAAATCAAATAGAGCAGGGTAATATCAACAATCTTCCTACCTATATTCCTTCAAAACAAACAATCGCGGAGTTAGTGAAGTTAAAAGATAAAAATTTTATAACTAAAGATTCTGACGCAGATGGTTTGATAGATTTTAGGGAATATACTTATTTTACTTCATATACTAATAAAGATACTGACAGTGATGGGTATTTAGATGGAAAAGAGATACAGAATGGTTATAATCCTGCAGGGCAAGGCAAGTTAGAAGTTGAAAAAATATTTGATTGTACTAATAGGGCATGTTTAATCGCCGCAGCTGCTCATTGTAATCCCGTGAGATTTAGAGAAGCTACGTCTTCTCCGGATGGTATAGCATCTATGGAGATTGTTATAATAGGGAAAGATGATAATTTGTGCAGATTTACCGATTACAGAGAAATAATTGATGTGAGAGAAGAGGGGTTGATTGTTCAAACAGCGGGGGTATGCTGGTATGATGATGAGTTCATGAAGAACTTTGAAAGCTATTTAAACCAAAGCATAAAATTAAGCCCTGAAAATGAAGAAATCGATAAAAATTTTTGTGAGTTTAATGTGTCTTTTATTCCCAATGAGGAGAATGCTAAATGATTTTTTTAATCTAATCCTATGCCCTTATACGAATACCAAGCTTTTGACAAAGCCAAACAGAAAAAAATCAAAGCCACGGTAGAAGCGGGAAGTGAAGACGAAGTTTTGCGTCTCTTGGATGAAAAAAATTTGACTTTGATCAATCCCAAACTTTTAAAAAACAGTGCGTCTAAAAAAGGCGCTGGTTTTAGTTTTTTAAACCGCATTAAGCCCAAAGACATTGTGGTTTTTTCCCGGCAATTTGCCGTGATGTTAAAAGCTAGCGTGCCGGTTGTTAAATCACTCAGAATTTTAATCAAACAAACCAGCAACCCCAGATTGCAAAATGTAGTGGCTGCTTTAGCTGATGAAGTTGATGGCGGTATGCGGCTGTCTCATGCCATGGCTGAATATCCAAATGTTTTTAGCGATTTTTTCGTGGCTATGATTAAATCAGGCGAGACTTCCGGTCAATTAGATGAAGTCTTGGAATATTTGGCCAATAGCCAGGAAAAAGATTATGATTTAATCAGTAAAATCAAAGGCGCGATGACTTATCCGATTTTTATTGTTTGCGCGCTCGTGGGTGTTGGCTTAGTTATGATGATTGTGGTCGTGCCAAAATTAACCGCGATTTTAACAGAAACAGGCGGCACTTTGCCCATGACAACTAAAATTTTGATTGGCACCAGCGGTTTTTTAAAAAGTTATTGGTGGCTTATTTTAATCTTAATCATCGGAGCCGTGATTGGCATCCATTACAGCAAAAGAACAGCTGGCGGCAAAAGATTCTGGGACAGTTTTATTTTAAGAATTCCCGTGTTTGGCCAATTATTCAGAAAAATATATTTAGTCCGTTTTACCAGAAGTCTTGCCACGCTTTCAAGCGGCGGCATTCACTTGGTTGAGGCATTAAAAATAACTTCAGAAGTGGTGGGCAACAGGGTTTATCGCGATATTTTAGAGCGGACAATCAAAGAAGTGGAAGAGGGTAATCAAATTGCTTCGGTTCTTATTAAATCAAAAGATGTGCCTCCGATGGTTTCTTATATGGTCAGCGTGGGCGAACAAACAGGCAAGCTTGATGTGGTCCTGAGTAAATTAAGTGATTTTTATGCTCGAGAAATTGATAATCTGGTCGTTAATCTGGTGAGCTTAATTGAGCCGATTATTATGTTGGTTTTGGGTTTAGCAGTTGGCGTCATGGTCGCCGCTATTATTATGCCTATGTATAATTTAGCTTCGGCTCTCTAAAAAAATAGATTTGTGGTATAATAAATGTAAAGGTGTGGATAAGTAATTTTAATTACCAATATCCTTTTAAGGATAATTTGGATGCATCCAAAGGTCGATTAAAAAAACAAAATTTTTTATTTTAAAATTTTAAATTTATGAAACTAAACAAAAAAGGTTTTACTTTAATTGAACTTTTGGTTGTAATCGCGATTATTGGCTTGCTTTCAACTGTGGCTGTGATTGCTTTGAATTCTGCCAGACAAAAAGGAAGAGACGCAAAGCGCATATCTGATATTAGACAAGTTCAGGCGGCTTTGGAAATGTATTTAAATGATTGCAATCAATATCCAGCTACTTTAACTACAGGCGCCAATAATGGTTGTACTGGCGTTACACTTGGTACTTTTTTGCCAACGATTCCAACAAATCCTACGCCAGGTGGAACCACTTATACTTATATTGTTCGATCACCAGGTGGAGCGACAAATTCATCGTATACTCTGACATATACACTAGAAGGACCAACTGGTGGTTTTGCGTCAGGATTGCGTACAGCTTCCCCATCAGGCTTGTAAAATTGACTTTTAACACTTAAAACCGTTTCCGATCTACTCGGGGCGGTTTTTGTTTGTGAAAAAAAATGGTAAAATAAAATTGGTTATGTTCAAACAACTTAAAATTATTTTCAGCACTAACTGGTTTTGGGCAATAGCTGTTTTTTTAATCAGTTTTTTTGTTTATATTTTGACTCTGGCGCCAACTGTTTCCATTGATGATTCAGGAGAACTGATTTCCGCAGCTGCAAATTTTGGAGTGCCGCATCCGTCTGGTTACCCATTATGGACAACACTCGGCCATGTTTTTAGCTATTTGCCTTTTGGCGCGGTTGCTTGGCGTATCAATTTAATGAGCGCGTTTTTTAGCGCTTTGACTGTAAGCATGGTTTATCTTTTAGTCGCAGAAATTTTAAAAAACTGGTTTATCACTTCTGTCATTTCTGCCTTTTTATTGTCATCCCCGCCCCGCATCGTGGTGCGGGGTAAACTCCAGCGGGGATCTCGTGGAATTACTAAAAGCGCTGGGATTCCCGCGCACGCGGGAATGACAAATAAATATTTTTTAAAATCAATTGCTTTTAGCGCAAGTTTGACTTTTGCTTTTATTAATTTATTCTGGAATAGCAGCGTGGTCGCGGAAGTTTATAGTTTGAATGTGTTTTTTGTCAGTTTAATTATTTATCTGCTTTTGCTTTGGCAAGAGAAAAAAGAAAATAAATATTTGCTTTGGAGCGTGTTTTTATTCGGGCTGTCTTTAACAAATCACCAAATGATAGCTTTAATGGCGCCTGGTTTTTTGATTTTCGTGTTTTTAGTAGATAAAAAAATTTTGAAAAACCCTGATCTAATACTTAAATCTCTGTGTTTTTTTGTTTTGGGATTGGCGCTTTATTTATATCTGCCCCTTGCGTCCCATTTTAAACCAGCCATTGACTGGGGCCATCCGCATACTTGGCAAAATTTTTGGGCGCATATTAGCCGGGCGCAATACAGCGATTTTGCTTCTGGTTTTAATTGGTTAAGCAAATTAAGATTTAGCGGCGCTTTTGTTTTAACATTAGTCCGCGAATTATATTTTGTGCCTTGCGTTTTGGCTGTGCTTGGCATCTGGTTGTCGTTTAAAAAAAACTACAAAATCGGTTGGCTTTTATTTTTCGCTTTTTTAGGCAACAATGTTTTAATCATTTTTTTGCGTAATGCTCCTTATGGACTTACGAATGATTATTTGTATGAATTTTACTATTTGCCCAGTTTTTTAATTATGATTATTTGGCTTGCGATTGCCGCGGCTTTTTTATGGCAGAAAGTTGTTTTTAGGTTTTTAAAAAATATTTTGATTTTGAAAATTTTAATCCTGATTTTTATTCTAATTTGGCCAGCTTATTTATTGGTTAAGAATTATGGAAAAAATGATCAAAGCGATTTTTGGTTAGTTAATGATTACACTCATGCAATGCTTCAAAACATTGAGACAAATGCTATTTTGGTTCACTATGGCTGGGGCTCAATGGCCAATGACACAGAAATTTTTAGTTTGGTCTACGCTTTGACTGTGGAAAAAATCAGGCCGGATATCTATTTGCTCACTGATTTAGATCTCTGGCCCGAAGAAAAATTTACTATTGATAAAGAATATTTAGCCATGAGTCAAGAGGAACGGAGGAAAAAAATTTTAACTTTTGGGCTGGCTATGGCTAAATCTGAAAATAGACCTCTTTATACTGATTTTTCCGTGATAAGCGATTTATTGCCAGAAAAAGTTGTGAGCCGTTCCTTGGGCAATGTTTATAAAATTTTTCCTTCTTTGGCTGAGATGCGGCAATACAAAATAGATTATTTTCAGCTGCCTGCTTTGCGCAATCTTGATGATGAACGTTTGAGAAATAATCTTTCTGCGAGCGATCTTATCTCTCGTTATTATTATCGCTTGGCTACTTATTATTTAGAACAGAACCAAAAATATTTAACCAATAATTATTTGCAAAAAGCCATTGTTTATGATCGTGATGCTGATAGCCGCTATCTAAAAGATTTTATGATAAAAAGAACAGAATGGCAGGGAAAATAATTTTATGTTCTTAATCTATCTCTTTATTTTTATTTTCGGCGCTTGTGTTGGCTCATTTTTAAATGTGGTTATTTTAAGATTGCATTCAGGAGAAAAATTTATCCGCGGCCGTTCGCACTGTCAAAACTGCGGCCATGTTTTGTCTTGGCTGGAAAATATTCCTTTGGCAAGTTTTATTTTCTTACACGGCCGGTGTAAAAATTGCCAAACAAAAATTTCCTGGCAGTATCCGCTTGTGGAATTTACCGCTGGAATTTTATTTATAATTCCTCTCTTCTTCTATCCCTCTATTCTTTTAATTCTTTATTCCTGGGCTGTCATTTCTTTTTTAATTATTATTTTTGTTTATGATTTCAAATATCAACTAATTTTGGACAAAATTATTTTGCCTGCCATTATAGTCGTTTTATTTTCCCAGGCGTTTCTGTTAATTTTAAAAAATAATTTTAATTATTCACTACTCACTACTCACTACTCACTACTTATTTTTTCTGCTATAATTATCAGTAGTTTCTTTTTAGCGCAATATTTAATTTCGCGCGGCCGCTGGATTGGCGGCGGCGATATCCGCTTGGGATTTTTAATGGGCTTAATTCTTGGCTGGCCAAATTGTTTGGTCGGATTATTTCTCGCTTATGTTTTGGGTTTAATTGTGAGTTTGCCTTTGTTAATATTCGGATTTAAAAAAATGTCATCGCAAATTCCTTTTGGCACTTTTTTGGCCGCAGCCACCTTGATTACTTTATTTTTCGGATCTGAAATTTTAACTTGGTATTTATCTTTATTATGATTTTTTTTCAAAAAAAATTTTTTTCTGACCAACAAGGTTTTACTGCTCTGGAATTAGTGATCGTGGCTGGCATCATGGCTTTTTTATTAGTTTTAGTGTTGTCTAATTTCCGCGGTTTTGAACAAAGAAGCGCTCTTGACGGCGAAACAGACAAGCTGGCTTCTGTTTTGCGCCAGGCGCAAATCTGGGCTTTGACCGGCCAGACTTCAAGCGCCACAAGATATTCTTATGGCGTGCATCTGGCCAAATGCGCCAGCGGCAGTTGCGTTTACATTCTTTTTAGAGACACTGAAACAGGCGGTAATAAACTTTATGATGCTGGCGAAGAAGTTGTCAGTTATACTTTACCCCAAGGCGTTTATGTTGACAGCCTCACGCCTAATATTTCCAATCAATCAGATATTGTATTTCTGGCGCCTCTTGGCCTTGTGTACATTAATGGCGCTGTGTCAGCGAGCGAAGAAGCGATTGTTTTAAAACATACGACAGGCAGACAAAAATCAGTGACTGTTAATCGCGTTTCAGGACAAATCAATGTTCAATAAAAATTAAGAACCAAAATTAAAAATGAATAAAAATAATTTTATTAAAAATAATCTGGGTGTGACTCTGATTGAAACTATTGTGGCTTTGAGCATTTTAACCACTGGCATTATTTCCGCCCTGGCTTTGATTACGAGTTCAATCTCTTATTCGCAAAGTTCAGAGCAGGCGATTGTGGTGGTTAATCTGGCGCGCGAAGGCTTGGAAATTGTCAGAAGTGTCAGGGAACTGCAGGGTTTTAGCGCGCTTGAATCCGGCGGGAGGCTCGCCAACATCAACTATATCAATGGCGGTCTGGAATTATTAATGGCTGATAATTCTAATATTAAAAATTGCAGTAATTGTTTTTTAGAATTTTATAACGGCCGTTATTTGCACAATAGCCCGAGCGAACCATCTGTTTTTAAAAGATTGATTACCGTGACAAATATCAGCGCGACAGAAAAAAATGTGGTCAGCCAGGTTTATTGGACAGAGCGCGGCCGCGAACATAATTTCATCTTGGAAGAGAATCTGACTGACTGGTAAAAATGAATTATGAATAACGAATTATGAATTATGGGAAAGAAAAAAATAATAAACAATCAGCAAGGTTTTAGTTTAATGGAGCTTTTGGTGGCCACCAGCATTTTTGTGATTATTGCTCTGGCCAGCTTATCAATTTATGTCGCGACTCTACGGGCCAGCCAAAAATCTTTGGCTTTAACGCGCGTCCAGCAGGAAGCCCAGCTTATTATGCAAGTGCTGGCCAAGAAAATCAGAACTTCGCATGTGAATTATGATTATTCTGGTTATGTGAAGCCAATCATCAATCCCGAGGATGAGTTAGCTTTGACAGATTTAGCCGGCGATACTTATGTTTTTAAAAAAACAGGCGCGAGCGCGGCTGTTTCGGTTAATGGCGCAGCTGATAAAAATATTTCTGCCGACAATGTAAATGTGACTGATTTAAAATTTTTTATCAACCCAACCGCGAACCCCTTTATCACACTTGATGAGCCGCCAAATTCTACTCCTTATGTGACTGTTATTTTAACTTTGTCATCAATCAAAGCCAGTCAAAGCGCTACTTTGACCATTCAACAAACAGTGCCGCAAAGGTCTGGCGTGGAAGCGGAATGAAATTTTTAATATCTAATTTTTAATTTCTAAAATAATACATGAAAAAAATTACGGACAATCAGCAAGGCATTTCTGTTCTTTTGGCAATTATGATTTTGTCCTCGCTTATGATTTTAACCATTGCTATTTCAGACATTGTTTTGCGCGTGGGCCGCTCCACCGAACAAATAGGCCAATCAGAAAAGGCCTACTTTGCCGCGGAAACTGCGGTGGAAAAAGCTCTTTACGAAATTGAAAAAAATAATACAATTTCTAATTTAGATGTTACCACGCCGCAAACATTAGCCCAATCAAAAGCCAGTTGGACAAGAGTCGTGGCGCAGAATAATACTTTATCTATTTTATGCAGTTCAATTGTTGGAGAGCCAGGCATTTGTGTTAACAGTTCCGGCGCTATTACAAATTCCAATCCTCTTCATGCACACCTTTTGGCCGGCAAATCTTTTCAAATTGATCTGAATTTTTCAGGCATGTCTTTGCCCAGCACTTTATCTATTGCCTGGAGCGGGTCTGGCAAAGTGATTGCATCTAGCGCTACTGGTCAGAGTGTTTATACCAGTTCCCCTGTGAGTTTAAGCAATTTAAACAGTTATCTGCGTGTTGTTAATACAGATAATCATTTAATTGATTTTGAATTAAAGCCATCCACTGGCAGCATTGCCGCGAGCATTATGGTAACAGGAACAGGTACGCTTGGTTCTGAAAAAAGAATTTTACAAGTAGAAAAAAAGATTTGGCAAATTTATTAAGATGCGGATAGTGCGAATTGTTACGAATATTTAAAATACGAATTATTACAAATACTAAAAACAGCTTTACTCAAAGCTGTTTTTAAATTTAAGTCAGTTAACTATTGCTATTTCACAATTTGAGTTTCTATTTTATCTGCGGTGAAAGAGATTTTGTTTTTAATATTTTCCTGGCTGGAAACCGTAATATTTTGGCCGATTTTTAAGTCCTCTTTAGTTAGCTCGGTTGATTTGATGCCCGCCGTGTTAGATTGGCTGGTTATTGTTTTGGGAATTAAAAGCCTGGAAATTTTTGTCTCCCCATCAATTTTGACCATCAGCAGTTGGTCTTTAAGCAGATAGTTTTTACTGGCCAGGGCTTTGATAATCAGATAATCAGTTTTTATTTCTGTAATAACGCCAGCATAAGCATAAACTTCCGCGGGCAAAATTTTGACATTTTTTTGCGGTGCGATGCTAAAAAATTCCGGCTCATAATATTTTTTTATAATCCAGGTTGCGGCCACGAGAGCAAAAGCGGCCACAATCACAAGAGCGAGCCATGTGGCAAGGAGCAAATTATATTTTTTTTCTGGCTTAAAAGGCGTAATGGTTTGATTTTTATTAAGCATGGTTTTTGGTAAAGGCATAAATTTTTTAAAATTAAATTTTGTTTTATGTTTCTGACTTTTATTTTTTTGCTTGTGCATAAATATTATACCATCTTTTTATAATCTTGACAAAAAAAATATAACTGGTATTTTAAACTTGTTATGCCGCATACAAAGTTTATTAAAAAAGTTGAAAATTTTATCTGCGAAAAATGCGGAACAAAAGTTAAAGGCAATGGTTTTACTAATCACTGCCCCAATTGTTTATGGTCAAAGCATGTTGATATTCATCCAGGAGACAGAGGAGAAACCTGTGAAGGCTTAATGGAGCCAATCGCGGCTGAAGTTAAAAGAGATGATTATTTGATTTATTTTAAATGTCTGCGCTGCGGCTTTAAACATAAAGTCCGTTCAGCTAAAAACGATAATTTTGAAGTGATTTTGAAATTGGCGCATAAACCTTTGCAAGAATAAAGAATAAGCGCTTTAAGAGCGTTTTTTTAATTGACTAAATCATTAAAAAAAATTATACTTAAAATACTAAAATATTTTATATTATTATGTTGCCACCAGGCCCATATAATCCAAAAGAACATGAAGAAAAAATTTACCAGCTTTGGGAAAAGAGCGGGTATTTTAATCCGGACAAAAATGAAACTGGAAAATCTTACAGCATTGTTTTACCGCCGCCAAATGTCACAGGCACTCTTCATGTTGGCCATGCTTTGATGCTTGTGATTGAAGACATTTTAATTCGCTATCACAGAATGAAAGGTTTTAAAACTTTATGGTTGCCAGGCACAGATCACGCGGCCATTGCCACGCAAAGCAAAGTGGAAAAAATTATTTATGATAAAGAAGGCAAGAGCCGTTATGATTTGGGCCGTGAAGAGTTTTTAAAACGGATAGAAAAATTTGCCCAAGATAGCCATGATACAATTGTGCACCAGACAAAAAGCATGGGCGCGTCTTTGGATTGGAGTAGGGAAGCCTATACTTTGGATCAAGCGAGAAATAGAGCAGTGAATACCGCTTTTAAAATAATGTATAACGATGGCTTGATTTATCAGGGCGACCGTGTGGTAAATTGGGATCCAAAAGGCCAGACAACTATTTCTGATGACGAAGTTATTTATAAAGAAAGAGAAGCAATTTTTTACACTTTCAAATATTCTCGCGATTTTCCTATTGCTATTGCCACGACCAGGCCAGAAACAAAATTAGGCGATACAGCAGTAGCGGTTCATCCAAATGATGAAAGATATAAAAAATATGTGGGCCAAGAATTTGATTTTGAGTTTTGCAGGGAACAAGTGCATGTAAAAATTATTGCTGATGAATCTGTTGATCCAGAATTTGGCACTGGCGCCGTGGGTATCACTCCTGCTCACAGCCAAATTGACTGGGAAATTGCGCAAAGGCATCAATTGCCTTTGAAACAGGTGATTGATGAGAACGCGCGCATAATAGTTGGCGGCCAAGATATTAAAGGCAAGAAAATAAATGAAGCCAGAGAAATTATTGTGGCTTGGCTTAAAAACGAAGGCCTGTTAATTAAAGAAGAAAATATTAAACAAAATGTGGCCACGGCCGAACGGACAGGCGGCATAGTTGAGCCGTTGCCGAAAAAGCAATGGTTTGTAGATGTAAATGCAAAAATCAAAATGCAACCCCGTATTAAATACGAGGCAAAATTAAAAAATATTAAAGTTGGTGATGAAGTTAGTTTAAAAGAATTGATGCGGTCAGTAGTTAAATCTGGAGAAATAAAAATTATTCCAGAACATTTTGAAAAAATATATTTTCATTGGATTGATAATTTGCATGATTGGTGCATTTCAAGACAAATATGGTACGGTCACAGAATTCCGGTTTGGTATAAAGACGAAGAAATTTATGTCGGGGAAAAAGTGTCAGAGGAAGAAGGTTGGGAGCAGGATCCAGATACTTTGGACACTTGGTTTTCGTCAGGCTTATGGACTTTTTCCACTCTGGGCTGGCCAGATGAAACAAAAGATTTAAAAACTTTTCACCCGACTGATGTTTTGGAAACAGGCTATGATATTTTATTTTTCTGGGTGGCCAGAATGATTTTGATGACTACTTATCTTTTGGGCGAGATTCCGTTTAGAGTCGTGTATTTGCATGGATTGATTCGCGATGCTGAACGCCAAAAAATGAGCAAATCAAAAGACAACTCTGTTGATCCATTGCATATTATTGATGAGGAGGGCGCTGATGCTTTGCGCATGGCTATGGTTTTTGGCACAGGCCAAGGCAATGATGTTGTTATGTCGCCTGATAAAGTAATTGCCCAGAAAAAATTCGCTAATAAAATCTGGAATGCCAGCAAATTTGTGCTGAATAATTTGGGAGAAAAATTTGAATTTATGGTAGTGGCAATTCATGAATTGTCACTACAAAATCAAAATTCTGATGATAAAAATATCTTGGAAAAATTAAACCAAACTATTGCTGGCGTGACCAAAAATTTGGATAATTTTATGTTTCATGAAGCGGCGCAAGAAATTTATCAATTTTTTTGGCATGATTTTTGTGATGTTTACATTGAAAAAGTAAAACTGCGCTTGAATAGCAATGACGCCGCAGATAAAAAAATTGCGCAAGAAATTTTGTATTTTGTTTTATTGCAATGCCTAAAACTTTTACATCCATTTATGCCGTTTATTACCGAAGTTATTTATCAAAATTTGCCTGAAAAAAACAAAGAGAATCTGATGATTGAAAATTGGCCAGGTGTTTAAAGATTAAAAAAGTGTTATAATAAAATTATGAAAAATCGTACGCTATATTTTGGCGATAATTTAGAAATACTCCAAAAAAAAATTCCGGATGAGAGTTTTGATTTGATTTATCTTGACCCACCGTTCAACTCCAATCGCAATTACAATGTGCTTTTTAAAGAGGGGTTGCAAGACAGCCCATCTCAGGTTCAGGCGTTTGAGGATTCTTGGCATTGGAACAGAGATTCAAAAATAATTTTTGATTACCTTGTCACTAAAACAAATGGCGATATTTCTAATTTGATGTTGGCATTAGAAAAAATGGTTGGCCATAATGATTTGTTGGCTTATCTTTCTATGATGGCTGTGCGTTTAATAGAGTTGCATCGTGTTTTAAAGAAAACAGGTAGTTTGTATTTGCATTGCGACCCGACCGCCAGCCATTATCTAAAAATAGTTTTGGATGTGATTTTTGGCAAAAATAATTTCAGGAATGAAATTGTGTGGAAAAAGACAAATAGTCCTAAGTCACAAACCAAAGCTTTTGGTAGTCAGCATGACATAATTTTTTTCTACAGCAAATCAGATAATTTTAAGTGTGATAAAGTTTTTGCTCCAATTGACGATGAATATGCCGCTGCTTTTAGATATGATGACGATGATGGCAAGGGACCTTATCAAACAGTTGCTCTTGTGGCGGGTGGCATGCAAAAATATGAAGGCAGAAAAGAGTTTGAGTTCCAGGGAGTAAAAGCGCAATGGCTTTACACAAAAGAAAATTTAGATGAAATGTATGAACAAAATCTTCTTTATAAAACATCTGGCGGAATGTTCAGAAAGAAAGTTTATTTGAAAGATATTGAAGGAAAAGGAGTTTCTGATATTTGGGCTGATGAAGGTGTCAGTCCTCTTCAAGGCGCAAGCAAAGAATCTTTAGGTTATGCCACTCAAAAACCAGTTGCTCTTTTGGAACGAATTATTCAGGCAAGTTCCAAAGAAAATGATTGGGTTTTGGATCCATTTTGCGGTTGTGGCACGACTGTGGCCGCGGCGGAAAAATTAAAACGTAATTGGGTTGGCATTGATATTACTACTCTGGCCATCAGTTTAATCAAGCGCCGTCTGAAAGATCATTTTGATTTGGGTTCTAAACAGATTTATGTTGATGGTTTGCCTAGCGACTTAAGCGGCGCTCGCGAGTTATTTAAAAAAAATCCGTTTGAATTTGAGTATTGGGTTTTGGATATGATTAATGCCACACCAGCGCAAAGCAAAAGCAAAGAAAATATGCGCGGGGCAGACAAAGGAATTGATGGCATAATTACTTTTATTAAAGATTATTATTCTAATGGTAACGGTAAGAAAAAAAATGGCAATGGAGATTATAGGTATGGAAAAGCTATTGTTCAGGTTAAAGGAGGTAGCGTGCAGAGAAATCAGATTGCTACTTTAAAAGGAGATGTTGAGCGGGAAAAAGCAGAAGCTGGAATTTTTATTACTTTGGAAGAGCCAACTAAACCAATGATCCAGGAAGCGATTGATGTTGACAGTTTTACTACGCTTATTACTGGAAAATTGGAATTTCCAAAAATTCAAATTTTAACTATTGCTGAATTACTAAAAGGTAAATTGCCGTATTTACCGCAAGGATTAGTTAAGGACTATAATAAAAAAGCCCAGCCAATTGAAGTTAAGAATAAAGAATTTTGGCACAACAATATGGCGGTTTTATTTTAAATTTTTATGGAAGCCAGCGATGAAAAATTTGTCAAACTATTAGTGACAGCCCTTGTTACCGGGCTTGTGCTTTTGATTTTCAAAGGCCTTAGGAGCCCGCTGTCTTACGGCATTTTTGGCCTCATAGTTTTGGCCTGGTTATGGGAAGTGGTTAAGCTGGCTGTGAGTGGAAAATTTAAGATAAAATAAAAATAATTTTATGAACAAACCATTTGCTAAAAAAACAACTATTATTATTTTAATTATCCTAGCTCTGCTCGCGATTGGCCTATCTTATTGTTTATTAGCCATAAGCCAGCAAGGAGAATTAAATTGGGATGGTTTTGTGAATTACAAACCCAAGCCGATTGTTTATGAGGAATTAAAAACAGAGATGGATACAGGTGATTGGTTGGTGTATAATAATAAAGATTATGGATTAAGTTTTAAATATCCAAAAGATTGGGAAGTGTGGCAGGGTTTAGGCGACATATCTTTAATGCCAAAGAAGTGCCCATATAATGTACAGGATAATAGTGTGGCAATAATTATAAATCCACCCGCTGATGTTGATAGCGAAATTGTATCAGTAGACGAGTTGCTTTCATATTATAGAACATTAAAGCACGAAGATGTTTTTAAAAAAATTGGTGAATATAAATTTAATAAAGTTATTTGGCATGATGATGGCAGTACATCAGCTAATATGGTGGTAGAATATAAAAAGTTAATTTCGCAAATTTTTGTAAACGAAAGTTGTTATTCTTTTAAATATACAGATAAAATATTTGATGCAATTTTAACCACTCTTAAATTTTACGATTAAACATATTTCGTAAAATCAAAACAAAAATACATTTCACAATTCAAAAA
>PFBP01000048.1:0-3680 GCA_002778535.1 Candidatus Kuenenbacteria bacterium CG10_big_fil_rev_8_21_14_0_10_36_11
CGATAGATTAAAATTAAAAGCAAGAGCAGAGCGTAGATAATTTGTCGCATCGGGCCGATGATTGATGAAGGGAAGCCAATAAAGCGCAATGGTTCCGGTAATAGAACCAAAATTATGGTAGCAATAATTGTGCCTTTCAGTGAAGCCAAGCCGCCGATAATCACAATGCAAAAAATTGGAATCAACTGCATCAAAGTAAATGATGACGGGTCAATAAAAGTAATATAACTGGCATAGAGTGAACCGGCCAGACCGGCAAAAAAAGCAGAAATCATCAAAGAAATAGTTTTGATTTTAAAAATATTTTTGCCTAAAATTCGCGTGGCTAATTCATCGTCGCGCGTGGCTTGCATGGCTTTGCCAAACGGTGAATTAATAATTTTTTTAAGCAGTAAATAGACCAACAAACAAATCAGCAAAGTGAGAATTAAAAAACTAAAGTTGCTGGAAAAATTTATGCCCAGAATTTCTGGTTTGGGAATGCCTGGCAAACCCAAAGGACCGCGAGTTAATCCAATCCAATTTAAAGCCACAGCGTAAACCACAAAAGAAAAACCCAAAGTGGCCAAAGCCAAATAGTCGCCTTTTAATTTATTGGTGGGCAAAGATAAAAGAAAACCAAAGACCATTGCCATAATTCCAGCCAAAATAAAACACAGCCACCATGGCCAGCCGGCCAGCAAAAGTAAAGCTGAAGTATAAGCGCCGACGCAGTAAAAGGCAACATGACCCATATTTAATAAACCGGAAAAACCCAGCGCGATTTGCAGCGCCAGAGCCAAAATCAGATAAATACCGATTAAAACCAGGAGATGAATTAAGTAAGCGGAAAACATAATATTATTTCAATAATCCAAGTTCCATTGCTTTTTTTATCGTATATTTAGGAAATTTTTTTAATATCTCGCGCAGTTTCTTTTGATCTATTTTTTCCTTTTCTAAACTCTCTAAGTCAACAGATCTTTTGCCGCGAGCCAAAAGATACAATAAATCAGCCAAAGCTTTTTCCGGCGTAGCCAGATAAATTTTATTTTTCAAATCATAACCCAAAAACAGATCATTTTTAAGATGAGTATATTCAAATGTCCAGTTGGACATATTTATTTTACGGCTTCTTTTTTTGGTAGCGCAAGTTATAACCGAAGGAACCTGGTCAATTAAATTATAATAAGACAGGGCGTATTCAAAACTAATGTAGGAATCTGGATCAAGAGCGTTGGCTAAAGACAAATAATCAACTTGACTAAGATTAAAACTATAAAATCCCCTGCCCAAATGATAAATTAAATTCTTTTTTGTCCAAATTGAAAGTAGCACCTGGAGATTTTCTCGGCTGGCAGGATAAAATTTTTTTAAATCAGGCAAAGAAAAAAAAATTTTGCCAGCGGTTTCCACTGCTTGTTTAAATTGAATATAATTAACTTTCATAAAATTTAATAACCGTGTCTAATATTTTCCATTTGTCCTGCGGCAACCACCGTTTCAGTTCATTTTTAAATTCTTTTTCCACGAAAGGAAATTTTTTATTTATTTTTTCCTCACTCTTTAATTTATTCGCCAAATACCAGAAATCAAACCAATCCCGCGCTGTTTCTCTGTTTTTGATAGCTTCTTTTTTGGCTTTAAAAATAGATTCAGAAGTAGCGGTTGGAAAAATTATTTCTTTATTGGAGGTTGGCGAAATTAAAAGCGTGTTTTCCGTTTCTACACCGTTCTTTTTCTTGCAAATTTCAATTTTTATTCTGATTGGGTGTTTTAATAATTCATGCTTAATGTGCAATAAGCCGAAAAGTGTTTGCTTTTTATCAAAAATTTCTTCAACTTTTACACCGGGGTTGTTGGCTGCCACTAATTTTAGCGCCTGGCTTAGTTCTTTTTTGCTGTCTTTCAATTTTTTAATAAATAAAAAATCAAGGTCTTCTGAAAATCTAAAACTGTTATAAGCCAAACGCAAAACCGTGCCGCCGTAAAAAATAAGATTTTCCGACAATTTTGACTCTGCTAAATAGTAAAGCGTTTCCATTTCCAAATGCTCCCTAATGATATTTAAGGGAGCGATTTTTAAATCACGGGCTATTTTTTCAATTAAAGATAGAGGCAACATACTTAATGATATTATTAATGTTCTTACATCTATATTTTATCACTAAAAATTAGTTTAGCAAAATTTGTGTCTACTTTAATTCCATTATACCACACTCTTTGCCAAACTAAAAACCCCGAAATTCATCGGGGTTTTTGAGTAAGATTTAAAAAACTATTCTTCATATCGCACAAATTGGCCATTTTTAATGGTTTTAAACAAAACCTCTTTTGTAACATCACCATTAACATCAAAAACAGTGTTCCCAGATACCCCCCGATAATCTTTACTGACTGAATAAAGTTTATCCTTTATATCCTCCTTTGTCCTATTGCTTTTTAAAACAGCCTTAACCCCCAACATAGTGGCGTCATAAGACTCCGCGACATACTGGGCAATTGCTTCATTATATTTTGTCTGGTATTCATTTTGCAATTCTTGATACAAAGGAGATTCCGGGGGATTGCCGGGCATCACATAAATCAAACTTCCTTCGGCAATCTGGCCAACGATCTTAAGAAAATTACTATCCTCAAGGGTCTCAAACGGAGAAACTACCAATGTTTCCAACCCCATTTCTTCTTTTTGTTTAAAAAGGGCTATGCCTGAAGTAAGTCCCAAACCAACACTGATAACATCTGGGTTTGTTTCCTTCACTTTTGATAAAATAGTTTTAAAATCAACACCACCGCGATCAGTTGTCTCATCTAAAACAATCTCGCCGCCCAGATCTTTAAAAGTTTCTTTTAGTGTATTTTGTGTTTCTACATAACCATCGTTACTTATGTCAGTTATTAAGGCCAGCTTTTTCTTATTTAGCTTTTCAAAAATCAATTTAGCCAATTTTGTTCCTCTAGCGGTATCAGAAATATAAGTTCTAAAAATATAATCCCCTGCTTTCGTTATAGATGGTGCAGAAGACATGGCGGAAATCATTATAGTTTTAGAGCTTTCAGCAATAGGCGCAGCCGCTAAAGTAGTATTGCTACAAGTGCCACCAACAACAAAATCCACCTGATCAATGTTGATTAATTTATTAATAGCAGAAATAACTTCTTTGGTATCGCAAGATTTTTGATCTTCAATTATCACCACGATATTTTTCCCTGTCTCCTTTCTTAAATTTTCAACAGCTAATTCGACGCCTCTGGGAGCGCCTTTAAACAAATTGGAGTAGTCACCCGACAAGTCAGCTAAAACTCCTATTTTTATTATTTCCTTATCCGTCAAGTTTTTCGACCTTGGCACAAAAATAACGAGTCCGACGATAATCACCGCGATTATTAAAGTCGGAATCCAAAGTTTTTTAGACATAAATTTTCTAATATGGCGAATAATAACTGGTAATGCTAATTATTCGCAAGGGTTAATTTTTTAACTTAAAATATCAAACTTTTTTCCTTAACTTCTCATATTGCTCAATATTTAGATTAACATCCGATAAAATATTCTTAACCATGCTTATACCCAAGTCCTCATTACTATGAACCGGCACCGTGGTGACCAAATCAGTTTCATTGTTTCTTAAAAAATGATGGCTGCCTTTTATTCTGATAACCTCAAAACCGCAACGACTTAAAAGTTTAATCATTTTTTT
>PFBP01000048.1:3698-6766 GCA_002778535.1 Candidatus Kuenenbacteria bacterium CG10_big_fil_rev_8_21_14_0_10_36_11
CTTCCAGTTGTTGAAAACCGACAAATTCATAGGAGCTGGAAAGTTTGATGTTTTCTTTTTCTTCCACCTCTAAACAAAGCTGGATAACCTCATTTAATCTTTTGTATAATTCGGGCAATTTTTTTGCCTGAGTGTGGCAACCTTTTAATGTTGGCACCTTGGCAAAATAATAGCCGCTTTCATCTTTTTCAATAATGACCGGAAAATTGTATTTTTTCTTTTGTTTATTCATAGGATTATTAAATCAATTTTTACAATTTTATTATAGCAAACCAGCATAAAAAGTCAAAAAATTATTTCGTGTTCATTTTCCTGCCTAAAATTCCTTGCGGGCGAAAAAGCAGGAAGATAAATAGCAGCACAAAAGCAATGGCGTCTTTATAGCCCGAGGGTAAAAACCAGATGCCGAAATTTTCCACCAATCCCAAAAGAAAAGAACCGAGTACTGCGCCGGGCACCGAAGACGCGCCGCCAATAATGGCGCCGGTAAAACCTTTAATCATCAAATTGGCGCCCATGGTCGGCTCCAAATTTTGTTCCAGCCCCACCAAAATTCCAGCAATGCCAGCAATGGCCGAACCGATTACAAATGACCAGCTGTAAATTTTTTCCGCTGAAATGCCAGAAATTTCCGCTGCGTCTTTGCTGTCTGCCACGGCGCTCATAGCTTTACCCAGCCGAGTTTTTTTCATTAAGAAAAACAGGCTAATTAACAAAATTATGGACACAGTTAAAATAACTATTTGCAAAGGTGTAATAATCGCGCCAAAAATTTCCAAACCCTTGGCAATTTTAATAAAACCAATAGTTTTGACATCCGCGCCGAAAAACAAAAGCAGCAGGGACTCAATTAAAATTAAAAGCCCTACGCTCCCAATCAACAAAATTACATTGCTGGCTTTTCTTTTTCTTAAACCTTGATAGATAATTTTGTGCATCAGCCAGCCAAAAAATCCGCTGAAAATTATGGTCAAAATTATAGCCAGCCAAAAATTTATTCCTAGTTTTTGAAAAAAGAAAAACAAACCGTAAGCAGCCACGGCCACGGCGGAACCATGAGCAAAATGCACAAATTTGCAAGTGGAATAAATCAAAGCAAAACCACTGGCCACTAGGGCATAAATTGAACCGGCGATTAAGCCATTAATTAAGAGTTGAAAAAACATAATTTTAATTTTTATCTGTTTAAATCTTTTTTGCGAGCATGGGGCAATGTCAACGCAAGTTTTTGGTAGAGTTTTAGGTATTTGGCGGCGGAGCGATTCCAGGAAAAATCGGCTCGCATGGCGTTTGACTGCAAGGCGCGCCAGGTTTTTTGATCGTGAAAAACGGCAATGGCTTGTTTTATGGTTTTAAACAGTTCACCAGCCTGATACTCGGCAAAGGAAAAACCGTTGGCGGTTTTGATGTTTTTGCCGGTAAAACCAGTCACTGTATCTTTAAGGCCGCCTGTTTGACGAACCAAGGGCAAATTGCCGTATTTCATGGCCGCGAGCTGGCCCAAGCCGCACGGCTCATATTGGGAAGGCATTAAAAAAAGATCGGAGCCGGCGTAAATTTGATTGGATAGAGAAGCATCAAACTTCAAATGGGCGCAGAAACTACCGGAATAATGTTCGTTCAGTCGAGCCAGAAATTTTTCATAATGAGGGTCGCCGGTGCCCAAAACGACCAACTGCAAATCAAGACGCATCAACTCGCCCGTAATTGACTCCAGGAGGTCAAAACCTTTTTGACCGGCAAGACGACTGATTATGCCCAAAAGAGGGGTGGCGGAGTTTACTACGAGACCACTGGCTTTTTGTAGCGCGATTTTATTAACCGCCTTTTTATCCAAACTTTCGGAAGAATAACGAACTGATATAAACTTATCTTTTTCCGGGCTAAAGACATCGTAATCAAGGCCGTTGAGAATGCCAACCAGGTCTTTTTTCCTTTTTCGCAGGGCGTCTCCCAGCCCGCAGTCAAATTCAGGGGTCAAAATTTCTTTGGCATAAGAAAGGCTGACGGTGGTGATTGAATCGCTTTTTAAAATAGCTTCTCGCATCACGGTAACCGTGCCATTTTCAACGGAAAAAAAATCTTTTTCCGTGAGGCCAAGACGCGCCAAAGTGGCAAGCGATGTTTTGCCGGTGTAGGCAAGATTGTGGATGGTAAAAACGGTTTTAACCGGAAGTCCCGCTTTTTTAAGGAACACGGAAATTAAACCAGTGTGCCAATCATTGGCGTGAATAATGTCCGGCTGCCAGGCGAATAAATCTTGTGTTTTGATCATAAGGCTGGAAAAAAGCGCGAAACGGAAACGGCTATCGTCGTCAAAAATTTTATCGGTATGAAAATATTTATTACCGATAAAATAAACGGGCACGGCAGAACCGGGCAAGCGACTTTCAAAAACATCCACCAGAAGTTCTTCGCGGGCAATCTTTATTTTTAAGGAGTTTTTTTTCTTTAAAGACGGATAAGAACTTCTGATAGCCTGATAATGGGGAATAACAACCCTGACATCAACGCCCATTTTCTTGAGCGTCTTGGACAAGCTGCCAATAACACCACCCAGGCCACCGCGTTTGTAAAACGGGGCGCATTCATAGGCGGCAAATAAAATTTTTAAGTTCTTTTTGACCATAAATATTCATTAATTATCGCTTGCGCTTATCACAATATTGAATTTCTAAAGCTAACTTTTCAGCCAAATGGCGGCAAGGTCATCGCGATAAATCGCGCGATAACCAAAACGCTCCGCCTGTTCTTGCAATAATAAATCTAGAAAAGTGCCCGGGCCGATAAAAAGGCAATCAGTACCATAGGCAGTTAGTTTTTTATCCCAGTCGATGCTGGCTTGAATAATCTTGAGCCAGGTTGTATAAGGACTTTGGCCGGCTTCACCAAACCAGGCCGGCATGCGGCCGTCAATAAAAATTTTATGTTCGGGCAGTTGCCAAACCAAAAACCCGCCCCATTCATAGGTGTTGAAAATATTCAAAGATCTTCGGTTTTCGGCGGCAAATTTTTTGAGAAAGGCCGTGGCGCGGCAAGGATACTGAACATAACCGGCAGAACAATAT
>PFBP01000047.1 GCA_002778535.1 Candidatus Kuenenbacteria bacterium CG10_big_fil_rev_8_21_14_0_10_36_11
ATAGCCACTCTGCAAATCGGCACGCTTTTTGCCACTGGCCTAACTTTTGTCGGCTCTATTATTTTTGCCAGAGTTCTTGGCCCGGAAGATTATGGCAAATATGGCTTAATTTTCGCTTTTACGGCCTTGATAGGCATTTTTTTGAACTGGGGCGCGGATCATGCCACTTTGACATTAATGTCAGAGGCGTGGGCCAACAAAGATAAACAAAAAATAAAAGAACTGATTATTTATTTTCTCAAGCTTTCTTTATATGTTAATGGTACTATTGGTTTATTAGCTTTTTTTACAGCACCCTTAATTGCCAATTATCTGTATCATGATTTTACAATCGGCTCTCTGGCACGCTGGGTGCTTTTAGCCAACATGCTCTCTGTTTTGTTTTCTTTATCAATAATTGTTTTACAGGTAGTGAGAAAAATTAAATATCTTACTGTTTTGGAAAATCTTAATAAAATTTTTTATATCACAATTCCCGTTGTCCTTGTCATTTTTGGCTGGTATCTTAAGGGCATTGTGTTTGGTTATTTAATTTGTGGTATTATATTTTTTATTTTTTCATTTTTCTTTTATCTAATGATGATGAAAAAAACAGATTTATTGCCAAGTTTCAAAGAAATTTTTAATGATTTTTTTAAAGTGCCGCTTAAAAAATATTTCCGTTTTGGATTTTTGATTGCTATTGATAAAAATTTAGCTAATCTTTATGGCATTCTGCCCATGACTTTTTTAGGCATGTTTGCCCTTAAATCAGATATTGGTTATTTTAAAATCGCTTTTAGTTATATCAGCCTTTATACTATTTTTCTTAAACCAATTTCCCGTTTGCTGTCAGTTCAGTTGCCTAAATCAAAAACTTATGGCCAAGAAATCCTAAAAAATCATTTTTATAAAACCACTCTTTATTCTTTCTTAATTGTTGTCTGTCTGATAATTCCTATGGTTTTAATGGCTAAATTTTTAGTCTTGACTTTTTACGGCCAAGAATTTTTGCCAACCGTAAATTTGATTTATTTACTTTGGCCATATGCTTTGGTCTCGTCATTAGGCATAGGCCTAGGCGCTCTTTACCGCACTATCAATAAAATGAAAGTCACAATTTTAACTAATCTAATTATTTTTTTGATCACAGGCCCGCTTATTTATTGGCTTATTAAATCATTTTTTTTAACCGGCATGATCATTAGTATTATCCTTTGGGCTTTGATTCCTAATTTAGCTTTGATATTATATTTTTATTTTTATTCTAAAAAACATGCAGCCGATAATTCTGATTAACCGCCCGCTTGTTCGCGATAATAAAGAATTCCATGTTTCCAGACGAAAATGGCCGCCTTTAAATTTGCTTTACATTGCCACCGAATTGCAAAAAAATAATCTGCCTGTAGAAATTATTGATGCTCGCGCTTTTGACTACACTGCCGCGGATATTAGAAAAATATTATTAGAAAGAAAACCAGATATTGTTTTTATCGCAAGCGAACCATATGATTTTTATCAATGCCCTAATCCATCGCTTATTAGTTTTTATGAAACAATTTTGGCGGCTAAAGAATCTGGCGCAAAACATATCGTTTCTATGGGTCCGCAAGCGACCATTTTTGATGAATATTTATTAACTAATACCAATTTAACGCACATTATCAAAGGCGATGATCCGATGACAGCTGCTAAAGTTTTAGAACATTTGGCCAAACAGGAAAATTTCTCTTATACAAATGTTTCTTTCAAAAATACCGCCGGCATTCATTTGGGCATTACTCAACATCTGGAAAATTTGGACGAATTGCCGGTTGGTAATTACAATTTTTTACCAATGGAAAAATATAGCGCTAATATGGATATTTTTGCAGATAAAAAATTTAGCATTATGACAACCAGTCGCGGTTGCCCATACCAGTGCCAATATTGCTTTAAAAAATTGATTGGCAATAAAATCAGGCAGATGAGTCTGCCAAGAATCAAAGCAGAACTTGATGAACTTATTAAAAATCAAAAAAACGAGGCTGTTTATTTTGTTGATGATTTTTTCACTTTTAACAAACAAAGAATTTTAGATTTTTGCGCTTTAATAAAACAGGAAAATTATAATTTTATTTGGGGCTGCCAGACTCGGACAGATTCTGTTGATAAAGAAATGCTTGTGGCAATGAAAGAAGCCGGCTGTATTTATATTTCTTATGGCATAGAATCTGGCAATCAGGCAGTGGAAAATCGTTCAGGAAAAAATTTAGATCTAAAACAGGCAGAAGAAATAATCAAATTAACGAAAAATATCGGCCTCATCGCGCACATCAATATGATGTACGGCTTCCCAGATGAAACAAAAGAAGAATTTAATCAAACAATAGATTTTTTAATCTGCCACGAGGACTATAATTTGCCTGGCGCTATCAGATTTTATCCAGGCTCGGATTATTATGAAAAATTGATTCCGGGCAAGACTTTGACGGAAATAGAAAAAATTTCTTTGGATTTAAGTTTGACAAAATTAAAACAAAAAGATATTGACAGGGGATTGGCTAAGTTGATTTTATTTAAAAAAATAAAACGCAAAGAATATGGCCTTAATTTTTTTTATTTTTTATTAAAATATCTTTTTCCAAAATTCACCACCTTTCTGTCATCCTCGCGAAAGCGAGGATCCCCGAGATTGAGAACAGGTAATGAATTATAAACCTGAGATTCCTGCTGGAGTTTATCTCACACTGTGATGTGGGACGGGAATGACAAAATATTTTTTATGAAAATTCTTTTTATCAATCCACCCTTACATAATTTTTTAGGCGGCTGCCATAGCGAAACCACGCCTTTGGGTTTAATGTATCTGGCCGCTATTTTAGAAAAAAATAATTATGAAGCAAAAGTTTTGGATGCGGAAAGACTGCTCCTGAATTGGGATGATTTAGCTCTTAAAATAAAAACTGAAAATCCAAACATTATCGGCATTGGCGGCATGACTTTGGGCACACCAGCTATTTTAAAAACAGCCGCTGTTTGTAAAAATGTTTTACCTAATGTCAAAATTATGGTTGGCGGCGCTGGTCCGACTTTTGAGCCAGAACGCATGCTTCAAAAAGAATCGGCCATTGATTTGGTAGTTCGTTTTGAAGCGGAAAATAATATTTTAGATATTATAAATTATTTTACCGGCGCTAAAGACATTAAAGATGTAAAAGGTATTGCTTATCAAGAAGCTAAACAAATAATTATCAATCCGCCTGCTGAATATGTTAAAGATTTAGATTCTATTCCTTTGCCCGCTTATCATTTATTAGAGCCAAGTTTTTCCAATTATTCAGGTATGCACCGTGGCTTTGCATATTATGGAATGCAGATGCCCAATGCCGTGATTATGGCTTCGCGCGGCTGTCCGCATCGCTGTATTTTTTGTTCTAATCATAAAACGCCGAATCGCCGAAGAGACCCTAAAAAAATTGTTGATGAAATAGAATTTTGTCTGAATTTGGGCGCTAAATCAATCCAATTTTATGATGATGAATTTATTGGCACAAGTCCGGTTCAAAACTCCTGGGTGGAAGCCATCTGCGATGAAATAATTGCTCGCAATTTACAGCACATTAGTTATTTGGTGCAGGGCCGCTGTAGTCCTTTTATTAAATTAGAAATTTTACAAAAAATGAAAACTGCTGGTTTTAAGTGGGTTTGGTGGGGAGTGGAATCTGGCAGCCAAAAAATGCTTGATCTTATGAAAAAAGACACCACGCTCGCTGATATTAAAAATACTTTTAAAATAGCGCATGCGGCCGGGCTTAAATCTTTGATGTTTATTATTATTGGCTTGCCCGGTGAAACTAAAAAAGATGTTTATGAAACAGGCAGATTAATTGAAAATGTTAATCCGGATCAGGTGCGTTTTCACATCATTACTCCTTTTCCAGGTTCAGATCTTTGGGAAAAATTAAAAGCTAAAAATCAAATTGAGGATTATGATTTTTTACATTATAACACCAGATTTAGCGCTGTGCATCACACTGATGAATTATCAGCCAAAGAAATAGAAAATTTGTATAAGATGATGGTTTTAAGATATGAAAGCAATAAAAAAAATTTATTAAAAGTAATGTTAAAATCTTTTTATCAGCCAAGCGAATGGAAAAATTTATTGCCCCGGCTTCAAAAAGTTTTTAAAATTATTCCCCAGTGGATAAAAATAAAATTGTAGGGACAGGTCGCGACCTGTCCCTACGGAAAAATATCTTTAATTATGCGCATCCTAATTCTTTCCGACAACTTTCCCCCAGAACGCGATGGCGGCGCCGAGCGCATTGCTTTTAATTATTTTTATGGCCTTAAAAATTTCGGCCATGATGTTTTTGTAATGACTACTACAAGTAGTCATCATCCCGAGGAGCGAAGCGACGAGGGATCTCTTAATTGTTTTTGTCATCCTCGCGAAAGCGGGGATCCCGTGGATCCAAACTCAAACATTTTTTATCTTTATTGGCCCCAAAAATATTCTAAATTCAAACACTATTTTGGCCTTTATAACCCTCGCGCTAATAAAATATTTAAAAAAATATTAGCAGAAATCAAACCAGATATTGTCCACGCGCACAATGTCCATGAAATATTGGGGCTTAATTTATTAAAATTAGCAAAAAAATCAGGAACCAAAGTTTTTTTAACCGTTCATGATTGCGCTTTGTTTCATTATGGCAAACTTATAGAATTTATACCGCAAATTGATAAAAATCAGATTGATCAAAATTTTAATTATAAAGTTAACATCTGGCAACAAATTAAAAGGTATCAGAAAAGTTTTGTGCCTTGGCGAAAAACAATTATTAAATATTATCTAAAATATGCTGATAAAATTTTTGCGGTTAGTTTAGAACTAAAAAAAGCTTTGGAACAAAATGGCATTAAAAATATTGAAGTAATTCATAATGGCATTGATATAAATAAGTGGCAAACAACTTCTGAACAAATTGAAAAATTTAAAAATGATTATCAATTACAAAACAAAAAAATTATTTTCTGGGGTGGCCGTTTAGAAACCTTGAAAGGCGGGGAGCTGCTATTAGACGCACTTGAATTAGTTGCTAAACAAAATTCTAATTTTATTTTAATGATTGTTGGCAAAAAAGATATTGCAGCAGAAAAATTCATTAATTCAGCGCAGAAAAAAAACATTTCCACCACTATTACTGACTGGCTTCCAAAAGAACAAATGCCCGTGGCTTATGGCGCCAGCGATTTAGTTGCCGTACCTTCTGCTTATTTAGATCCCTTTCCAACTATAAATTTAGAAGCCATGGCAATTGCTAAACCAATTATTGGCACATGTTTGGGTGGCACGCCAGAAATTGTGCAAAATGAAAAAACTGGTTATATTATTAATCCATATAACAAAGAAACTTTTGCAGAAAAAATTATAGCTTTATTAGATAATCCAGAATTATCCAGACGATTTGGCAATGCAGGATTTGAAAGAGTTCAAAATGAATTTTCATTAAAAAAACAATTAATAATAACCATAAAATACTATGAACAAAATTACACTTAAAAAACTTTTCCCAATTATTTTTTTTCTTGTTATTTTTATTTTAGCCATTGCAGTTTGGTATTCGCCAATTATTTTTAAAGGCTACTCGGCGGTTGCAACTGCGAGCAACGGTCTAGTGCGGGCCAGAAATTTTGCTTTAACTAATCATTACAGCACTGAAAATAATTTAAATGTAATTTTAAACCCAGCTTTAATCAAAACGCAGGGACAAGAATCAAATTATGGCAATAAACTTGGCACTATTTTTTATGGCTTTGTTTTAAAAATAATTCCAGCCACGACTAATAATCAAATTATTCTCTTAAATTGTTTTATTTTAAGTCTCTCTCTAATTATTTTTTGTTTAGCTTTTTATTATTTATTTAATTTAAAAACCGCCTTTATTGCTGGTTTAACAGCCATTTTCTTGCCCACTAATTGGCTTTTACCACAAACTTTGGTTGGTTATGAAATTGCTCTTTTGTTTTTATCTCTATTTATTTTATTTTTCTCCTTAGGCGCTAAAAAATTTATTAAAGATAAGAAAATAATAAATAAATTAAAATTTTGGCCAGAAGGATTTTGCTTAATTTTATCTGGTATTTTTTTAATTTTATCCTGTCTTTCCCGCGAAGCTTTTTTTCTTGTTTTGCCAATTCTTTTTATTTTTTTACTCTTTATCAAATTCAAAAAACAATTACTTTATGTTTTTGTGCCAATTATTTTAATCTGGTGCTTTACTTGGCTGCCAGATTTTATTAACGGTAAAAATACTTATCTTTTATTTTTTACAACTCAAACCCAAGAAAAATTAAAAGCTTCTGATTACGCCTATTATGCCCATCTTTTTCCAGACCCTTACAGCTATATTTTTGCTAATCAAGAAATTCTAAATGCTAAACAAAATTTTGAAAATACAGATGTAATGGAAAGGCTTGGTCGGGAAAAGGTTTTAGCCAATATGGGGCAGGGAAGTATTGATTTGTGGCAAAGATTTAAACTCGGCACCATTTTAACCGCGCGGCATATTTTTAGATTTTTTTCCATTACTGAAATCGGCGGCCCAATAATTTTCTGTTTTATTTTACTCGGTTTATTTTATTTAAAAAAACAAAAAAACTATTGGTTTAGTTTTCTTTTATCTTTATTTGGCGGCGGTATTTTCTTGCTTGCTTATGCTAATTTAGCTGGTAGAAATCATTTAATGGACTGGGGCGCTCTCTTAGCTCTTCTGGTTGCTTTAGGAATTATTTATTTAATAGATATTTTTACAGAAAAATTTAATTTATCAAACAAAAAAAGTTTTTTTTTAACAGCTTTTTTAACAGTTATTGTAATTTATAATTTAGTTCTGGCTAGCCATGTTTTAATGGGACAGAATTATGATAAAAGCACTGCGCCAGCACTTAATTATTATGTTTCCAAAATAAATCAAGAAACGCTCAATACAGAATCTATTATCGCTGTTCCGTTTGGCGCTGATGAAGTTTATAATTTGAATTTTAATACTAATCAATCAATTGTCGCGTTTAAAGAAAAAACTATTCAAGATTTATTAGCTAAAAATAATTTAAAAGAAGCTTTTCAATATTTTAAAATTACTCATATTATCGGTTATAATCAAGAACTTTCCGACCAAATCCTTAAAGCAGATAAAGATATAAAAATTATTAGTAATAACAATATTCCTATTGAAAAAATTGATAATAATAAAAATAATAAAAATTGGCTGTTGAATTTAATTAAGTGACATTCATTTATGAATGTCGTCCTGAGGCCGATGGACATTGGCCGAAGAATCCAGTGTTTCTTTATTTTTTAATTACTTTCAACGTACAATACATCCCCAAACCTTTTGGTAAAAATCTTGGAAAATATTTTATTTTTTCAATTTTAAAATTTTTTTCAATTGCTGGCAATAATTCTTTTTGGCTGTTTTGGTGTTCTTCCTTATTTTTAAAGCCAATTATTTTATAAGCCAAATCAGTGATTTTATTAGTTAAAGGGAAACCAATTATAATAGTGGCATTATTTTTTGCCACTCTTTTCATTTCCTGAAGCGCACGCGAATAATCCAAAATAAATTCCAAAGTGCTTAAGCACCAAATTGCTTCAAAGCTTTCTGTTGAAAAATTTAAGTTTAAAACATCGCCTTGTTGCAATTCTACATTATTTAAATTTTTATCTTTAATTATTTCTTTAACAGTTTCAATGTTTTTATGAATATCAATGCCAGTAATTTTTTCTGTGTGTTTAGCAAGTTCCGGTAAAATTATGCCTGCGCCAAAACCAATATCTAATAAATTTTTATATTTATTTTTTCCCAATAATTCCAGCCCGTCTTTAATTCTTTGCAAATACAAATACTTAATTATTGGTTTATAATAATTAACCGTGGAATATGCTCTCTGTGTTGGATCAGCAGCAATAATTTTTTCTAAATTTTTTTTAGAAATTAATTTTATTTTCATAATTCGTAATTTATTATTCATAATTCATTTCTTCTGCCAGTCAAACCAAATATCATGATACATTGTCCAAACATTGCAATTCTCGCAAATTGAGGGGCAGTGAAAATTGTCTTTTAATTGCGCCTGGCGCCAAACTTTTAATATCGGCGCATTCCAAAGTTCATTAATTGTTTTTTCTTGAGTATTGCCCAAGACTGCAATTCTTGCATAATCATTGCAACAGATAGAAAAATCTCCATTCCAGTGCACGGCTGGTGATAACCAAAAATGATAACATGGCCATCTCTTTTTCTTCTCATCTCTTTTAGTGCCATAAGGCACATTGCCGCCATAATTATGCGCTGGCCGAACTTCTACGATTACTGGATAATTTTGCCATTTATTTTGAAAAATTTCTGCCTCGTCTCTGTTATAGTCTTCCAAAATCATGCGCAAAATAATTTTCGGTTTATTCTTGCCTGATTCTTTTTTTAGAGCAATTAATTTTTTAACATTTTCTTCAACACGCTCTAACAAATCTGTGCCAGTAATATCTGCGTATTTTTCTTTCGTCGCGGCCATAAAACTAATAGCAATTTTATCAATTGGCGCTTCAATCATGGCTCTCCCAATTTTATCATCAAGCAAAGTGCCATTGGTTGTTAAAACAATAATATTTTTAGGATTAGCTTGTTTAATATAAAATATTTCTTCAATAAATTTTGGCGCAAGCAATGGTTCACCAAACAAATGCAAACAAAAAGTTCTTGGCCCGTATGTTTTTGCTTCAGCAACTATTTTTTTAAATAACTCCAAATCCATATGCCCCACCAAAGTCTCGCCACTAGTTCTGGGGCAAAGTTTGCATTGCAAATTGCATGCCGAGGTAGTTTCTAAAAAAATGTGTTCAGGAAATTGCCAATCAATCATGCGTTGAATAAAAAATTTCTTTAGCCAGCTCACAGGCGGCCAATTTGTTAATTCATCCAAACGATTAATATTAACTTTATAAGTTAAGTAAGAAAAAAGATTTGTTTTCATATATTGAAATTTATCCTGTCTTTTATCTAAACAATCCGCAACAGCGATTGCAAATTGAAAAAAGTCCTTTATTATTTATATTCTCTCTGAATTTTTTTAATTTTTCACCTCGCCAGATTTGTTGAATGGTTTCTTGATTTAAATTACCAATAACATAATCAGGAAAATCAGCGCAAATAACCACTTCGCCATTATGGCGGATATCAATTTCTTTGTTTAAAGCCCCGCATTTTGTATAGCCGCAATTATTACTGTGATCTAAATAATAAGCGGTCACATCCTTTGTTTTAATATTGGGGAAAAATAAAATTGGTTTTTTATAATTTTTGACATTTCTTATGCGCTTCACTAAACTTTGAACTTCTTCAGCAAATTTTTGGTTGCTTTGATTTAAAAATCCAGACCAGCTTTTAGCAGCAATGCCAAAATCATTAGCCATTCTTTTTTCATATATTTCTCCAATTTCTTTAGTGGTGAACCATCCTAATTGAACAATGCTCATATCAATAGCAGTATTTTTTTCTATTGCTTCAAGCAATTTTTCTATGTCATGAATATTTTTATTGTTGATCGTAATAATTGCCTTGATAAGTGGTTTATAATTACAAATTAAACTTTTTGATTTTATTAAATCTAAACCAGCTATAACCTGTTTAAAAGTGCCAGGCACGCCAACGGTTTTATCATGAACAGATTCTGGGCCGATTAAAGAAATATCCAGGGAATCAATTTTATTTTTTAAAATCTCATCAGCGTATTTTTCCAATAAAACGCCATTGGTGTTAATAGTGCAAGTTAATTTTTTACTTTTGAGATAGCTAATAAATTCTGCAAAGTTTGGGTATAGTGTTGGTTCACCGCCCCAAATATAAATTTCTGATTTGTGTAAAGCAATTTCATCAAGCAAAATTTTTAATTGGGGTAAGGGTAAAAAATTTTTAGCTTCTTCTGTTTTAGAAACGCCGGTAGTTCCCCATTGTCCGCACATAAAACAGCGTAAATTGCAGCCGTAAAACAGGAAAAAACGCACCAGATTGGGAAATTTTAATTTAAAATTAAATTTTTTCTGGCACCAATGTTTAATTTTAGCTTTGGTAATTGAATAATATTTAAGAGACAATTTTAATAAGTTATAGGATTGAATTAATGACATATTAAAAATTATTTTATTTTTTAAACATATTTTAAAAAATGACGCTTTACATTTTATTTTATATTGCCAATTTGATCAATCTCATTCCAGCTTTAAAATTATTTTTCACATTTTGCCAGTTTCTTAATTCTTTAATTCTTTTCCAAATATATTTTGGCGACAAGTAATATTCTCTGTAAACCTTAATTAAAATTTTAATTAACTCATCTCGCTTAAAATTTTCTTCCCAGGCAGGCGGTTTAAATTCTATCCTTGGATTTAAAGCAAACTCGCGCCAGTAGTCATTTTTAATAACGCCTTCCTGCAAACCTCTAAAATACAATTCTGTGGCTGGAAAAGGCGTTAAAACAGAAAAATGAATATAATCAGGAAAAATTTCTTTAGCCAAATTAATTGTCTCTTTGATATCAGCCATAGTTTCATTAGGAGAGCCAATCATAAAATATCCAGCTGTTTCTATGCCAACTTTTTTAGTTAATTTAAAAGCAGTTCTAACCTGTTCCACCGTAATATCCTTGCGCAAAATTTTTAAGATTTTTTTTGTGCCTGCTTCCACACCATAATGTATTCTTTCGCATCCTGCCAATTTCATTAATTTTAACAAATCTTCATCAATCGTATTAACGCGCGCGCGAATATCCCAGTTTAATTTAATATTTTTATTTAAAATAAGTTCGCAAATTTTAACAACCCTACTTCTGTCAATCGTAAAAGTATCATCATAAATAAAAATTTCTTTAATGCCCATTTTTTTAATTTCAATCATTTCTGACACAACATTTTCCGCGCTTCTGGCCCGAAAAATTTTGCCCAAATGAGGCCGATCGCAGAAAATACAGCGATAAGGACAGCCGCGCGATGTGAACATTGTTGTGGTCGGATTTTTTTTAGCAATAATGGAATAATATTTTTTATAAGGCAATAAATCTCTTTTGGGATGCGGGACGCTATCTAAATCCATAATCAAATTTCTAACACCGGTATTAATAACAATGCTATCATCGTCTCTAAAAACCAAACCCTTGATTTGTTTTAATTGTTCAATATCATCTAAATTATCCAATAATTCTTTAAATGGCGCTTCGCCTTCGCCTAAAACTAAAAAATCTATATTTTTATTATTCATTGTTTCTGTTGGATAGATATTCACATGCGGCCCGCCTAAAACAATTTTAATATTTTGGTCAACTTTTTTAATAATCTCCGCTGTTTTAAACACATCAATTAAAGTAAAGGTCATGGCAGTAATGCCGACTACCATTGGTTTTTCTTCAATCACAATTTTTTCCATTTTTTCATAAGTCACATTTTCTAAAGCGCAATCAATCATTTTGATTTGATGACCTGTTTTTTCTGATAAATAACCGGCTAAATACATTAAACCCAAGGGCGGCAAAAAATCAAGGCCTGATTCTAATTCTTTGGGCATGTCTGATTCAATAATATTTTCTATTGGCGGGTTGATTAACAAAATTTTCATATATAATTGTCATCTTCGCGAAAGCGAGGATCCCGTAGATTAATACTATCCATCCTCACTGTCTCAAACTCTTTTAAAATTTTTTTCAACTTTTTCCAGGAACTCTTGATACCCCAATATTTAATTACTTTAATAAGATATGGCAATTTAATCTTTGGTATTTCCGGCCACAAATCCATCATATGCAAATAAATTACCGGCATTTGGCCGCAGTTAATTTTATATTTTAAAATTAAAGCAAATAACCAATAGGGTAAAAATCTAAAATACCAACCACCCAAAGGAATTTCTAAAAAAAATAATTTTAAACTGCCAACTGAAATTTCCTTAACACCATTAATTTCGCTTGCCTGTTTGCCAATCAAGCTAGAGTCATATACAAAACCATTTTCTTTTAAAATTTTCCAGATTTCTAAATTATTTTTTGTTAAAAAAAAATTAGGCGCCCGAAAACCAATAAAATTTTGGCCAAAATTTTCCTGCATTATTCCCTTGTCACCAGCAAGTTCTATGACAAATTTTTCTAATTCCAATTCATTTAAAGGAATATGTTCAAAACCATGATAACTAATTTCATGGCCATCAGCCATTATTTTTTTAATCAATGCCGGATTTTCTCTGATAATTTTGCCTAAAATAAAAAAAGTGGCTTGGCCGTTATTATTTTTTAAAAGCTCTAAAACGCGCTCTGTTATTTCTGAATAATATTCAGGAATATCTGCCAAATTGTGGGGCAGATATTTTTTTAAAAAAAATCCGCAATGCCAATACTCTAAATCAAATGTCAGCCCTATTTTATATGATTGGTTTTTCTGAAACATAAAATTGTCTGATGCCTAATTCTTTAACTGGCGTCCATTGCATTTTTTCAATAATTTTTTCAGCCAGATTCTGCATTTTTTGCGGTCCGACTGGAAAAAGCAAAGTGCCTTTATGCAATACCAACCTTAAACCAGTTTCTTCTAACATTTTTTTTACTTTTTTTGAAGCTAAAAAATTATGTGGCCCTTCGCCATGATTTTTAAAAAACATTTCATAAACTTTTAATGGCATTTCAGCTGTTTTAGGCGGCAGACTCATGACCAATCTTCCGCCCGGCTTTAAAACACGCCAAAATTCTGATAATAAAGCCAATGGCTCTGGCGCGTGTTCCAAAGTTTCCAAAGATAAAATTTTATCAAAAAAATTATCATTAAAATCAAATTTCCTCAAATCAGTCAGTTGAAAATTTTCAATAGGAAATTTTTCTTTGGCTTTGGCTAACATTTTTAGCGAGACTTCTAAATTATGTATTTCTACATGATCGGCCAGATTTTTAAGATAGGGGATAGCATTGCCTGTTCTTGACCAGATATTTAAAATTTTATCGCCGTTTTTTAAATTTAGATATTTAATGCTTTCTGTAAATCTTTGATAATGCGCCGATCCAATTTTTTTATTTACTTCATCATAAACATCAGCCACTTTGTCCCAAAACTCGCACACTTGCTCAATGGTAAAATTATTTTTCATATACTAATTCTCAAATTTTTTCACAAATCTTTTGTCTAATAATTTATTCAAAAAAATCTTTTTAATAAAAGCAGGGGAGAGATAATAAATTTTTACTAAAATCTTTTTAAAAAATAATAAAGAAGAATTATTTTTTTCCTTTGGCCAATTTTGATTAAACTCGTTATAATTCATTATTTCAGCCAAAGAATATTGGCGCGGCACATTTTGTGGCTCTTTGGCAGGATAACCTAAAAGCAAATATGACACTGGTGTAAAATTTTCTGGAATTTTAAAAATTTTTCTGATTATTTTAGCTGGCGGCAAATGACAAATCCAACAGCCGCCTAAACCTAATTCCACGGCTTTTAATAAAATATTTTCTATTGAAGCGGCCGCGCTTTGGATATCATCATGATAATCACTGCCTAATGTCTGATTATGATATAAAACCAAAATGCCAGTTGGCGCGTTTTTAATAACCATTGAACCGCCTTCATCCACTAATCTATTTTTTAAATCGTCTTTATCAACCATAATAAATTTCCAAGCTTGTTTATTGCAGGCTGAAGGTGCCAAATTTCCAGCCATAATCAAAACTGCCAGTTTTTCTTTTTCCACTGGCTTGTCTAAAAAAATTCTTACGCTCCGCCTTGAATTTAAAGCTTGTTCTAATTCCATAAAAAAATATTTTTATTCATGCAACTCTCTTCTTAAAGCCGCGATTTGGTCAGCCATTAAACCAAACAAAAATATTAAAATAGAAGTTATTAAAATAAAAATTGTGCCTTCTGAAATATTCATAACTGTCAAATCATAAATTAGACAGGCAAAGCCGACAAGAAAGAAAAAAGCGCTCACTGGCAAAAATATGCGCAAAGGCGAGAAAAGCATCACTAATCTAAAAATCAGCATAAAATAAACAGCAGCCTGATTGGGTTTAACCATGCTTTTGCCCCCAGCTCTTTTATTAATTTCTACAGGCACAAATTTAACATTTAATTTTTCTTTTAAAAAAGCGAATACCGTGGTGGTGGAAATAGAAAAACCATTAGGCAGAATATGCGCGAATTTTAAAAATTCATTTTTTTTAACAAATCTCAAACCGCAATTAACATCATTTATTTTTTGTTTAAATAAATAAAACGCTAGCCAATGAACCAGTTTTTTCCCAGGTTGTCTAATCAGGGGCCCCTGATAACCAACTCTTTCGCCAGCCACTAAATCATAATTTTCCAGATGCGGCAAAATTTTTTTTATGTATTCTGGCTTATGCTGGCCATCCGCGTCATAAAACATCAGCCAATCATATCGCGCTTCGCGCGCTCCAGTTTTTAAAGCTGCGCCATATCCTTTATTATATGGATGGGTAATAATCCTAGTGTTTTCAATTTCTGATAAAATTTGCGCCGTGTTATCAGTTGAAGCGTCGTTAATAATAATAATTTCAAAATTGACTAAATCCAAAAAACCAAGCTCATTTTTCAGATTAACCACTACATTTTTAATAGTCCCTGCCTCATTAAAAACAGGAACAATAATAGATAAATTCATATTTTATTTATATCATAATTGACATTTTTCTGCAATCTGATTAAAATAATTCCATATGGCAAAAAACATTAAAATACTTTTAATTGTTCCGCCCAATAGCCTGGAAGAAAGATATGGCAAGCTTAAATTTGTGGGTACCATGTATCCATCTATGGGCCTCGCGGCCATTGGCGCCATTGCTGAAGCATCAGGCTATCCTGTTAAAATTATTGACTGCGAAGCTTTAAATTATACTTATGAAGATCTGGAACAAAAAATTAAATTTTTAAAGCCAGACGTGATTGGCATTCAGACTTTTTGCAATACTATTAATCGGGCTTTAGAAATCGGTAAGCGGGTTAAAAAAAATATTGATCCGGATATTAAAATAGTTTTAGGCGGAGTGCAAGCCACACTTTTTCCTGAAGAATACATTAAAAATCCTTTTGTGGATTTTATTGTAACAGGGGAGGGAGAAATAATTTTTAAAAATTTATTAGACGCTCTGGAAAATAAACAAACTGATTTTGCCAAAATTGCCGGTCTGGCTTGGAAAAAAAATAACAAACCAGTTATCAATCAGCTGGAAAAACTGATTGAAAATTTAGATGCCTTGCCTTTTCCTGCCCGGCATCTTTTTGATTTAACAAAATATTTTCCTTCAGCCCAACTGCGCGGCAAAAAAACTTTTCATATTATCACTTCGCGCGGCTGTCCGTTTATCTGCGGCTTCTGCTCCTGCCATAAAACATTCGGCCGCAGTTATCGTTTTATGAGCACTAAAAGAGTTGTTGAAGAAATAAAATATCTGATAAAAAATTATCAGATTGACGGCTTGCATTTCTATGATGATACCTTGACTGTTAATAAACCGCGCATTATTGAACTTTGTAATAAAATGGTCGCAGAAAAAATAAATTTGCCCTGGGCATGCTTTACCCGCGTTGATTGTGTTGATGAAGAAGTCTTAAAAAAAATGGCTAAGGCCGGGTGTTACCAAATTTTTTATGGCGTGGAAGCTGGCAACCAGAGAATGTTAGATGTGATGAACAAAGGTATTACTATTGAACAAATTAAAAAAGCTTTTAAATGGACGAAAAAATATAAAATTGAAGCTTTGGCTTCGTTTATTTTAGGCGTGCCAACTGAAACTTTGGATGATACTAGACAGTCTCTAGAATTTGCCAAAGAAATTAAAGCTGATTTTGCGCATTGGGAAATTTATACGCCGCATCCTGGCACAAATTTATACAAAATCGCCCTTGAAAACGGACAACTATTAACCACTGATTTGAATAAATACTCTCCTTGGAGCGATGAGCCAGTTTATGTGGCTCACGGCCGCACTGTTGAAGAATTAAAAAAAACCAAAGAATGGGTTTATCGCAAATTTTATATGCGCCCGCTTTTTATCTTAAAGCGTCTGCGCAATCTCCTGCGCCTGCCGCCATCAAGAATTTTTAAATTGATCCACAGCGGGCTGGTGATGACATTTAGTAAATAAATTTTTC
>PFBP01000004.1:0-147 GCA_002778535.1 Candidatus Kuenenbacteria bacterium CG10_big_fil_rev_8_21_14_0_10_36_11
AAGTTGGCAAACATCCAAATGTACGCGGTTATTATGCTGGCCAGATGGGTCAGGCTGTCGTGGCTTATGGCGACACCACAAAAACTTCTTTGCTTTGGGGAATTTCTAATAGTTTTTTTAATTTGTCAGAAGCCAAAGTTTTAGAAG
>PFBP01000004.1:175-631 GCA_002778535.1 Candidatus Kuenenbacteria bacterium CG10_big_fil_rev_8_21_14_0_10_36_11
GTCAGAAGCGCGTGTGGCTGTAATCGGCGCCACGCTTAAGGAAAAACTTTTTGGCAGTGACAACGCGTTAGAACAATATATTAAAATCGGCCAGAGAAATTTTCGCGTGGTTGGTGTTTTAGAGCGTCAGGGCGGTAGTATGTTTTTTGATATGGATTCAATTGTGTTTATGCCAGTCAGGACTTTGCAAAAACAAATCCTTGGCATTGATTATATCCAGTTTTTTACTGTTTATTTAAAAGACGCTGCGCAAGCCTACGCCACCGCGGCTGATATAGAAGATATTTTGCGCGAAGAGCATAAAATAACGGACCCGAAAAAAGATGATTTTAGCGTGACAACAATGGACGAAGCTATGGATATGTTAAATACCATTACTGGCGGCATTACTTTGCTTCTTTCCGCTATAGCGGCTATTTCTCTTTTGGTTGGCGGAGTTGGAATTATGAATATTAT
>PFBP01000004.1:751-8999 GCA_002778535.1 Candidatus Kuenenbacteria bacterium CG10_big_fil_rev_8_21_14_0_10_36_11
TCAGTAGGTTTTAATCTTGGCTTAAATTTTTCTCCGGTTGGATTTATTTTAGGCACTGGATTTTCTGTTTTAGTTGGTTTGATTTTTGGCGTTTATCCAGCGCGCAAAGCCGCGGCCATGGATCCGGTGGAGGCGCTAAGGCAGGAGTAGAAGAGTAATTACTTTATTAGCCCCGTTGTTCTTCTTTCCGCCACTTTTTCATCAGCCATAATTTCGCCATCTTTTAATTTAATAATCCGCTCGGCATACTCGGCTGTGTATTGTTCATGAGTCACTAAAATAATTGTTTTGCCTTGTTCGTGCAATTTATTTAAAATTTGCATTACTTGTTCGCCTGATTTAGAATCAAGATTGCCAGTTGGTTCGTCAGCGAAAATAATAGAAGGTTCGTTAACTAAAGCGCGGGCAATTGCCACCCTTTGTTTTTCTCCGCCAGAAAGCTGGTTTGATAAATTATTAATTCGGTGTTCCAAGTCCACTGCCCGAATAGCCGCGAGCGCTTTTTTATTTTTTTCTTCATTAGAAATTTGGCGCGTGTAAGCGAGCGGCAGTTTGACATTTTCTAAAACTGATGTGCGCGCTAATAAATTAAATTGCTGAAACACAAAACCCACTTCCTTATTGCGCAAAGCAGCCAATTTTTCATCATTGAAAGCGAGCATGTCCTCATTTTTGAAAAGATATTGGCCTTTGGTTGGCCTGTCTAAAAATCCTAAAATATGCATTAAGGTTGATTTGCCCGAGCCGGACTTGCCCATGATGGCCACGAATTCTCCTGGCTCAATTTTAAAAGACAAGTCGTGCAATACAGGCGTGACGACCTCGTCATTAACATAATTTTTAAATAAATTTTTGAGTTCAATGAGCATAATTTTTACCTCTCCCCGGTAAAAAATTATAAGGAATTTTTTATCCCCTCTCCTAATTAGGAGAGGGGAAGGGGGAGAGGTTTATTTTTTCACAAAAGTAATCACTTCCTCACCTTCATTCAACCCGGATAAAATTTCAATGCCTTCATTGCCTTTCAAACCAACTGTGACTGTTTTTTGAGTAACATTTTTTTCTGCTGTTAAAATTTCCACATATTTTTCTCCATCTCTTGATTTAACTGCTCTGCTTGGCACAACTAAAACATTGTCTCGGCTGTCAGTATAAATTGTCAGATTAGCTGTCATGCCTGGCTTGATTTCTTCTGCTCCGCTCATAAATTGGATTTTAACCTGGTAATAAACCACATCCTGAATTTTGGTTTCAGCCGGGTCAATAAAAATTACTTGGCCCATAAATTTTTTATCAGGACCAAAAGCGTCCAAAGTAATTGCCACATTTTGGCTGAGTTTAATTTTCGCAATATCAGCTTCTGGCACATTGACCTGAATTTGTAATTTGGTCTCACCAATCATTTCCAAAACAGGCGTGGCAAGAGAAGTTTGTTCGCCGACTTCAAAACCCTTTTTCGTGATAATGCCATTAACCGGCGCGATAATTTGTGCCTCACCTAAATTTGCCAGAGCCAAATCAAGATTAGCGCGCGTCTGATCTACTTTGGCTCTGCCTGACTGGATTTCAAAACTTCTGGCTGGTGATTTTTTTAATTCTAATTGCGCCTGAGCGATTGATAAAGCGTTTTCTGCGTCTTTGACCGCGTTTTCATAATATGTCACTTGATCTTCATAATAAGTGATTTTGCTGTTTAAATTTGATTTGGCGGTCTGGACATTTGTCAAAGAAGAACTGATTTTTGTCTGCTGTGTCTTAATGTTTGTTTTTAAAGTATCAAGTTCTGTTTCTGACAAATCAGCTGATGTCAAAGTCGCTTCCAAGACATTCATTGTGTCAGAAAGCGCTTGAGCCACAGAACTTAAAGCAGTTTTTAAATCATCCAAAGTTAAAAAAATTTCTTCGCTGCCTGACAATAAATTTAAAAGATTATTTTTTGTCTGGCTTTGGTTTATTAAATCAACAGCAGTTGTATAATTATTTTCAGCTGTTTTTAAGATAGTTCTGTTTTTTATGGCCAAAGTATCTTCGGCATCTGGATCAGCCAATGTGTTATTTATTTCTTCCAAAGCTCCTTTGGCCGTAACTACTTCACTTTTCAGAGTATCTAAAGCAGCTGTTTTTAGATTAGTTAATTCTGTGGTTTGTTTTGCTTCTGTAAAAGCAAGAGTATTAATGGCTGTGATTAAGGATTGTTCTTTTTGCGCCACACTATTTTCTGAAATTTGAATATCAATTTCCGAAGCGCCGGCCATCAGTTTATCATAATCAGCCTGTGCTTGCGCTAATCTTGCTCTGGCATCTGCTACTTGGCTCCCTAACGCGCGCGATTCCAGTTGCGCCAACTTAGCGCCTGCTTTGATAATGTCTCCTTCTTTAACAAATATTTTTTCCAATCGGCCGGCTGACTTAAAATTTAATTTAATGGCCGAGGCTGATTCAACTTGCCCTGTTGCTTCCACTGTTTGTTTTAAAGTCATTTTTTCCGCTTTAACTGTGGTATATTCTGTTTTATTTTTAGAGCCGCTAAAAGCAAAAATAACGCCTATGACAGCGAGAATAATAATAGCGATAATAATGGTTTTTTTCTTGGATTTAAGCATATTTTAAAAGATTAAGTTTAATGCAAAAAATTCCTTATCATCATAGCATTTATTTTGATTTTAGGCAATTTTACTTTATAATTATATTGTTTTCTCTTGTCATCCCGAGCGGCCTTTTCGGTCGCTTTGAGCCAAGGGATCTAAAAACAGATTCCTCCGCTTCGGTCGGAATGACAAAGCAAAAGTCAGTCTGAATGATAAACACTGGAATTTTATTTATGTTTATTGAAGTTCATGTCATTATCAAAGCCAGTACTAATCAAATCATTAAAGATCTTGGGGCTGGAATTTATCGCGTCCGCACCACAGCTGCGCCAGAAAAAGGCGAGGCTAATAAAAAAGTTTTGGAGCTTTTGGCTCAAGAGTTAAAACTGCCGAAATCAAAATTAACCATTGTCAGCGGCTTGACCTCTAAAAGGAAATTAGTTAGAATAGAAAAGTAAATAGAAAATTGTTTTTTCCATAATTTTGACTTTTGAATTTTGACTTTTGAATTTATTTCCGCGGGTATCGTATAACAGTTATTATGCGTCCTTGCCAAGGACGAGAAGGGGGTGCGACTCTCCCTACCCGCTCCAAAAATCCCTCTTTTTGTTAGGGGGATTTTTGTTTTGACTTTTTGATGAAATAGTGGGAAAATTAAGGTATAAGAAAATGGTGATTAAATAATAAGTATGCTTTCAATTTTAGACCTTAAATCAAAATGGGAAAAAGAAAAAACCGCTTATATTAAAAAAGAGGTTGGCGATGGCGCGCAAAAATTCGTCAAAGATATTTTAAAGTGTGCGGAAGTTTTTAATTTGGAAGAAGGCCTTAATTCAACAAAGTTGGAAAACCGCAAAAATGAATTTAAAGAAGAGGAAAAGAAAAAATCAACTACTCACGCTGATGTGGTGATTTACATCAATCCGGAAATTATTATCCCAATGGAAATAGAAAGATTTCAAAACATTTCCGCAGGCGAAAAGCAAATAATTAAATATCAATTAGAATGGAACGAACATAGCAATCGCCGTTATGGAATTTTAACTGATGGTTGGATTTGGCGTTTTTATAATAATAACGAATATAGAGAATTTACTTTGGATGATATTTTTAAGAACACAGAAATGTTCTTGGAATTTTGGAACGAGTACATCAAGCCAGAATTTTATTACCTGGCGTTTTTTGAAAAGAAAGGACAAAAATCACTTTTTAAAGAAACAGAGATTTTATATGTGGAAAAATTTAGAGAGATATTTTTTGATGACATCACAAAATTAATTAAGGGTTTTAAAAACAAATTAGGATTAGAAGGTTATTTAACAAATATAGATAAAAAAAATAGAGAAGAAACAGCAGTGGAAATAACTTATGCTTATATTATTCAATTTATTTTATATAAAACATTGGTTGATAATGATTTTGGCAAATTCAAAAAAGAATTTAATGAACGGCAACAATCAATTTACGAATGCTTAAGAGCCAATCGTTTTGGCGAAATTTTAGGCGTGATTGACGGTATTTCCAATCAAATATCCGAAAATATCTATCACAAATTTTCCCAAGAGCAGGAATTTATCAACGGCAAATTATTAGAATTGATTCGCCAGCCAAAAAACGAATTGCATGATGTTTCGCCGTGGTTGGATATTTTTGTCTTTATCAAAAAATATAATTTTGCCAATGTTAGAAATGAAATTTTTGGTTATATTTATGAAAATTATCTAAAAGAATTATATGAGGATACAAAGAAAGGGCAATATTTTACCGATCCAGCCGTGGTTAATTTTATGTTGGATCAAATTGGTTATACTGCCATAGGAATAAAAGATTCTTTGAGCTATGATCGTTATGGCGAGAGAGGTTTTGATAATCACATTTCCATTATTGATCCTTCTTGCGGTTGCGGAACTTTTTTATACAGCGCTGTGGATCGCATTATTGCCGGCACTGGCTATAGTAGCGAAAAGGCGTCAATAAGATTGGAGCATTTGATTTCTCAAAGTGTTTTTGGTTTGGATATTGAAGAATTTCCATTATATTTGGCCGAAATGAATATTTTAATGAGAATGTTGCCAATGATTTTGCATAAAGATTACACTAATCCTTTTAATGAAACAATTAAGGTTTTTAAAACCAATGATAGCGTGGCAGAATTTTTAGACACAGCGATAAAAAACACAATCAACGACATTGAAGTGGAAAGCAAAAAAAGCAACGGACAATTATCGCTTTTTACGCAGAAATTAAATTTGGGCTATTCAAGTTATGTGCGCGATGAGGGCGATTTGTCGGAAATGAAAAAGAGTTTAGAAAATCATCATATTCCACGCCGTAGATTTGATTTTGTGATTGGCAACCCGCCGTATGTTTCTTATAACGAATGTTCCAAAGTAGGGCTTTTAACTTTTAAACTAATTAAAGATAAAGCAAGCAAAATAAAATTGAATGATATTTATGGCATGAATTTGCACAGCATTCCGGATCATCGTAAAAAATATTCACCAAAACCAAATTTATATGCTTTCTTTATTGCACTTGGCATTGCTTTGCTAAAAGATGGAGCAAAAATTTGTTATATTGTGCCACAAACGCTTTTAACCGCCGGTGATTTAGATGTGCTTCGTTATCATTTGGCAAAATTTACAACGCTTGAAAAAATTATAACATTCTCTGGCAAAATGTTTGTTGGCCGCGGATTAAAACAAGACAAGCCGGTGGCGACTTCCAGTTTGGTTTTTGTAGCCAGACGCAAAACTCCAGAAGTAGCGCACGAAGTTGAAATTATAAATTATAAAAATTCAGATGACGACATTGAAGAATGTTTGGCAAATATCTTGGCATATAATCATAAAAAAATTGATTATAGAAAAATTTTGCAAAATAAACTTTTACAAAATGTGGCAAATTGGAATTTTATCAAGCAAGATAAAAAGACGCTGGATTTTTGCGAGGCATACGAAAAAAACAGCGATGATATTTCCGCTTACTACAACCACGCCACAGCCGAGCATAATTTTAAGAGTAGATTTTATTTTGATGGAGGGGGTATTATAAACGAGAAGTTAATAAATAAAGACCCAGAAAATTCTTTTGAAATTTTTGATTATAAAAATAATAATTATCAAAATTTTATAGTATCAGAAAGCAATAGATATTATCCAAAAAAAGCTAAAATTGATTTTCCGCAAGGTAGTCAGGGATTAAAGATATTTGATAATAAAAATAAAATAATATGGAGAACGAGGGACAATCAGAAATTTCAATTTACCGATAGAAATATAATTTTGATTGGTAATCAATCGTTAATGATTGCATCTAACAATAAAAACGAAATTTTATATTTGTTGGCTTTGTTAAATAATAAAATCAATGAAATAATTCTTAAAGTAAACTTAATGCAAGAGCATGAGCAATCTTTTTTATTACCAATTACTGGAATTAAAGAATTTGTCCGTATCCCAAAAATCATCGAAGACAATCAGTTTATTAAAGATGAAATTATAAAAAAAACGGAAGAAATGTTGGCGTTGGAAGAGATAAAATTTTCTGATTTGGTTGATTTTTCCAATGTAATGATGCAAAAATTTAATGAAGTGACGCTGGAAGGTGGAGATTTAATTTTGATAAAAGATAAAAAGAATTTTTTGTGCAAAATTAAAAAAGATAAAAATTTGGTAGAGCAGACAATAAAGGCAAAATTTAGCGATAATAAATTAAAATTAAATGGCAAAGAAATTGATTTATCAGATTTAAGAGAAACACCAGTCATTGATTTTGTTAAACAAAAAGAACTAAAAAACTATATTGACGATTTAGTGTTTGCTTTATATTTTAGAGTGCCGATTAAAGAACTGAGCGGGGATAAAGCCGCCGAAATTAAAAAGATGTGTGCGGAAAATGAATTTTACGAAATTACGAATAATAATATTTAACAAAAATTTTAAAACCGCCTCTATGCACTGGAAGCGGTTTTTTAAATTATCTTTTTGGCGAAGTGTATTTAGATCATGTTACGGCTAATACCAATAAAACCGATTTTGATCGAGATTCCACTGAATGGACAGAAATTCAAGAAGAAATGTTTAAAATTTTAAAACCCCATATTGATGATTTATTGGGCAGAGAGATAAAAGAACCAACTGACGAAGAAAAACAGAGAGTAAAAGATGCAAAAGAATTAGTCACGGAAATGATGAAAATGAGAAAAATTAATTTGAACGGTAATTTTTTGGAAGGGGAATCTGTCGGGCAGAAACAACCAGAAAGAACCGGAAAAACAACTAGGGCACTTTTATCTGTTAATAAAAATAGAGAGCATTTTCCAAAAACGCCACCCCCGAAGGATGCCGTTGGTAAAAGGAAGTGCTTAAATGAATTCATGGACTGGAATATTAGAGATATGGATGAATCAGTAAGGAGTATAATTGAGGAAAAAGAAAAGTCTAAACTTTTGGTGATAAATAATTTATTCCCTGGATTTAAAAAAACAGGCGGTAATAACCTTTATTTAATAGAGACGGCAGCTATTCAGCTTGCTCTTCCAGAAAAAGATGAAAAACAAGTTATCCACATTTTGAAATTTGACAAACATTTGCCTGTGGTATAGGATTACCACAGGCATTATGTTTTTAAGATATTTAAAAAACTAATTTAAAAAATCTATGCATAGACATCTAAAAAAATTCGGCCAGAACTTAAAAAAAGCAAGAATTGCCCAAAATTTAAGTTTGCGTGAAATTTGCAAGAAAACAAATTATGACGCCAGTAATTGGAGTAAAATAGAAAGGGGAGTAATAGCCCCGCCGTCTGATGAAAAAATCTTATCAAAGTGGGCCAGGGCACTTGGTCTGAAACCCCCCAGTCATAAATACCAGACATTTATAGATGAGGCGCAAATAGGACAAGGAATCATTCCAGAAGATATTTTAGCCGGGCAAAATGCTGTTGATTATCTGCCGGCTGTTTTCCGCACTTTGCGCAATGAAAAACCGACCAAACAGGAAATTGATCGCCTGATAGAATTAATTAGAAATTCCTAAAAAGCAATATGGATTATACCCAAATTCAAATCCCTTATATTGGAAATTTAGTCATAAAAAATAAAGCCGATTTATTCCGTACAAAATATTGGGATGAAATTTTACCAGTTGATATTGAAAAAATAATTGATGTTAATTTAGAAATTAATATTATACCATTGCCTGATTTAGAAAAGTTATGTAATACTGATGCCTTGATCACTTCTGATTGGAAATCATTGTATATTGATAAAGATTTATTTGAAGATGAAAGACGGCAAAACCGTCTCCGTTTTTCTTTGGCGCACGAGATAGGCCATTTGGTTTTACATAAAAATTTTTATGCCATCCTGGAAATAAATTCTTTTGAAGATTTTTATAAATTTATCAATTCGGTGTCAGCAGAACAATACAGATATTTGGAAATACAAGCCAATAAATTTGCCGGCCATATATTAGTGCCAAGAAATTTATTAAACAATGAACTTAATAAAGAATTGAAAAGAGCCGGGCAAAAAATAAACATAGATAATCTGGATAAATTATTGTTAAAATCTTATATTGCTAACCCGTTAGCCAACAAAGTATTTGGCATTTCTCAAGAGTCAATGGAAATTATTTTAAATGAGCTTGATTTTTTCA
>PFBP01000004.1:9031-15279 GCA_002778535.1 Candidatus Kuenenbacteria bacterium CG10_big_fil_rev_8_21_14_0_10_36_11
TGGAAGCGGTTTTTTAAATCTTAATTTTCAAAACATTTGTTTTTATGGTTTTGGCTGATCAGGCTGGACTGGCATGTTTTGTCGCAATTGAATTGTTTTTGCCGTAATACTGCCGTTAGAATTAGTCGTGCCATTAGCCATAATATTGTCGCCAACTTTTAATTCCGCTGGCGTGCCAGTCGCTGTTTTCATCACTTCAGTGCTGTTGGAATAAAAAATAATTTTGGAACCGCCGTCAGCTAATTTAATAGTTAAGCTTTGCTCGTCTTTTGCTAAAATTTTGCCATTGGCAAATCCACCGTCAGCGCGCATGGCCCGTCCGGCGCCAGCGCCTCCGCTCTCGCCATTAAAAATTTGCATTCTTGGCTGGCCATTGTCTGATTCTGAATTAGCAAAAAACCCGGCCATGTTGCGCGCGCTATTTTTATTTTTACTCTCGTTATACTTCAGGCCGCCATAAAATCCAGCGGCAGCGGTCATGATAACAACCACGATCATAATAGGAACAATTTTTTTGTTCATAAGAGTTGAGTTTAATAATAATTAATAACTCAAAAATCAAAACTTCTTAATGCTGATAGTTTAAAAGTTTTAAGTTATAATTTTGCGTTTTGACATTTGAGTTTTGAGTTTATTTTACTCGTATCTTAACGCTTCAATTGGATTCAGCTTGGCCGCGCGTCTGGCCGGGTAATAGCCAAAAATTATGCCAATAGCGGCGGAAACGCCAAAAGCAAGCGCAATGGCGGTGAAAGAAACTGTGGTGGCCACACTGCCAAAACGAGTAATAGCAACAGACACGAGCCAGCCAACTAAAACCCCAAACACGCCGCCGATAAAAGTCAAAGCCACGGCTTCCATTAAAAACTGTAAATTGATATCCTGCCTTTTGGCGCCAATGGCTTTTCTTAAACCAATTTCCCGCGTCCGTTCAGTTACGGTCGTGAGCATCATATTCATAATGCCAATGCCGCCCACAACCAAAGAAATGCCGGCAATCGCGGCTAATAAAAGCGTTAAAGTTTCCGTGATAGAAGAAGCGCTCGCCACAATATCTGCTTGATTTAAAATCCGAAAATCAGCTTCATCAACATTGGTGATATTATGCCGCGTTAAAAGCAAATTAGTCACTTCTTCTTGTAATAAAGTCATGGATTCCGCATCAGCTGCCTGAATGCTGATGGTACTCAAATAATCCTTGCCCACTAAAAATTTCTGTGCGCTGGAAATCGGCACATAAATCATATCGTCCTGGCTACCAAAACCGCTGCCGCCTTTTGATTTTGTAATGCCCACCACTTTAAACTCAATGCCTTTGATGCGCACAGTTTGCCCGACTGCGTCAACATTCTCGCCAAATAAATCATCCCTGACACCCGGACCCAAAACCGCCATTTTAGATAAACTTTTAATATTTTGTTCGGTAATAAAAATACCTAAATCCATTTCTACATTTCTCACAGAAAGATAAGCTGGCACTGTGCCAACAACTGAAGTATTGGTGTTAGTGCCTTTGGCAGTGACTTGATAACGACTGGAAATTTCTTCAGCCACAGCTTTGGCTAATGATATTTCATTTATAATAGCAGCTGTATCATTATTGGTAAGTGTTTGAGAAGAGCCCCAACCGGAACTTACTCCGCCAGATCTTTGCGATGTTTGCGCCCCGGGCATAACTTGGATTAAATTTGAACCAATGGATTCAATTCTTGATTGGATTGAGCCGGATGCGCCCTGGCCAATTGAAACCATGGCAATCACCGAGCCAATGCCAATAACAATGCCAAGAATAGTTAAAAACGAGCGGGATTTATTGGCGGACAGGGCAAAGTATGTTTCTTGGAAGAGGTCAAAAAATTTCATATTTTTGTGCTCCTGTCTCCCACAATTTCCCCATCTCTTATCTCAATAATCCTGTCCGCGTGCAGAGCCACATCATGTTCGTGCGTGATTAAAATAATAGTGTGATTATATTTTTGATTAAGCTCTCTGAAAGTTGCCAAAACTATTTCTCCTGTTTTTGTGTCCAAATTGCCAGTTGGTTCATCAGCTAAAATCAGAGACGGGTTATTAACCAATGCTCGGGCAATAGCCACTCTTTGCATCTGGCCGCCAGAAAGCTGATTAGAAAGATGAGAAAAGTGCGAGTCTTCCAAGCCCACATTTTTTAAGGCTTCTTTGGCGCGCTCCTCTCTTTTTTCCATTGTCACTCCGGCATAAACCAAAGGCAAGATGACATTGCGGAGCACTGTTGATCTTGGCAAAAGATTGAACGACTGAAAAACAAACCCGATTTTATTTTTTCTAATGTCCGCCAGCTCGTCTTCTGAAAGCTCACTAACATTTTTATTGTCCAGAAAATATTCACCGCTCGTGGGCTGGTCTAAGGCGCCCAAAATATGCATTAAGGTTGATTTGCCCGAGCCAGACGGGCCCATAATGGCCACAAACTCGCCGTCTTTAATTTCAAAAGAAACATTTTTTAAAACCGTGGCATCGCCCGCAACTGAATAATAGGTTTTGGTAATATTTTTGCAACTGATCATATTATTTTACTTCTGTCCGAATCATTACTGCGCCGCCTTGTGGACCACCGCCCATATTAAATATATTGCCGCTTGATGATGATCTATTTGTAGAAGAGGAGGATGAATTGGCCGTGGTAGAACTAACTGTTCTGGTGATAATCTGATCGCCTTCGGATAATCCGCTGGAGACTTCAGTGTAAGAATCATTAGTCATGTCAACTGTAATTATCTGTTGTTTTGGCGCTGTGGTTAAGGCAATGCCGGAATTTTTTCCGACTGCATCAGCTGCAATTGTTTCATTTGGCATTTCCACATAATTGGTTTCGCCCAAAGATTTGATAGCAGAATTTGGAATCATCAAAACATCCTGTTTCGTTGCCGTAATAATACTCGCGGAAACGCTCATGCCCGGTTTGACTCGTTCATCTTCTGTGTCAAAACTGATTTTTACCATATAGCTGACCACTCCTTGCGACACCGTGCCCAAAGTGTCCACTTCAATCACTTCTCCGGTCAGACTTAAATCGGGAACGGCGTCAAAAGTCAAAGTGGATTTTTGGCCGACTTTAACTTTGGCCGCGTCAACTTCGTTTAAAGAAATTTCCGCGATTTTTTGTTTGGTAATTAAGGTGGCAATGGTCGCGCCAGAAGAAATGGTGTCGCCTTTTTTCACACTCGTTTCCGCGACCATGCCGTCAAAGGGCGCGCGGGCAGAACAATCAGAAAGTGTTTCGTTGGCCGCTCTTAAGGCGTCAGTTTTTTGCTGTACTAATATTTTTTTCGCGCGGATTGTTAAATCATCAGACCCAGCTTTGGTTTTGGCTAATGATAATTCTTTTTCTTTGATTGTTCTTTCAGCGCTGATAATATTTTCTTTATCAGTTTCAATAGTGCTTTTGGCTGATAGTAAATTAGTTAAATAAGAATTGGTTTTACTGGTATAAGAAGATAAATTTGTCAGATGCGTGTCAGACAATGTTTGAGGTTTTAAATTTCTGATTGTTAAAGTGTCTTGATAAAGCCGGATTAAATTATTAGCGCTTTTAACTGCTTCAGCAATATTTTTAATGGTTTCATAAGTTTCTAAAATTAAAGTTTCTATCACTGTCTCATCAGAAAATCTGCTTGTTTTTTTATAGTCATCAAAGTTTTTATTATAAGAAGCGCGCGCTGGTTCATATTTATTATTGGCATCATCGCGATAAAGAGAGCCAGTATCAATATTATAGGTCGTGATGGCGTTGCTGTAATAATAAATGTTTGATTGCGTGCCGCTGTAATTGTAAGAAAACAAAATATCATTAAGTCCGGTCATAATATTTGGCAGTTCAAGAAAAATACTGGACACTGTGTTAAAACCGTCTTCATGCGCTTTGATCAAATTTTCTTCAGAATCTTGTTTTGATTTTTGAGCCTGGATTAAAGCACTTTCTGATTGTAAAAGTGTTAATTCGTCAGCTGGTTCAAGCACTTGTTCCAATTCTAATTTTGCTGTTTCCAAACTGGTGGCCGCGTCGCGCACAGCTTTGAGCGCGTCGCTCGCGTCAATCTGCGCTAAAAACGCGCCAGATTTAATTTCCTGTCCAGCTTTGGCTCCTACGCTCATTACTTCGCCAGATGTTTTGGCTTTGACATCAACTTGGTTGGAAGCAGAAACTTGGCCGCTGCCAGATATTGAAGCAATGAGTGTGCCTTTTTCAACCGCGGCTAAAACATAGCGGGTTTCTGCCGCGGTGATGTTTATTTTTTTATAGCCGTAATAGCCAGCCAAGAGAATCAAGATAATAAAAAAACCAGTTCTTATTTTATGGTGTTTAAAACTTTTTAGAAAGTTAATAATTTTTTGGAACATAAATTTATTTATATTACCTTGGCGGCGCGGGCATAACCCGAATTAGTCTGGCTTCAATTTGCCCGGCATTATTTGGTTCGCCAATAATCACTGCTGCGTCATCAATTTTAAGGTCAGCAACTGAAATAGTTTCCTGAAAACGGTTGATAATTGTTTTATCAGTGATTAAAACAATTGTTTCCGCGTTATTTTTGCCAATGATAATCAGCTTATCATTTTCTATTTTTATAATCTGCCCGAAAACCCCGGCCGATTGGATAAAATCGCGATTTTTAAAATCATCTCTGAAATTAACAAAAAATCCACCTTTGGGTCCGGCAAAATTACGCTGATAATTATCGCTCCATCTGTAGGAAAAATTAGCTTTTCTAAAACCGATAAATGTGCCTGCTTTTAAACCAGTTAAAAAAATAATCAAAACAGCAATGGTAAAAACAATTGCTTTAAAAATTTTTGATTGGAAAAAGTTATTGAAGTCCATAGGAGTTCCTTTTGTCATCCTCGTCCCTAAAGGGACGGGGATCCAGAAAATTTCGTTTGGGAAATAATTTTAATATTTTTTGCCAGAAATTTCAGCGCTTCTAAAAATATCAAGAAAACTGCCAAAAGCAAAATCAGATTCATAACTGGCAATGTTTCCAAAAGTGAAATCAAATAATTTTTCCAAGAAGCCATAACCGCGTTAAAATCAGAAAATATTAAAGAGAAAAATTTGAAAAAGCCGGATTCTGCAAAATTTATGTAAACTGATTTAGATACCGGCGCCAAACCAACGCCTGTAATAACTGACAAAATACTGATTAAAAATAGCTTACGCTTAACAATTAAGAGCTGTTTTTCTTTTTGCAAGCGATTCCAGACGCGCTCAAAAAGCCTGGGCCTTGGTTCTGGCTGGCTAAGATTAGAAAAAAGTTGTTCAAAATTTTGCGGCATATTTTTGGTTTCTAACAACTAATACGATTAAAAATTATTTTGTGGTGCATTTGATAATTTTTCTTTTAATTTAATCAATGCTCGCCGGTGCCAACTTTTTATAGTATTTTTTTGCTTGCCTAAAATCTCAGCGATTTCACGCAGATTAAAACTTTTTTGATAATACAAATCCAAGACAACGCGGTAATGGGCTGGCAGCTTATCAAAAATTTTTTCTAAGGTTTGAGCCAAATCTGCCTGCTCAAAAATTTCATCAGGCAATGGATTTATGTCAGTTAATGTCTCTTCCAAAATATTTTCGCCGTCAGCATTAATAAATTCTGAAAACAACAAAAATTTTTTCTTTTTCAAATAATCCAGCGCAGTGTTTTTGGCAATGGCAAAAAGCCAGGTTTTGAATTTTTTTTGTTGGTCAAATTTTTTTAAATTTTTCCACATTTTAACAAAAACATCCTGGGCAATGTCTTCTGCCTCTGCATGGTTATTAAAAAAATGATAGACAAAGCTAAAAACAGGCTTTAAATAGTTTCTGATTAAAAGTTTAAGCGATTCTTCATCGCCAGATAGATATTTTTGAACTAATTGGCTGTCGTTTGTTTCAATCATAAGTTAAAGCAAGTTCAATTTTAAGCTATCATATTCATTTAAAAAAATCCATTTTTTAATTTGACACTTATCATTTTAAAACTTATAATTTATTAAAAAGTTATAAACAAAAAATATATCGCCGAGATGGCGGAATTGGTAGACGCACAAGACTTAAAATCTTGCAGTGGTAACACTATGAGGGTTCGATTCCCTCTCTCGGCACCAGAAAGGAAAAGTCAAAGAGTTTTGGTTCGCCTCGCTTCGCTCGGCGACCAATTTATATTGAATTTTGGACAAAAAAATCAGTTGGCGATTTCGCTCGGGGAAAAGAAAATTTTTTCATTTTA
>PFBP01000039.1:0-1631 GCA_002778535.1 Candidatus Kuenenbacteria bacterium CG10_big_fil_rev_8_21_14_0_10_36_11
TAAACAAGCTAAAGATTTAATTCAAGGACAGCCTAGTGGTATTCCTATTGAGTTAGAACCTGAAGGTCCACCAATGCCACCAGAACCGTCACTTGCCGAACATATTGACAGAGCAACTTTAGGAGACACAACTATTGCAGTTGCTGATTTGCAGAAATTTGATGAAACACAAATTGCCAAAATAGCAAAAGAAGCTGCGGCACAAACTAAAGAACAAATTTTACAAACCACAGCTGATGCCAAACCAAAATTTACTGAAATTTATGAAGGACAAATGCAAGATGCAGTAGTTACAGCTGACAAAAGTAGTAATTCAATTATTAAAGTTTTGCAAAGACAGTTGGAAGAAAATCAAGAACTGGCTAAAAAATTGGGCTTTAATCCAGACACAGATGATTTAAGCGATTGGGCAAATAAAAAAGCCAATAATTTAGCTTTTAATCAGGGCTATGGAGAAATTGGCGTGAGGCAACCAGATAAAATTGCTTATTTTTTACAAAAAGATGGGACAATAAAAGAAATTGACATTTCAACACATCAGGAAATTGGTAAAGCTGGGATAATGGATGCGCATGAATATAAATATGCACCGCCTGTTAAAGAAATGCCAATTGAGTCAACACCTGAAAGACCAGTAGTGCCTTTAGAACAAAAGCCAGAACTGCCAGAAATTCCTTTAGATCAGGAACTGCCTGAAATTGCGCCAGATGAAGCAACTGTCAATAGCAGAATTCTTGCTAATCTTGAATATCGTTATGAACATTCGCAAGAATTTATTGGCGCTGGTCGTGATATTAACTGGGTGGAAAATAATGCCACTCAAACCATAGAAGATTATTTGAACAAATCGGAAAATTTGCCGGATTTAAAAAATAATTTGGCTCGATTAGACAATGCGGAAATTTTGGAACGGCTTTCAGAATCAAAAAATAATGTTTTATCGCAAGCTGCTCTTGATGCGCAAAATGGACTTCTTGTCAAAGGAACTGTCATAGAACGGATAAATAATTTGTTGGAATTAAAATCGCCAAAGCCAGCAAATCTTGAAAATTTAAGAAACTTAATTAGCGAAGAAGTTGAAAAACATATACCAGAAGCAAAAGACAGTGAAGCTAATCTTTTTTCTCAGTTAGTTGGGCAATCAAAAGAACAATTCCAAGCGGTTTTTGGCAAAGGCGCTGTGACTCAAGGGCGATTTGAAGATTGGTTTAAAACCTTTAAAGAAATGGCAAAAAGCAAAGAAATGCCTAAAGAATATGAATTTTGGCAGCCGCGCACTGACGCGAACGGCAGAATTTTTAATGTTTTGCGCCATAGCAAAATCGGCGGCCAGGAAGAAATTCGGATTGATAAAAACGGAGACGGCAAATTAGATAAAATTATTGTTGATGAAAAAGAATTACAAAAAATAATGGGAATTAAAGAAAAAATTGAAGCAGCAAAGCCTGGTTTAACTGATAAAGATTTTACAAAATTAAACGAATCACCAGCAGGCACAGCAATGCGTCTTGATGAAAATGGCAAGCCAGTTTTTGAACAGAAATCAAATTTTTCAGGGCCAGAGCAAGAATTGTCAACTAAAACAGGAAAAATTACAAAAGAAAATTTTATAGATGAGAAAGGCAGATTAG
>PFBP01000039.1:1678-5688 GCA_002778535.1 Candidatus Kuenenbacteria bacterium CG10_big_fil_rev_8_21_14_0_10_36_11
AAGGCATATACTGAAAGTCACAAAGTAGCAGTGGATTTGGTTTATAACAAAAACATAAAAAATCCAGAGCAGTTTTTAGAGAGAATTAAAGCGATAAAAGGAATAGAATTGACTAACGAGGAAAAAACAAATTGGCAAAAAATTTATAAACAAGCGATGGTGCCTAATAATTTTAAACCAGTTGATCACATCAGACGATTGACCAATTTTATTATTCATCCGGAATTAGCTAAAATGTTAACTGAGCAACAAATTGTTCAGGAGTCAATAAAATAATTGAATGCCTAAAAAATTTTACACCCATTATTTGCCTGCGATTGTCTGGGCCATAATAATTTTTATTTTATCTTCAGTGCCTGGGAACGAATACCCGAGCGCTGTTTTTGATTATTCAATTATTGCGCATCTGATAGAATATTTTGTTTTAGCTGTTTTGATTTCTCGCGCTTTGGGAATAAAAACAAAAAGCCAATTATTTTTGGCTTTTTTTATTTGCGCGCTTTACGGTTTAAGCGATGAATTGCACCAATTGGCCGTGCCTTACCGTTCAAGCAGTTTAGAGGATTTTTTAATAGATATGGCCGCCATTATCTTGGGTATAGTTTTTTATCAATTGATGGCTAAATTGCAAACCAGATAGCCAACACCCAAAGGACATTCGTAAGAATAAATTTCAGGCGCATAGTTAAAATCATTAAGAATGCCCAGTAGAATCAGAATTGATTTTAAGCCGCATTCAACAGCGTTTTTTATAAGCGTTTGATCAAGATTAAGAATGCCGGCATTATTTTTTTCTTCAATCATTTTAATTAAAGTTTTATCAAAAATTTTGCCATCTTCAGAATAAGGCGCTGGCGCGTCATTTGACAGCGCGTGCGAAAGATCGCCCGAGGCAATGACAGCGATTCTTTTTTTTGAATGCTGGATTAAGTCAGCCAATTTCTGGCCCAGTTCAAAATGTTTTTGATTATCAAGATCAGAATAAACCAGCGGGATAATTTTAATGTTTTTTAAATTTTTAGTCAGGCAATAAAGAGGAATGCCGGTGCCATGGTCTAAATTTACTTGGCTGATGAGTTGGATTGGTATTTTGGTTTCTAGGGCTTCTTTGATTTGGTGGCCAAAGCCAATGTCGCCCATAAACTGAAGTTCTGTTTCTATGTCGCCAAAAGTTTTAAAATTAAGCGTGAAGTTTGGCGCGATATTTAAGCTAAAAGCATTAGTTAAAAACGGGCCATGAGGGGAGATAATAATAATTGTTTCGGGGTTAGAAGCTAATAATTTTTCTGCTGTTTTTTCCATTGCCTCAGTTGTTTTTTTAAGCAGATTTAAATTTTCCTGGCCAAGAGCCGGGATAAGAATAGGCGGGTGAGGAACAATGGCGGAAAAGACTAACATAATTTTTTAACGGGGGAGAGGTCTGTAGAGAAAGGTTGAAAATGAGATAAGGTGGAGTTTTTTTAAGAAGTTTTATTCAGTAACATCTACATTTTCTCCTAATTCATGTAAAGCTAAGACATTTTCTGGCACATCAATAATATTTTTCCATTTGTACCCCAATGATTCAAAAGCTTCGGCGCTTGCAATGGGTAGTTTTTTGCCAGCAGAAATAACATAAACAGTCGGGTCAGTAATTATTTTAACTAACTCGCCGTTCTTGAGTTTGTAATTCTCACCAGTTTCATATTTAGCCAATTCCTCGCCCGTAACTTTAACAATTTTTCTTTTTGAAAAATATATTTTTAAAAGTTTATCCGAGATAAGCAGGTGTTTAATGCCGTCTTTGACAAAATATATTTCTTTCGTGATTTTATCCTGTAAAATAGCGCCGACAGGATAAGCTGATTTGATTGTGATTGGTTCGCTTCTTGGAAAAGATAAAATTTCTTCTTCCGTGACTTTAATAATTTCTTCTGGATTAAAGCCAATGAGCTTAAAAGCTTCTTTTGAGGTGATTGGCCTGACTGCGTCGTTTTCTAAAAAATAAACGCCACCAGAAGGAATCTGTAAAAGAGAATAATTGGCGTATTTAATCAGGGCGCCGATTTCATATTTTTCCAGATCCTCGGCTTTGACAGGCAATAATTTATTAAGGGAATAATTAGAAGTAAAAACAGCTCTGGAAGCAAATTGACGGCGCTGATTATTTTGAATCAGCCAAAGAGTTTTGTCAGTGGCATTTTGTAAAAGCGAACCTTCTGGATAATTTAAGGCAAACCATTTGTTCCATAAAGAATGCAAAACTTCATTGCCATGGATATGCGGCGTGTAATTATATAAAGCGCTGGTGGCTAAATTTAGAATTGTGATTGATTGGTTATCAATAATGTGAGTTTTGTTAGCTTTAAAATTAAACTTTTCCGGGTTTTCCAAATAATAACGGATGGCGCCGGCGCCCCAGTCAATTTGTGTGGCCAAGCCTTGATATTTGGCATTGCAACCGCCGCTATCAGGACAGCCATAGCCAGTGGCCCAATCAAGCTGGCCTTGAGAAGGATTAGTTTCGGTGATTAGACCTTGCTCTTTTTGTAAAAGAGTTAAAATGTATTTAGGGTTGATTTGATAAAATTGGGAAACCTCATAAATTATCTGATAAACATACATGCGCACAGTCGGCGCCACATAATTGGTAAGAAAGCTGCCCTTTTTCTTTAAAAAGTCTTTAATTTGATCTTGATTCATAGCATTGGCGCTGGTGAGCTCTTCATCAGTTAAAATCAAGCCAGGATTAAAAGAAGCTGCCTTTATGATGGCTAAAGGTTGAAGGATAAATAAGCCGAGGATGGCTGTGATAAATATTTTTTTCATAATACTTTTTGTCTTATTGTATTATACCACACATTTTTTATCTGCCAAAATTTTTTAGATAACCATTGATAAAATCATTGGCAGGCATAATATTTTTGCCTTCTATTTGGAGTTTAATAATTTCTAAAATAGAATTATTGCCGCAAGTAATAAACAGATTTTTATTGTCCACAAAAAATTCTCCGGGTTTAATGTTCGTGTTGGTAGAGACACGCCAATGGCGTGTCTCTACCATATTTATTTCAATAAATTTTATTGATAACTGTTTATTGTTAACCGCTAATTGAGAATAAACGCCGGGCCAATCTGCGTATGCCCGCCATTGATTATAGATTTCCTCGGCTGATTTTTGCCAGTTGATTTCCCCGTCTTGTTTTTGAATAATTTTACAAAAGCTGGCTTGATTATGAATTTGTTCCTTTGGCTTAATTTTGCCCGCTAAAAAATTCGGCATGGTCGCGATTAAAAGTTCAGCACCCATTTTTGCCAAGCGATTATGCAATTCAGAAAAATTTTCTGTTTCTGATATTAGACATTTGGCGCTGGACAATATTGGCCCATGATCCATTTTTTCATCCATTAACATAATTGTGATACCGGTTTCTTTTTCGCCATTTAGAAGCGCGGCTTGGATTGGCGAGGCGCCGCGATATTTTGGCAAAAGCGAGGGGTGCACATTAAGCGAGCCAAATTTTGGCAAATCCAAAATATTTTTTGGAATTATTTTTCCATAAGAAGCCACGATAAATAATTCTGGCAGTATGGAACAAAAATTTTTGTTCCCTACCAATTCATCCAATTTTTCCGGCTGTAAAATCGGAATATTTTTTTCCAGAGCCAAAATTTTAACTGGTGTCGGGGTTAAAATTTGTTTTCTGCCAACTGGCTGGTCTGGCACGGTGACAATAGCCAAAGGCAAATAACCAGCTTCAACCAAGTGTTTTAAAATAATAACAGAAAATTCAGAAGAGCCGAAGAAGATGAATTTAAGTTGATTTATTGCCATAATTATAATTTAGCATTTTAATATTGTTTTGTCATTTTTTCGGTTGTTTTTGTGTTTTTGTCCTTTCCCTGCCTGCCGGCAGGCTTTTCAAGGAGGAGTAGGAGTGTTTATAATTCTGCCCCCTCCTTGAAAAGGAGGGGAGACACGACGAAGTCGTGACGGGGTGGTTATGTTTTTTTTGCGTTTTTAAGAAGTT
>PFBP01000039.1:5694-44409 GCA_002778535.1 Candidatus Kuenenbacteria bacterium CG10_big_fil_rev_8_21_14_0_10_36_11
AAAATGAAAATAACAAAATTTAATTTTAAATAAAAATATGTTAGTTTTTTTAGACGATTCAGGCGATCCTGGTTTTAAATTAGATCAAGGTTCAACCAGTCATTTTGTTATAGCCATGGTCTGTTTTGACGATGAACTGGAAGCGGAGAAAACAGCCATTGCCATTAAAGAACTTAAAAGGGAATTAAAATTTAGCGAACAGAAAAGAGCCCAAAAAGGGCCTTTTCCAACCACGTCCCTATGTCCCATGTCGGGACCACGCCACCATCCGGTGACAGTTCAGGATACAGGTTTTTGTAATTTCAGTATAGCATATTATTTTAAATCCTGTCAAATCAAGTTATCCACCGCCCAAATCGGGCGGTTTTTTATTTGTCCCCTCCTTTTCAAGGAGGGGAGACACGACGAAGTCGTGACAGGGGTGGTTATAATGGGGCGGTTATTTTTGGTTAACATTAGCCGTTTGAAAAAGTCAAGTGCTAATTATGAATAAATTAAATAAAATATCCAAATTAATTTATTCTATTTTTTACCTTGACTTTTTCAAAAATCAATGCTAAAATCAAGGCATATGAGCGTATATCAAAAAATTATAAATGAATTTATTTTAGGGTCTTGTCTAGCAAATTAATGATATAATGCTAGATATGCTCATTAAATATAGCCAATTAAGTGATTACAAAATAAAAAAGTTTTTAAACTTACTGGTATTGCAGTTTTGGTTTTTATAGTAATTTCCTTTTGTGTTGGGTTGTTTTTCATTTTTATTGGCGATGATAGTGAAGAAATCACTGCTGAAGAATCTGCAGAACAAGAAAATTGCAATGTCTATGGCGTTGTTTTGCATGGCGAATTGGTTACCTATATTCCTCAAAATGATTTTAATGAGAGCGGCTCTGTAATAACTGATAAAGTTGCTTCAGAGGATTTGGTTTATTACATTGACCAAGCGGAAAAAGATGAAAAAATTAAAGCCATTGTTTTAGAAATAGATTCTTACGGCGGCGGGCCGGTGGCTGATGAAGAAGTGGCTAATGCTTTGAAAAGAGCGACTAAACCAACCGTGGCTTTAATTAGAAGCGCTGGTTTGTCCGCGGCTTATTATGCCGCCACTGGCGCCGATGTTATTTTTGCGGCCAAAGAATCAGATGTCGGCAGTATCGGCGTCACTCTTTCATATCTGGATTATGCTAAACAAAACCAAAATAATGGCGCAACTTTTAATCAGATAAGTTCTGGAAAATACAAGGACTTGATGAACCCTGATAAACTGCTCACTGACGAAGAGAAATCTTTACTTATGAGAGATGTTGAAATCATAAAAAAAAATTTTATTAAAGCGGTGGCAGAGAACAGAAAATTAGATATTAACAAAGTTAGGGTATTGGCTGATGGTTCTTCAATGCTTGGTGAGATGGCTTTGAAAAATGGTTTGATTGATAGGATTGGCGGGTATTATGAAGTTAAAGAATATTTAAAAGAACAGATTGGAGAAGAGGTGGAGATTTGCTGGTAAAATAATTTTAAAAAATTCTTCATTATTTGAGGGATTTTTTTGTTGGATGATAAAGATTTTTCTGGATCCTGACTTTCGTCAGGATGACAAACAAGAGCGGGAATGATAATAAAATTTCCTTGTTTTTATCTGCTAAAATGCTAATATGTTAATAAGTTAAAATGTTTTTATGACTAATCATTTTGCCACGCCAGAAGATTTATTAAAAACTTCAAAAAAATATCATGCTGAAAGCAATCAAGCGGGCGGTGATGGTTTTTTTATGGATAAAAAATACACTGGCAGTGTCAGCCGGCTGGCTTTAGCGCCTAAAGTTAGATTTTCTTTTTTAATGATTGTCTTGGCAGTTTTTTTGCTTTGGGCAAGGGTTTTTTATTTGCAGATTAATAAGGGCGTGGAGTTTCGCGGCGAGGCCGAAGGCAATCGCATCAGAAGCGAAATTGTTCTGGGACCGCGCGGTTTGTTTTATGATCGCCATCGCATGCCCTTGACTGTTAACCAGCCGCAGTTCAGTTTGGTGTTAGAAAGAAATTATTTGGTTCAAGCTTTGAGGGACAAAATTTTTAACAGGCAGGAGCTGGTTCAAAAAATAGTTTTAGCCACTGGTCTTCAAGAGAAAGCAGTCAGAGAAAAAGTGGTACGATTTCTGGATAATGAAAATGGCCCGGCTCTTGATTTTGAACTTGATTATAATAAAGCCATGGTTTTTAAAGCCGGCAGCCAGGAATCGCTTGACTGGCAATTAGAAATAAGATCAGAACGGCAATATCTTGATGGTTATAGTTTAGGCCACATTTTGGGTTATTTGGGCCGCGTTGACCCGGTTGAATGGCCGCAACTCAAAAAAAATAATTATCAGTTCACTGATTTAATCGGGCAGGCTGGTTTGGAAAAACAATATGAAAAAGAATTGCGTGGCGAACCAGGCCGGCTTGATCATGAAGTGAATGCCAAAGGAGAAGAAATTAAAATTTTAGGACAAGAGCCAACTGTGCCTGGGGCTGATTTAATTTTAACTTTGGATTATGAGTTGACAAAAAAAATAAGTGAAATTTTAGGCCAAACAATTGCGCAGCTTAATTTAAACAAAGCCGCGGCTGTAGTTATTGATCCAAGCAACGGAGAGATTTTGGCTCTGGTTTCTCTGCCAGCGTTTGATAATAATCTTTTTACCAAACCAGCTTTGCATAATCAAGCATTAGATGCTCTTTTCAGCAACAAAAATCAGCCCATGTTTAACCGGGTCATTGCTGGCGAATATCCATCTGGCTCTACTATTAAACCAATGATTGCCGCGGCTGGTTTAGAGGAAGGATTGATTGCTAAAAATACCAAAGTTTTGAGTGTAGGTGGCTTGAGAATTGATAAATGGTTTTTTCCTGATTGGAAAGCTGGGGGACATGGCATTACTAATGTGATTAAGGCCTTGGCCGAATCAGTAAATACTTTTTTTTATTATTTAGGCGGTGGCTATGAAGATTTCAAAGGTCTGGGTTTGGAAAAAATCGTGTCTTATGCTAAATTATTTGGTTTTGGCAGTGCATTAGGCATAGATCTGCCAGGAGAACAGGCAGGTTTTTTGCCAACTAAAGAATGGAAGGAACAGACTAAAAATGAGGCTTGGTATATTGGCGACACTTATCATTTATCAATTGGACAGGGTGATGTTTTGGTGACACCATTGCAGATAGCGAGTATGACTGCCACTATTGCTAATGGCGGCAAGGTCTATGAGCCGCATTTAGTCAAAGAAATTTTTTATTCAAAAATTAATAAAAAACAAATTATTGAACCAAAAATTATCAGAAGCGATTTTATAAAAACAGAAAATTTAGATATTGTGCGCCAGGGCATGCGCCAGGCAGTCTTGAATGGTTCTGCCCGCGCCTTGGTTGATTTAAATTTTTCCACCGCGGCCAAAACAGGCACAGCCCAAGTTGGAGGAAATAATAGCCCGCACGCCTGGCTGACTGTTTTCGCGCCTTATGAAGCGCCGGAAATTGCTTTAACTGTTCTTATTGAAAATGGACAGGAAGGTTCTCTTACTGCTCTGCCAGCGGCTAAAGAAATTTTGGCTTGGTATTTTGGAAGAAAGTAGGGACAGGCTATTAGGCTGGGTTTTAAAACCCAGCCTAAAATATTTACCTATTTCGCTTGACAAGATATTTCACATCTTGTATCTTGTATGTTATACACAAATTAAACCATAATAATTTTATGTCTCAAGAGCAAACATATATTACAAAAGAAGGCCTGGATAAATTAAAACAGGAATTGCATGAATTAGTCCAAGTTAAAAGAAAAGAGGTGATTGCGAAAATTGAACAAGCCAAAGAATTTGGCGATTTAAGCGAGAACGCGGAATACCATGCGGCCAGAGACGAACAAGCTTTTATTGAAGGCAGAATTGCCGAATTAAATAGTATTTTAAAAAATATTACTATTATTGAAGAAACCAAATCTTGCGGTTTAGTTTTGGTTGGTTCAAAAATTAGAATTATTGATGAAGATAATAAGATGGCGAAAGAATATAAAATAGTCGGTTCTGAAGAAGCTGATCCGACCCAGGGCCTAATCTCTAATGAATCGCCAATCGGACGGGCTTTCCTTGGCAAGAAAGCAGGCGATATAGTAGAAATTCAAACGCCTAGAGGTTGTTTAAAATACAAGATTACTGAAATTGTTTGACAAATCGCGGCTATCGGTTATACTTTTTAATAAAATTATTTTTTTAAAGACGTTTCGCAGAATTAAACTGCGAAAAATAATTTAATTTGTTTATGAAAATCAAGGAATGCCGTTATTGTGGCATGCCTCTTGATGAGGAGGCCACGGATAAAATTTGCGACTATTGCCGTAATGACGAGGCCAGAGAAATGATCAATTTGAGCGATGGCGAGGATGAAGAAGAAATGACATTGGAAGAATTTTAACAAACCAAAACCCCGTTTAAACGGGGTTTTGGTTTTGGTGGACAGAAAGCTGGTAAAAGATTACAATAGAATTATATGTTATCTTACCGTACACTTGAAATTATACCAGGAATCACTCTTTGGCTGACATTTATGACCGCTATTGTTTTATCGTTTATCAAACCATTATGGGTGATTTATTTTATTTTGCTTTATGATTTATACTGGCTGATACGCATTATGTATTTTGTGCTTTATCTGTTTGTGGGTTTAAAAAGGTATCGGGCGGTTAATAAAACCAACTGGTTAACTGAAATTAAAAAAATAGGCGGCTATGAAAAATATTATCATTTAATAATCTTGCCGACTAAAGTTGAAAGTTATCAGGTTTTACGAGATACTCTTTTGGGTTTGGCGCACGCGGATTATGATACGAAAAAATTTATTGTTATTCTTTCTCGCGAATGCGGCGCGAGCGCTGGTCAATGTTTTGAAGATCAGTTCAGAGAAACTGCTAATCTTTTGCATCAGGAATTTGACGAAAAATTTTATCAGTTATTTGATATTATTCATCCTTCGCCGCCGGCGACGGAACTGCGTGGCAAAGGTTCCAATGCCACTTGGGCCGTGAAGAAAATCAAAGCAGAGTTTATTGACCCCAATCATATTCCAGAGGAAAATATTATTGTTTCCAATTTTGATTCAGATACTTATGTTTATCCGCAATATTTTTCCAGACTAATGTATTTGTGGCTGACAGCGGATAATCCGCATCATCATTCTTATCAGCCTTTGACTCTTTATAATAATAATATCTGGGACGCGTCGTCATTTGCGCGCGTGGTAGCCAATTCTACCACCTTCTGGCTCATGGCTGATAAGGCCCGGCCAGAAAGATTGTTCACTTTTTCTTCGCATAGTATGAGTTTTAAAACATTAGTCGCGGTTGGCTATTGGGCAACAGATATTGTGACCGAAGATTCGCGCATTTTTCTGCAGTGTTTTGAACATTATAACGGCGATTATTCTACGATTCCAATGTACGTGCCTATTTCTATGGACACTGTCATGGGCGAAACAATCTGGCAGACAATCAAAGGCCAGTATAAGCAAATGAGGCGCTGGGCATGGTCAGTAGAACATTTTCCCTGGATGATCACGCGCTTTAGCAGAAACAAAAATATTCCCTGGTTAAAAAAAATCAGATATTTATTCAATCAGACAGAAGGGCAATTTTCTTGGGCAACTGGGCCGGTTTTTATGTTGATTCTCGGCCGTTTGCCTTTGTACATTGCTTCATACCAAGGTTTAGAAAATGTGATTGTGCAGAATGCGCCGTTTGTAATGGAAACCATCATGGCCCTGGCCATGATTGGCGTAATTTTTTCCGCCATTGTTAATGTGTATTTTTTGCCAGAGCGGCCGGCCCGATGCAAAAAAATTAAATGGCTGGCCATGGTCGCGCAATGGTTTTTACTGCCCATTACCATGATCGCGTTTGGTTCTGTGCCAGCAACTGACGCGCAAACAAGACTCATGCTTGGCGGTAAATTCAGATTAGGATTTGATGTAACAATGAAACATAGGAAGTAGTAAATAAATTACTAATTTCTAATTACTAAAAAAATTTAATTTAGAAATTAGAAATTTGATATTTTATTATTCGGGGATCGTCTAATGGCAGGACATCAGGCTCTGAACCTGAGAATCGAGGTCCGAATCCTTGTCCCCGAGCCAAATTTTAATGTGAAGTAAATTTTTAATTTTTCAGTTTGGGCTTTATTATATTTGTTGTCATTTTACGTTTTTATTGAATTTTGCTATACTAATATGTAGTGGACAATTTATTAAATGGAAAATAAAAATATGCACTCCAACAAACCAAAAAATAGTGAGGTTGATGCCTACACTTACATAAAAGAGGAATTAGAAAAACTTGGTTGGAATGTTAAAAATCCCGCTAGATTTTTAGAAGGAGAAGTTTATAAGCAAAATGAAGTAATGGCTAACGATGAACTTAAAAAATGTCTTGGCAGAGATATGCCAGAGGCAGTTGTTAAATTAAAAGAAAATTTTTTTTGGGTTATTGAAAGTAAAAGAAATAAAAAGGATATTAGTAAAGCGCTTGATGAGGCAAAAAATCAATATGCTAAAAAAATAAATCAAAGCAAACAAATAAAATGCGTTTTGATTTCTGGAGTTGCTGGTAACGGTAGCGATGGTTTTGTTGTAGAGAATCAAGTTTTAAAAGATGGTTTGTGGAAAACAATTTTATTTGAAGAAAAAAAGACAAAAAATATTTTACTTTCAAAGAAACAGATCGACTTTATTTTTAATAAAGAAAAAAAAGAAATTTTGGAAAATAAAAATGAAATTCTTTATAAAAATCTTCCAGATGTTCCAGAAGAAAAATATATTGAAGTTGCGGAAGATATAAATGAACTTCTGCATAATTACGGAATTAATAAAAACAAAAGGGCAAGATTTATTGCGGGTCTTGTCTTGGCATACTCCGCAGGGGAGATTGAAAGGCAAACAGAAAATACAATAACGCTCGTCAAAAATATAAATAATTTAATAGAACAAAAATTAATTGAAGTTGAAAAACCAAATTTTCTTAATTTTCTAATATTGGAAGTTCCGCCAGTTAGAGAAAATCATAATAAATACAGGCAAGCAATAAAAGAAACATTAAATAAATTAGATACTCTTGATATTAAAAACGCAATGAATTCCGGCAGGGATATTTTAGGAGAGTTTTATGGAAAATTTTTGAAATATGGAAATGGAGCTAAAGAAATTGGAATTGTTTTGACCCCAAGACACATAACCAAATTTGCCGCTCGGGTTTTAAATATCAGTTCAAATGATTTTGTTTTGGACCCTGCTTGTGGTTCCTCGGGATTTTTAGTTTCTTCCTTTGATTATGTTAAAGCAAATTCAAATATAAACGAAATTGATAAATTTAAAAATTACAATCTTTTTGGCATTGAACAAGAAGATGAAGTTGTCGCGCTGGCTCTTGTCAATATGATTTTTAGAGGGGACGGAAGGAATAATATGAGTCCTGGAAATTGTTTTTATAAAAATATTTTTAAAACGACAAAAAATGGAAATTTAACTGGCGAATTTAAACTTGAACAAGAGTATGTCCATGAAAACAAAAATCCAATAATTACAAAAGTATTGATGAATCCGCCGTTTGCGCTTAAAAACTCAAAAGAAAAAGAAAAAGATTTTATTAATTATGCTTTATTACAAATGCAGGATAATGGAATTTTATTTGCAATTGTGCCAATTTCTGTGATGGTTGAGGGCAGTGGCAAAATATGGAGGAAAGAATTATTAGAAAACCATACATTATTATCAGTTATAACTTTTCCAGAAGATCTTTTTTACCCCGTAAGCGTTGGCACGGTTGGCATCTTTATTAAAAAAGGCATTCCTCATAATTTTGGAAAACAAAATGTTTATTTTGCAAGAACAATAAGCGATGGGTTTAGAAAGAAAAAAGGGAAAAGAATTTTTAATGAAAATTTTGAAAACAAGCTTGAAGAAGTGGTGGATGAATTAAAAGCATTTCTTGTAAATCAAAACTTAAATCTTAAAGATGTGCCGGAATTAAAAAGGATATGCTTACTAGATAAATTTGATACTGGTATTGAATTGGTACCAGAAGCGTATATTGAAAGCAAAATCCCTACCTTAAACGAAATAGAAAGCGGAGTTGAAGAAATGATAAAGGAAGCTCTTGCATTTAAAATTAAATACTCTGATAAACTTGAAGGTAAAAAATAGCTATGATAACAACAATCGGACAATTATTTAAAATAGAATACGGACAAAAAGAATACCACAATAAAGAGTGGCTTGAAGGAACTGAAGGAAAAAATATTTTGGTTTCATCAAGAGGCGATGATAGCGGAGTTTTTGGTTTTTTTGAAATTGAAAATAAATTTAAGGCACCAGTCATAACAGTTCAGGGATATGGAACAATTGGGCAAGCATTTGTCCAAGAATATGATTGTTCGGTAGACGATCATCTTTTGGTTTTGATTCCAAAGGATAAATTAACTATGGAGGAATTATATCAAGTTGCTTTCCAAATTAGATTAGATAAATGGAGATATAGATACGGCAGAGGAATTACCCCTGATAGGTTATCAATTCAAAAAATTAGTTTGATAGAAAGTAAATTAAGTTATGATAAACTTTCCAAAAAATTTCTTCCTGAAAAAAGCAAAAAGATAAAAGTTTTGGAAAATAAAAATGTTAAGTTAATCAAAGTTAATGATCTGTGTGATATTCAAAAAAAAACAGCTTTGCCTCAAAACGCTTTAGAAGAAAACGGCACGCCCTATGTAACTACAACCTCAAAAAATAATGGTATTTCTAATTTCGTAAATGAAGAACCAAATACTAAAGCAAAATGTTTAACAGTGGCTCTTAATGGTAGTGTTGGGGAAACATTTTTTCAATTTGATGATTTTATCACAAGTGGCGATAATGCTGTTCTCACTCTGAAAGAGAAGTATAACCCCTACTTGTTATTTTATATTGGGGCAATGATAAAAAATCATCAGTGGAGATATAATTATTACAGAAAATTAAATCTTTCAAAATTGAAAAAAATGACGATTCCCACTCCGTACAAAAAAGGGAATATAGATATTGATTATATTGAAAAAATTACTAAAAATTCTTATGGATTTGAGGAGTTAAAAAAGTTTTTTTAGGCTATGCATCAGTTTCGTTGGCACAAAATTTAGTGACAAGTTGTTCAAAATAGACACTTTGGACTCTAATCCTACTCCTTGACTTTTTTCCCTAATTTGCTATAATGACACTGACAAAGAATCCTTAGTATAAAAGCAGGGATTTTTTGCTTAAAGGTCGTTGCTAAATTAATTTAAAGCCTTTTGGGAGGAAAAAGGCCAGTAATCATATGATGCTATTATTTTTCATTGGCATCGTAGAGATGCTGATTGCCACACTTTGGACCGCTCTGGTGACCAAGGCAAAGGTCTTGGCTTCTGGGTTTGTGACTTTTATCAATATCTTTATCTGGTATTATGTTTTAGAAACTGTTATTAAAGATATTAATAATTGGCAGTTGATTGTGATTTACGCTTTTGGTTGCGCCATTGGCACTATTATTGGCACCTGGATTTTTTCCTGGTTGGAAAATAACAAAGAGCAGGTGTTGGGGAAGTGGCAGACTTTTTTAAGGAAAATTAATTTTTTCCAAAAAAAGAATCGCGAGAACATATGATAAAAGACGATGTTCCAAATAGTGCGGACGACTATCCGCCTAATTAAAACCGCCGATTGGCCAATGCCAAAAGGCGGTTTTAAATTTGAGAAAAGAATGATATACTATAATTTATGATAACAACCTTGATTGATTTTTTAGTCCAATTAGTTATTAATATTATTGCCACCACCGGTTATGCGGGTGTTTTTTTGTTAATGCTTTTAGAATCATGCGGCGTGCCAGCACCTTCGGAAGCCATTATGCCTTTTGCCGGGTTTTTGGTGGCGGCTCACCAATTTTCTTTTTGGCTCACAGTTTTAATCGGCGTTCTTGGCAATCTGGCTGGTTCTTTGTTGGCTTATTTCATTGGCTTAAAAGGCGGACGACCATTGGTGGAAAAATATGGCCGTTATATTTTAATTTCTAAACATGATTTAGATAAAGCTGATTTGTGGTTTCAAAAAAGAGGAGAGCTGACCGTGTTTATCGGTCGTTTATTGCCAGTGGTGCGCACCTATATTTCTTTTCCAGCCGGTATTGCCAAAATGAATTTAAAGAAGTTTTCGCTTTATACTTTTATCGGCGCGTTTATCTGGTCAGCGCTTTTTTGTTACCTGGGCGTTAAGCTCGGCGCTAATTGGGAAATAATCCGGACTAAATTGCATAATTTTGATTTAGCAATTTTAGCTTTAGTGATTATAGTGATCGTTTGGTTTTTTTATAGACACTGGAAAAAAAGAAACAAAATAATTAAGGTTTAACTTTTATGCTTTGTCAAATTCAAAAAAATCTTAAAAAATGTAATTGCACTTATGAATTCTGTCCTCGCAAAGGCCGCTGTTGTTTGTGTGTCGCTTATCATCAAAAGCGGCACGAATTGCCGGCTTGTTATTTTGACGCTAAAAAAGAAAAAACTTATGATAGGAGTTTAGAAAATTATTTGGTTTGACATTTTTATTTTTTTGTCATATACTTTTTTTGCAGATTAAAACTGCTGTGAAATATTTTCCTGGCGGTTTTTTTAAACTTTAAAAATAATATAATAATGAGTGGATCCCGTGTCAAGCACGGGATGACAAAAAAGAGAATAATCTAATTTTATGGATATTAGAAATATCGCTATTATCGCCCATGTAGACCATGGCAAAACAACTTTAACAGACGCTTTGATGCGCCAGACAGGCATGGCTGAAGAAGGGTTTAGCATGGATTCAAACGCTCTGGAACAGGAGCGCGGGATTACGATTTATTCCAAAAACACTTCTTTGTTTTATAAAAATACTAAAATAAATATTGTGGACACACCTGGCCATGCGGATTTTGGTTCTGAAGTAGAACGAGTGCTTCGTTCCATTGATTCAGTGCTTTTAGTGGTTGATGCGCAAGAAGGGCCAATGCCGCAGACAAAATTTGTCTTAAAAAAATCATTGGAGTTGGGCATTAAACCAATTGTAGTGATCAATAAAATTGATAAACCAGCGGCTAATCCAGCGCAGGCGGAAGAAGAAGTTTTAGAATTATTTATGGATTTAGGCGCGAGCGATGAGCAAATAAATTTTACTACTATTTATGCTGTTGGAAAAACCGGTGTGGCAAGTAAAAGTTTAACTGAACAAGGCAAGGATTTGACCCCGCTTTTGGATGTAATTTTAGAAACTGTGCCAGTGGCATCTGGTAGAGAAAAAGAAAGCCAGCCATTAACTGCTCAGCCATTTAATTTAGGTTATGATAATTTTCTTGGGCGTTTGGCAGTAGCCAGAATTTATACTGGCAAAATTAAAAACGGACAAAATGTATTTGTAAAAACAAACTCTGGCGAAACTCGCGTTGGTAAAATTACTAAACTTTTTACTTTTAGCGGTTTAGAAAAAAAAGTAGTTGAAGAAGCAGCAGCCGGTGACATTGTTTTAATTGCCGGTCTGCCAGATATTTTTATTGGCGAAACAATTTGTGAAAATGAAAAACAGGAAAGTTTGCCAGCTATTAAAATTGATGAGCCAACAATTTCTTTGGATTTTTTGGTTAATAATTCTCCTTTTGCTGGTCAGGAAGGCAAGTTTGTGACTATTCGCCAAATTAAAGAACGGTTAGAAAAAGAATTAGAAATTAATGTGGGATTAAAAATAGATTTTTCACCAATTGATCATTACAAAATTTATGGTCGTGGAGAATTGCACATTGCGATATTATTAGAAAATATGAGACGGGAAGGTTATGAAATGCAGGTCTCTCAACCGCAAGTTATTATTAAAGAAATAGACGGAGAAAAATTAGAGCCATACGAAGAGGTAACAATTTTGGTGCCGGATAAAATGTCTGGCATAGTGATTGAAAAGATGTCAAAAAGAAAAGGCAAAATGCAGGACTTGCGACCAGAGCATGGCCAGACAAAAATGATTTTTGAAATTCCAACGCGCGGACTTTTGGGTTATCGCGGAGAATTTATTATTGATACACGCGGCGAAGGGTTATTGTATAGTCGCGTGACAGATTTTAAGCCGTATGCTGGTGCAATTGAAAAGCGCGATGTTGGTTCTATGATTTCTATGGCTACTGGCAAAACCTTAGCTTATTCTTTGGCGAATTTACAAAACCGCGGCGATCTTTTTATTAATCCAAACGAAGAGGTCTACGAAGGCATGGTGATTGGCAATGTGTCTAAAGGCAATGATATGGATGTTAATCCAATTAAGGGCAAGCATTTAACAAATATGCGCAGTTCTAATTCTGACGAAGCGATTCAATTAACACCGGCTGTATCTTTGACTTTAGAGCGCGGTTTGGAAATTATGGCTGAAGATGAATATCTGGAAGTCACACCAAAAAATGTGCGCTTGCGCAAACAATATCTGACTGGGCTGGAAAGAATTAGAATGAAAAGAAAAAAGTAAAATCATTTTAACATAGTAATAAAAAAAATAGGTTGAGGCCTGTTTTTTTGATTCTTTTTTGTTTGCTTGTTTATTTTTTAGATGATATAATGATAATATGAAAAACTATTTAGATAGAATTTTAGAAATTAGCAAGCCATACTTAAAAGATGTTTTTGGCGTTGAAAAAAATCAGGAATTTATTAAAAAAATTGCCATAGTAAAAAAAATAAAAAATAGACAAGAAATAATTACAAAATTTTCAGAGATTTATATTAATTTTATTAAAGAAATTTATCAGGAACAATATAAAAATACCAATAAAGAATTGATTAAGTTTATTGCGCAAAAAGATGATGGCGTTAAACTTGTTTGGGGGGATTGTTTCAATGTATTAAGAGGTATGAATTCTGAATCAGTTCATTTAATTGTAACTTCGCCACCATATTATAATGCCAGAGAATATTCCCAGTGGAATGATTTGCATGACTATTTGAAAGATATGCGAAAAATTATTGCTGAGTGTTATCGCGTTCTAGATAACCATCGAGTTTTTGTTTTTAATGTCGGAGATATTTTTGATAATGATAATTTAAACACTAAGTCCGTTTGGGGCAAAAGACGGTTACCACTCGGTGCTTATTTTATAAAAATTTTTGAGGAAGAGGGTTTTACTTTTGTGGATGATTTTATTTGGGACAAAGGCGAAGTGCAAAGCGAACGTCACAAGAACGGCGATAAACCATATCCTTTTTATCAATACCCCATAAATTGTTATGAACATATTTTGATTTTTCATAAACATCGTTTGGATAATACGCGCTATCCTTGCCCTGTGTGTGGAACTCTGAAAGTTAACGGCAATACCCAGTCAGAAATTGGACTTCGCAGTTGGGAGTGTAAAAATTTAGGATGTTTTGAAAGAAGTAAAAGCAATCGCGGCAAAAGATTTTCTTTAAAAACATTAATGACTCAATCAAGTCAAAAATCAGAGTTTGCGATACCAGAGGAATTTGTTAAAAAGTGGCGTCGTGATATAATTAAATTCAGTCCAGTAATAAAAATAAATAGCAAAGGAGAAAATTTATTAGGTCATACTGCCCCTTTCCCAGTAGAAATTCCAGAATTTGCAATAAAAATGTTTTCTTACCCAGGCGATTTAATTTTGGATCCTTTTGGCGGCAGCTTTACCTCCGTGATAGTGGCTAAAAAATTAAAAAGAATTGGTGTGGGTATTGAATTAAATAAAGAAATGTTTAGAGATGCAAGTATTAAAAATATTCAAAACAATTTTCAACCGGTCTTATTTAATGGCAAAACATTAAAAATTTCAGAATTTAATTTTTAATAAAAATAATATGCCTAACAAAAAAAGAGTTAGAACTACCATTGACTTAAACACAAAACATTTTTCTCGCTATGGAGAATTTTTAGTTTCTTTTGAATTGTCAAAACATGGCTGGAATGTTTATAGCCCTGTTTATGATGAGTATATTGATTTTATTATTCATAAACATGTTTGTCATGATTGCGGATTAAATTGGAATTTGACGCCAGCGTTGGTGTGTAAAAAATGTGGCAAGGATTTTTCTAAAACGCAAAAAAATAACATCATTGCCAAAAAAATTTGTTTAAAATGCAAAAAAGAAATGATTGGCAATAAAAAGAATTGTCCTAAATGTCAGAGCGAAGAATTATTTAATATGCCAACTTGCGATAAGTGTGGCGGAGAAGTAGAAATGAGGGAACATGCTTGCGGTTGCGGCAGTAAAAATTATGAAACAAAATTCCGCACCATTCAAGTCAAAAGTTCACGAGTAGAGTCAAAAGATGGCAAGTCAAAAAATACTTATGCGGTAGATATGAAGCCAAGGGATTTAATTAAAGATAAAACCCATTTTTATATTTGGTGTTTAGTTGATAATAATGATAAGTCGCATTTTTTGGTCTTATCAGTAGAGGACTTTAAAAAAAATATGGGTGAATCAATGAAAGGGATTTCATTTTTTAAAGATCAAGATCGCCAGCATTTTAGCACTAATGACTTTGGTAAATGGAAAATATTTTTAAATAAATTTTACAAATTAGAGTAGAAAAAAACAGCCAGAAAAATCTGGCTTTTTTTTGTTTTAATTGTCTCTATGCTTTTTTATCCTGAAAATGTCAAAATAAATTATGAACAGGAATTGAACCAAGAACAATTGCGGGTGGTCAAAAATGGCGACGGCCCGTGTTTAGTTTTAGCTGGCGCTGGTTCTGGCAAAACAAGAACTTTGATTTATCGCGTCGCCTATTTATTAGAAAAAGGCGTGCCAGCCAACAGAATTTTATTAGTGACTTTTACCAATAAGGCAGCCAATGAGATGCTGACGCGGGTTGAGAAAATTTTAAAATATCAGCCGACAGGGCTTTGGGGCGGCACTTTTCATAGCGTGGCTAACCGGATTTTACGGCTTTTTAGCAAGCACCTTGATTTGACGCCTAATTTTAATATCTTAGATCAGGAGGATTCTAAAAATTTAGTTAAAAATTGTTTCAAAGAATTGAATCTGCCAGCTGATAAACATTTTCCTAAAAGCGATTTGATTCATAAAATAATTAGTTTGGCCGCGAATTTTAATCAGCCCATAGAAAAAATTATTGCGCGCAAGTTTGATAATTTAACTGATCGCTATCTGCCGTATATTTTACAAATCAGTCAGGAATATGTTGAGAAAAAGAAACGCGCGCATGCCCTTGATTTTGACGATTTATTATTTTATTGGAACAAACTTTTGGAAGAAAAACCGCAGGTCAGGGAAAAATTAGCCCATCAATTCCAGTATATTTTGGTTGATGAATATCAGGATACAAATCACATCCAAGGGCAAATCGTTAAAAATTTAGCTGGCGCAGAAAAAAATATTTTAGTCGTAGGTGATGACGCGCAAAGCATTTATTCTTTTCGTGGAGCCGATGTTAATAATATTTTGAAATTTCCTGAAGAATTTCCCAATTGTCAGATTTTCAAATTAGAAACAAATTATCGTTCCACGCCGGAAATTTTGGCTTTGGCAAATCATAGCATTAAGCAAAATAAAAAGCAGTTTAAAAAAGACTTAAAAACAAATAAAGAAAATTTTGTTAAGCCAATGGTCATTGGTTTAATTGATACTGAAGCAGAAGCAAATTTCATTATTTCGGAAATTTTGCGTCTGCATGATGAAGAAGGTTTAAAATGGCAGGACATAGCGATTTTATTCCGTTCGCATTTTCAATCATTGGAAACAGAAATGGTATTTAACAAAGAAGGCGTGCCTTATGAAATGCGAGGGGGTTTAAGATTTTTTGAGCAGGCGCATGTAAAAGATGTTTTGGCTTATCTCAAAGTCATTGCTAATCATAAAGACGAAATTGCCTGGCAGAGGCTCTTGCTTTTGCAAGCTGGCATTGGTGATGTTAATGCCAGAAAAGTTTTTATCGTGGCCAGAGAATTAAAAGATTTGGCTGATGTTTTGGCTTTTGATTTTAGTTTAGTTTTGCCAAATAAAGTTTTTGAAGCCTGGCGCGGGCTGGCGCATATTCTCAAAGCGCTTTTAGCAACTGATAAAACTTTAGTCAATGAGTTAATTAAAATAGTTTTACACTCTGATTATTTAGAATATCTTAAAGCCAATTATGATAATGCAGAAGAGAGAAGCGATGATTTAAAAGAATTAGTTGTGTTTGCGGGCAAGTATGATTCTTTGTCTGATTTTTTAGCTGATGTCGCGCTGTCGGAAAATTTTAAAAAAAATAAAGCAGGGGAGAATAAAAAAGAAGATGCAGTGATTTTGTCCACAATTCATCAGGCCAAGGGCTTGGAATGGGACACGGTTTTTGTTTTGGGATTAGTTGACGGCCAGTTTCCTCATGCTAAAATTTTTCAAAATCCTATTGAAATTGAAGAAGAGCGGCGGCTGTTTTATGTGGCAACAACGCGCGCGGAAAACAGATTATATCTGACTTATTCGGTGTTTAATAATTATGGCGCCACAGTAAATAAGCCCTCGCAATTTATTCGCGAATTACCAGAGGAAGTGTATGAAAAAATGACAGAAAATGCTATAATATAATCCTATGGACCAACCAAACCAAAACCAATCATTAGAGCAATTGCTCTTAAAAATTTATGAGAATACGGAAAAAACCCGCAAGTATATTTTGTGGGGCAGAGTGATGTCTTTTATTTATTTGATTTTAATTATTTTGCCTTTGATTTTAGCTGTGATTTATTTGCCGCCATTGATTCAAAATATCGTGGCGCCGTATAAAGAGTTATTAGGCGACGATCCAAAAGCGAAAAATTTGCTTCAGCAATTAGACAAATTGCAAACTGGCGGACTTGATTTAGAGGGGTTGATGAAGTAAAGTAAGGGTTTTTGTGTTTGCTTTATTGTCATCCTGACGAAAGTCAGGATCCAGAATTTTTTTTGTGTTTTTATTTGTTTGTGTTATACTTCAAATATAATTATCCACAACTATTATGGAAAATATAGATTTTAACAATTTAGCCACAAAAGAAGATCTAAAGTCAGAAATTGATAAAGTTAGACAAGATATGGCCACTAAAGATGATCTTAAAGCTATTCGTAATGATTTAAGCAAGGTTTTTGTTGAATTAGATACAAAAATTGATCAAAAAACAGAAGCGTTATTTGAAATGATAGGTGATTTTAAAAATGAAATGCTTGAAAATTTTGATAAACAAGGAAAGATTTTAGAAAAATTAGATTCAGAAACTGCCGCGCACTCTACATCATATCAAGAACATAAAGAAACCTTAGATCAGCATGAAGAAATTTTGGATGATCATGAATAAAGAATTGCTGTTTTAGAATTAAAACCAGCAATGTAGAGAACAATTTTTTTGTTATTTGTGAATGATAAATTTGTGTAGGCAGGTTTCAAACCTGCCTTTGTTTTTCTCTAACCTTAGCCAAAAACTATACTTATCCACACCCATCAAAAACCGCGCGGGGATTGTTTATTCATTTGACAACTCATTTCCAATGGTCTACTATTTAAGTATATTATGAGAAATAGTTCCATATCTAAAATCAAAGAAATTATGTCTTTGGCAGAACAGCTGCCTTGTTTTAGTTTGGCTGATTTGGTTACCATAGAAAAAGACAAACATTATCTAAAAATTTTATTTTCCCGCTATGCCAAAGCTGGCAAAGTCATCAGATTAAAAAAAGGATTTTATGTAACCAAAGAATATTTTGATAAAATGGAAAAAACCGGCCAGGTATCTTTTTATTTAGAATTTATCGCTCATATTTTGTACCAACCATCTTATTTAAGCTTGGATTATGTGCTTTATGAACACAATATTTTAACCGAAATACCCCGCAATTTCACTTTAATAACAAAAAATAAAACAACCCATCTTGTTAATCAGTTTGGCAATTTTTTTTATCACAAAATTCAGGATAAACTGTTTGACGGCTTTGAAGTTAATAAAAAAAATAATCTGACAACCGCCAAAGCAACTAAAGCTAAATCTTTATTTGATTTTCTTTATTTAAGAAAAAATATTTTAAATAATAAAAAAGCAGGGGCAGAATTAAGGTTGAATCTGGATAATTTTAAGAAGAAAGATTGGCAGGAGTTTAAAAAATATCTCAAAGTTGAAAATTCCAAAAAAATGAAGCAAATTTTTACTTATTTTTAAAAATATGACATCAATAAAAAACGACCTGAAAAATTTAATTGCGGAAAACAACAGACACACTGACACATTTCAGAGAAATTTACTAAAAGAGCATTTGCAGATTTTGGTTTTGGATTTTATTTATAGCCATCCCAAATACAGCGAATTGATTTTTTACGGCGGCTCTTGCTTGGCGCATTGTTTTGGCTTGCAAAGATTATCAGAAGATTTGGATTTTGTAGATTTGAGAAATAAAATTAAATTAGCTAAACTGGCAAAAGATCTGGAAAACTATTTTAACCAAAGCACAGATTTGCCAATAAAAATAACAGTGCAGAAATTCCGCCTTTATTTAAAATTTCCAATTCTCAAAGAATTAGATTTAGCCAAAGGCAATGATTCTGATTTTTTATTTTTAAAAGTGGAAATTTTCCAGAAGTTTAATTTTTGCGCCAAATATCAGACAGAAATAATTCCTTTATTTAAAGCTGATAAAAGCATACTCATAAAAACTTTTGATTTGCCGACTTTAATGGCTACAAAAATCAGAGCGATATTAAATCGTATTTGGGAAAAAACAGATAAAACCGGCCGAATAATTGCGGTTGTGAAAGGCAGAGATTATTTTGATTTGATGTGGTATTTGGAAAAGAAAATTAAACCAAACTTTGATTGCCTGGAGATAAAAAATTTAGCTGAGTTAAAAGCAAAGTTGCTTAAAAAAGTAAATATGCTTGATGAAAAAAGTATTCAGTATGATTTAGAGGCGTTGATTGATAATATTGATTTTGTAAAAAAATTAAGCAGAAACATTAAGGATATTTTAAAAAGAGAGATTCAAAAATATAAATAGACAGCAATAATAAAACAGAGAACAAAAATTTTTTGACAATTCCCTAAAAATTCGCTACATTGAGGTTGATGAAGTTAATTAAAACACTTTGTTTACAGCTTTTAGACTGGGTTGGGGTTAGGCTCGGTTTTAAAACCAAGCCTAATCCTCAGTCGAAGTTTTGGTTCTCAAAAACCGCGCGCGGATTCTTTTTTTCCAGCCTGGTTTTTTTTATTTTGGCAATTTTAATTTATCCCTCGGCCACTCATGTTTTTCGCTTTAAAAACAAAGTTTTTGGCGAAAAAATAATTGCCATTCAAAGACAAACTGGCTATCCAAAATTAGCCAATTATTTTTTATCATCTGACCAGAATTTTGATTATCAAAAATTAGCCAGTTATGACACAGTGATTTTGCCCATTGACACGCAAATTTATAATCCGGAATTTTTTGTTTATGCGAGAGATTATAATCCTGATATTATCATTCTCGCTTATACGCCTTCGCAAAGCGTTAATGTTAATGCACTTAATGACCAAAATAGTTTTAATTATAAATTAAACGCTCAAATCAAAGACGAATGGCTGCTTAAAGATTCTAATCATAATCTTATTTCTTCCTGGTCTGGTTTGAAAAATATCAATGTTAATTCTGACTGGAATAATTGGCTGCCAGAATTTGTGCAGGCAGAAGTATTAAGCAATGGTTTTTGGGACGGGATTTTTTATGATATGGTTGATAAAACCATAAATTGGACAAATAACGGCGATATTGATTTGGATAATAATGGCATTAAAGATGAAGCTGATTATGCTAACAAACTTTGGCAAAATGGTTTTACTAAACTTTTGCAAAAATCGCGCGCAATTTTTGGCCAAGAAAAAATTATTGTTTTAAATGGCGCGATTGACGAGTCTTGGCTGCAATTTGTCAATGGTATAATGTTTGAAAATTTTCCAACACCATGGCTTGGCAATAGCTGGCAAAATTCAATGAATCTTTTAAAAAAATATCAGGCCATGGTGCCGGCTGGGCAAAAAGTTTTTATTATCAATAATTTAGGATTGGACAGCAATTTTAAAAAAATCCGTTTTGATTTAATTTCCGCCTTGTTTGAAGATGTTTATTTTTCATCTGACCAAAGCGTGGAGATTCATGAAGATTTGCGCTGGTATGATGAATATGATGTTAATCTTGGCGCAGCCTTAAATAAACCGTATAATTTATTGAACACCAATGTTGTTCAATATTCAGCCAGTATTTGGCGCCGTGATTTCACTAACGGAATCACTATTTTGAATGTTACTCAAAAAGAACAGACCATAAATTTAACTGACGGAATTTATGAAAAAATTCGCGGCCAAGAAAATCAAATTAACAATGGCCAGATAGTTAATCAAATAACTTTAGCGCCAACCGAAGGCGTGGTGCTATTGAGAAAATTAGAGCTTTTAAAAAATGTGGCTTTTAATAACGGCGTTTTTGTTAGAATATTTAATAATAAGTCAGAAGTTAAAAGAACAGGTTTTTATTCTTATGATCCGGCCGTGGCTGGTGGCAGAGAAATGATTTTGATTGATGTTGATCATGACAATGAATTGGAAAAAATTATCGCGCATAACGGCGAGATTCGCGTGATAAAAAAAAGCGGCCTGATTATGAGTTCTTTTTATCCATATACTAAAAATTATCAAAAAGGCGCACATCTGGCTTTAGCTGATTTAAATAATGACGGACAATTGGAAATAGTGACTGGCGCTTATCAGGGCGGGGGTCCGCACATTAGAATTTTTGATTTACAAGGCCAGCTTATCAATGTTGGCTGGTTTGCTTTTGATAAAAATAATCGCGGTGGAGTGAGTGTCGCTCTTGGCGATATTAATAATGACGGAGAGCAAGAAATTATTGCTGGCGCTGGCAAAGGTTTGGAACCGCAAGTTAAAATTTTTAGTCTAACTGGTAAATTATTAAAGACATTCTTGGCTTATGATAAAAATTTTAAAGGCGGGGTTAATGTGGCAAGCGCTGATTTGAACAATGACAAGATAAATGAGATAATTACTGGCGCGGGCGCTTCTGGTGGCCCGCATGTCAGAATTTTTAATGGGCAGGGAGTTAATTTGGGAATGGATTTTTTTGCCTTTGATAAAAACAAAAGACAAGGCGTGCGCGTGGGTGCTGGCGATATTGATGATGACGGGCAAATAGAAATTTTGGGAATGAACTAAAACTTCCCTTTGTCGTCCACGCGCAAGCGGGGATCTCGTGGAATTACTAAAGTGCTGGGATTCCCGCTAGAGCCTGCCCCCAACTTTGATTGGGAGCGGGAATGACAGATACTTAAATCTAAAAATTATGAAAAAAATAACTGACTTAACCAAACAAGGACAAATAATTTCTACGGAACAAAATGTTCCTTTGACTCAGCCGTCAATTTATATCCGCACACTGAACATTATGGCTGCGCCTTTTAAAAAGCGCTATGAGCGGCATTACAAGATTTCTAAAAAACATCTTGTGATAGATTTGATTTTTGTAATTTTGATTCTGGCCTTGGCGATCTTTAATATCTATCTTTTAACGCAAAAATTTCCTTTACCCGACTTTTCTATCAGTTTTAATCAACAAGAAACCCTTGTTGAGCCAGAAAATAAATCAGAACCAGCGGTCGCGTTATCTGAAATTGCTTTGACAGCTGAAGCGCTTTATTTTAATGATGAAGGCGATCAATTGGGTTTGGGCGCTTGGCCTCCGAAGATTGGAGAGACGTCCAATTTAGTTATCAGCATTAATTTAGAAACAACTTCTGGTAATTGGGAAAATATAAAATTTCAAGCTAAATTGCCAAAAAATATTACTTGGATTAAAAGTTCTTCCGTAAATAAAGGCGCGGCGATTGTATATGATGTTAATAAAAATACAATTTTTTGGAATATTGATTCTTTAATGTTTAATGAAAATGCTAATGCGGTTTTTAATTTAGAATTCACACCAACGGCTGATGCAGTTGGTAAAAAAATATTGCTTTTGGAAAATATTTTTGCCAACGGATTTAATAAAGAAAGTGATAAAGAATTTTCTGCTAGTGCTAAGAATTTATATTCGCTAGTCGTACAATAAATGAATATTCAAGATAACAATATTTTTATTATTTTACCTGCTTTTAATGAAGCGCAAAATATCAGCGCCACGCTTAATGATTTGTTAAAATATAATTATCAGATTATTGTGGTTGACGATGGTTCAAAAGATAATACCTCTGAATTAGCCAAAAAATTTCCTGTAAAAATTTTGCGCCACGAAATCAATCGCGGTCAAGGCGCTGCTTTGGCCACTGGCACGATTTACGCTTTAAAAAATGGTGCTGAAATTATCGCACACTTTGACGCAGACGGCCAATTTTTAGCGGAAGAAATTAGTTTACTAATAGAGCCAATTATTAAAGATCAGGCAGATATTGTTCTTGGCACGAGATTTCACACTAACCAAAAAATTAGCACTAATTCCAAAATGCCTTGGCTTAAAAGAAAAATAATTCATCCTTGCGCCAGATTTCTTAATTATTTTTTTACTGGGCTTAAGTTAACTGATGTTCATTGCGGATTAAGAGCCATGAACAGATTAGCGGCTGAAAAAATACAAATTTATCAGGATGGCATGGCACATAACACGGAAATTGTGGCCCAAATCAAAAAGCAGCATCTGCGTTATCAAGAAATTCCAGCTACAGTGATTTATAAAAAATTCGGCCAGGGAATTGGCGGAGGAATCAGAATATTAAAAGAACTAATAATTAGTAAAATTATAAATTAAATAAATGGTTAAACTGGGTTTTAAAACCCAGTTTAACTGAATCAGTTAAGCTTATGCTTATCCAAATTGTCATTTCCATTTTTGCTTTTTTCGCGCTCATAAAAATTATTGCCAGATTTAAAAAACAGGAATTAAAAAATTCAGAACTTTTTATCTGGGTTTTATTTTGGCTTGCTGTGGCGGCCTTAGTTTGGGTGCCTAATTCATTAACTAAATTGGCCAATATTTTTGGCATTGGCCGCGGCGCTGATTTGATTTTTTATGCCAGCATTGTTGTTTTGTTTTATATTTTATTCAGGATTTATCTGCGTTTGGAAAAAATAGAAAGAAATATTACAAAGATAGTGAAAAAAAATGCGCTGGATGAAATGGATAAGAAATATTTTTTTTAGTTGTCATCTTTATTTTTTTGTCATCCTGAACTTGATTCAGGATCCAGAAATTCTTAAAATTTTTTCTGGATTCCTGCTTTCGCAGGAATGACAAATAATTATTATGCCAGAACTTGTTTCTGTTATTCTGCCAGTTTATAAACCACAGTTGGAATATTTAAAAAGAGCTATTCAAAGCATACTCAATCAAACACATGCTGATTTTGAACTGATTATTATTGAAGATCCAAGTGAATTTACTGGCCAGGAAATAATTAAAAGTTTTAATGATAAAAGAATTAAATATGTTTTAAATCAAGAGAGAACGAATTTTGCCAGTCAAATCAATCATGGGCTTAAATTGGCGCGCGGTAATTTTATTGCCAGGATGGATGCCGATGATTTGTCTCGGCCAGAAAGATTAGAAAAGCAACTTTATTTTTTGTTGGCTCACCAAGAAATCAGTGCGGTTGGTTCTAATTTAATTGTGATTGATGAACAGGATAAAATCATTGGACAAAGAATTTATCCGGATGATTCTGTTTCAATTGCTAAAAAAATGTGCATGAAAAATGTTATGGCCCATTCCGCAGTAATGTTTAAAAAAAATGATATTTTAACAGTTGGCGGTTACCAGTCAGAGTTTGGCACTTTAGCTGATTATGATCTTTGGGCCAGGATGATTTTGGCTGGTTATAAATTTTATAATCTTCAGGAATTTTTATTGCAATATCGTCTGCATCAGGGCGCGACTAAAAAATATTTTTTAAAAAATCAATTGAGCGATACTCTGCACATCAAGCAGAAATATTTTCGCTGGAAAAAAGATTGGAATTCTAGTGCAAAAATTAGATATTGGCTAGAAAAAATTTTGTTATTTATGCCAAACAAATTTATCTATTGGCTGTTTGTGAAAACAAATATTGTTAAAACTCAAAATTCAAATATCAAAAGTCAAATAGATAATATGCGCATTGCTTATATTTCGCCAGTTTTTCCGCCTTTATCAGCTGGCATGGGCACAGCCTGTTTTTATACAGCTGACAAAATTGGACAGGAGCATGAAGCCACTGTTTTTTTGGCTAACCGCAGAGTAAATTATCAAACTGGCCATTATCAAATTAAGTTATTTAAACCTTGGTTCAGTTTTGGTTATGCTGATTTCGCTCCACAATTATTCTGGCGATTAAAAAATTTTGATATTATTCATCATTACTATCCATATTTTGGCGTAGCTGAATTTTTATGTTTTTTTAAAAAGATATTTCATAAAAAATTTCCTAAAATCGTTTTTCATTATCAAATGGATATGGTAGGCAAGGGAATGAGTAAATTTGTCAATCAATTGCATAAAATTTTTATTGCTCCCTGGCTTTTTAAAATTGCAGATGCTGTTTTTGTGTTATCAGAAGATTATGCTAAAAATTGCGATATTAAAAAATATTATTTTAAATATCCTGAAAAATTTTATGTCGTACCCAATGGCGTTGATATTGATAAGTTTAAAATTCAAGAGGAAATAAATTTAAAAGCAACTGGCAAGATTATTTTCACTGCCCAAGCATTAGATAAAGCGCATTTTTTTAAAGGCATTGATGTTTTGATTGAAGCGATAAAAATCATTGACCGCCCTGATGTCAAATTAGTGATTGCCGGCGACGGAGATTTAAAAGAATATTATCAAAATTTGGTGAACAAATTTAGTGTTCAAGAAAATGTTTCTTTTTTGGGTCAAATCAGCCATGACCAACTGCCAAAGTATTATAATGCAGCAACATTAGTCGCGGTGCCATCAGTTAAAAAAACAGAAAGTTTTAGTGTTACTGCAGTTGAAGCAATGGCTTCTTGTAAACCAGTCATAGTTTCTGATTTGCCAGGACTTAGAGTGACGCCTGAAAATAATATTTCTGGTTTGTTGGTTAAACCAGGGGATGTCAATGACTTGGCTAATAAAATTTTGTTTTTTGTTAATAATCCAGAAAAAGCATTGGCCTTTGGACAAGCAGGCAGAAAGCGAGCAGAAGAATTATATGATTGGAATAAAATTTGCGAGAAAATAGAAAAAATTTATCAAGAAATAATTGTATGAAAAAATTTTGTTTGATCACTTCTGTTTTCGCGCCGTATAATAAGGGCGGAGCTGAAACAGTGGTTAATAATATTGTGGCTGGTTTTAAAAAAGACAACCAGGATATTTTTGTTATTACCTCGGGCGAATTTCAAGGGCTTAAAAGTTTTTGGCCACGGAAATATTTGGAAAACGGCTTAACTATTTATCGTTTTTATCCTTTAAATATTTTTTCTTATCTCAATATCAATAATTATGGAAAAAAACATTTTTGGCGCTTAATTTGGCACGGGTTTGATATGTTTAATTTACATTCTTATTTTATGATTAAGCGCATTTTAAAACAGGAAAAACCAGAGGTTGTAATGACGCACATGCTGAAAGGCATTGGCTACTTGACTTGTCGGGCTGTTAAAAGTTTGCGGATAAAAAATATTCATACTCTGCACGAGGTGCAATTAGCCACGCCCTCGGGCCTAATTTTAAAAGGCGAGGAAAATTCCTGGCAACATAATTTTTTTTTAACTAAGTTTTATCAATTATTTAATCGCTGGCTTTTTAAGAGTCCAGATATCATTATTTCTTCTTCCAAATTTCTTTTAGATTTTTATAACCAAAGAAATTTTTTTCCGCATTCAAAAAAAATTATTCTTACTAATCCTGTCAATATAAAAATACAGGATGATAAAAACATAAAAGCAAAAGATTATAATAATTTTAATTTTCTATTTTTAGGACAGATTGAAAAATATAAAGGCGTTTTATTGCTTATCAATGTTTTTAAAAAAATGTTAAAAGAAACATCAGGATTAGAAAAAAGAAAACTCATCATTGTTGGCGTTGGTTCAGCATTAAGAGAGGCTCAACAATTAGCCGGGAATAATTCACAGATAGAATTTATGGGCTATGTGCCTAATCAGGAATTAGGCCAGATTTTTGCTTTAGCAGACGCCACAGTCGTGCCTTCGCTCTGTTATGAAAATTCGCCAACAGTAATTTTTGAAAGTTTATCCTATGGTGTGCCAGTGCTCGCGGCCCGCATCGGCGGCATTGAATTTATTAAAGATGATTATAACGGTTTTACTTTTGAAGCCGGTGACGAAGCGGATTTGTTAAAAATTTTAAAATTTGTTTTGCAAAATAAAAACAGACTCGCTGAGCTTTCCTTAAATTGCTGCGAGTCGGTTAAAGAAATAGGCGTAGAAAATTATATTAAAAAACTTGAAGAATTGATTTAGTAATTTTGTATTATGAAAATTAATAAAACCAAAATTTACAAGACGGTCATTTTTATTTTTTTTGCTTTGTTGTTTATTTTTCGGCTTAATAATGCGTTGAATTACAATTCTTATTGGGGTTATGACGGGGCTAAGCACATGGAATATATTGATACTATTGAAGATAAACACAGATTACCAACATTTGGAGAAAATTATTTGGCCTGGCATGAGCCATTATATTATTTTATTTTTGCTATTTTAGGTTTTATTTATAAATTTATTTCCGGTAATAACGATTTTATTTTAATGATTAAATTTTTACAGATTATTACCGCGTGCTTAGATGTTGTTTTTTTATTTATTTTTTATAAAACTATTGGTTATCTAACAAAAAGCAAATTTGTTAAATTGGCAACTTTATTGTCCGTTGGTTTTTTTACCCCCCTCATCATAGTTAATAATTATTTAACCAACGAATTATTTTTATTTTGGTTAATAATTTTGTGTTTCTATTTTATTGTTAAATTTGAAATGATTGGTTGGAATTATTCAAAAATAATTTTATTATCAATTCTATCTGCTTTAGCTTTATTAACCAAACTTTCAGCTTTGATTTTTATTAGTTCTTTGATAATTTGGTTTTTTTATCAAGCAATATATTTTAAAAAAAATATGTATTTTAAATATTTGTTATTGTTTATTGGGATAGTGTTTGTTTTAAATTTACCTTGGCAAATTTATCGGGCTAAAAATTTTGGCGGCGTTTTAACCATTAATAATTATGAATTTTTGCAAAAGAATAAACTGTCAAAAGCGAAAGATATTCCAGATAATTTCTTTTTTAATTTTAATTTTGATATTTTTAAAAATCCGTTTTGGCAAACAAGTAGAAGTTCATTTTGGTCAATTATTTTTGCACAACTTTTGGTGGATTATGATAATATTGGCGGAAATGTTGATTTAAACAATCTCCGACAGGAAATAATGACAGGCAATGGTCGTTATATTTGCAACAAAATTTTTTCCTTTGCTAAATTTAATTTAGTTTTAGGAATATTTTTTATTTTAACATTATTATTTGGTTATTTTTCAGAAATAATAAAGATTATTAAAAATAAATTGTATCCAGATATTTATTCTTTTTTAGTGATATTTGTTACTATGTCTTTTTTAGGTTTGATATACAATGTAATAAAAAATCCCTTTATTGAAAGAGGAACTTTAAAAATTATTTTTATTTTATCTTCTTGGCCTTGGTTATTTTTTTTAGGTTATAAAAACATAGATGATATTTTACAAAACAAAAAATTAAAATATTGGTGGATTTTTATCGGCTTAATAATCGTTGTTTATAGTTATGTGTCTTTGAATATTAATTGGGTGTCAAATTATCAATAATATATTTTTTTAAGCAAGTAAAGTTTTATTTTTTTAAACAGGAAATAATTATAATATTCTTTTTCCGCAACTATTTTATAATTTGGTAATTCTGAAAAAGAAATCATATATTCTCTCGTGTTTTTAGGAAATAATCTGTTAATATACCAGGGTCTTGTCAAATCAATTAAAATCGGAATTTTTTTCATTATGTCGTAAGTGTATTGGCCATTAAGTTCATAACCGCCATCTATTTGATAAGAAAATTTATTTTTAGTTGTCTCTTGATAAAAATAACTCCTGATTCTGTTCCAGTCCATATAATTTCTTTGAAGGGAAACGGAGAAGAAAGCAAAAAGTAATAAAAATGTTATTGGTAAAATAAAATCGTGATTTGTTATTTTTTCTGTTTTTGTAGAGACTATTAAAATAAAAATTAACGGCAGTAATAACAAATAATAGCGGTCAAAACTTATAAAAACTAAAATAAGTGTTAATTGCAAAATAAAATTTATAAGAATAAACTTTAAAAAAGTATCAGCCAATATTTTTTTATAGTTAGTAATAAAAAACAAAATTAAAAAAACGCCGCCCAAAGAAGCTAATACATTAACTATAATTTTTAGTGTGTTCGTAAAAATAATTGGCGGCGTGCCAGACATTACTTCGGTGTTTGGCCCCAAACCAAAATTATTAATGATGTTTTGATTATAAGGAAAATTTACACCAAGGAGATTATTAAAACTAAGCAGAAAAATAAAAAATATTAAAATTATAAAAAAAATTTTTTTTATAAAAAAATTTTTCTGATAAATAAGTAATAATGGCAAAGAAAATAAACCTAAATATTGAATAGAATAAAAAAACCATTGGCAGGCATTTTTAAGTAAATTTTTTTCTAAAAGATGAGTTTGCCCTTCACTGATGTTTATATTGTTTTTAAATAAAATATAACCGAGCGCACAAAAAAATGTTGTTATTAAAATAGCGGTTAAAAAACTTTTTTGAAACATCACTTTTTTATGTGACAATAAGAAAATTAATATTAAAGAAATTAATAATAAAATACCGTTTTGTCTGATAAAAAAAGCTATCACGATCGCTAAAAGACCACCCAAGAGATTAATATTTTTTAAGGTTTTAAAATATTTTGAAAATTGCCACAAAGAAAAAAGATAAAAAAATAAAAAAGGTATATCAGTTAAAAAAGTAAAAGAAGTGTTTATAAAAATCGGATTAAATAAAAATAAAAGACAGGCAAAAAGATTTATTTTTTTATCAACATTATTTTTTTCTAAAATTAAATACAAAAGAATTACAGCTGAAATTGAAAACAATAAAGTTGACAATCTCAAAAAGTTATAAGAAAAACCAGTAAAAAAGCTTATTATAAAACCATAAAAAGTTTGCGCGATTAAGATGGGGCCGGTAAACTCATAAAAATCTAATTTATGATCATACAACAAACTTTGAACAGTATGACCATAGACCCAGTCATCATTTAAAGGAAAATTCCCGTGTGGATTAACTAACAAAACAACCACCATAAAAATAGCAATAATAATTATTAAAGGTTTAAAGTAATTTTTCATAATCATGTTATTTCCTCACAAATTTAAACACCCACACTTTGCCATTTTCTAAATTCAATGTTTCATCAGCCACGGCCTCAAGCCGCGGTTTTATTTTTTTCAAATTAAACCAATAATCAGGCAGGTATAAATAGATGATATTGGCGCCAGTTAAATCCATGGCTTCTTTTGCCACTTGAGGGTCAATTAGCTCGTCATAAGCCATTTTAGCGTAGATCTTGTATAATTTTCCGCCAGTTGGAATTGAGTAAAAGAAATATTTATGGTCAAAATAGCGGAACCCGAACTCTGTCAAAGCCGCGGCGCCGATTTGTTGATTGGCTAAAACAACATAAGGTTCTTTGGTAATTTCATCAAGATATTTTACGGCCTGAAAATCATGGATTGAAGTATTAAACCCGCGATTTAACATATACACATCTTGCCGTGGATAGGAAAAATACAATGAAAAAGTTGCGCCTGCAGATATTATTAGAATTAATGTTGTCATTCCGACCCCACTTTTCGCGAAAGGCGGGAGAGGAATCCAGTCGCACTTAATAATGTGTCTTATTATTTTCCACGCACCAAACATTGCCAAAGGTATTAAAAAATAAATTCCTAAATTAAAAATGCGCCAGCTAAAATCTCCGCGTTCATAATCAATTAAGAACGGGAAACTAATAAAAGAAAAAACAAAGAAAGAATTTATCAGTAGAATTATAAAGATTTGCAAAAATATGTTGCTGCTATTTTTTAAATAGCCATTATACATTATACATAATACATTATTCATCTTGTGCCAGACATTGAACTTCCGCCAACCATAAACTGCTAATCCAATTATGACAACAAAAAGCATTACTGGCTGCCAAAGAAAATAAGCCACAGTTTTACAAAGATGAACAAAATTAGTGTTCAAGAATAAGTCTGGCGAGAAACGGAAAAGATTATGATAAAAATTTGTTAAATTAAAATTATTGGTTATTTCAATTTGGTTTAGAAGTGAGATTTTAGAAAATGTGAAAAATACAAGTGGAAATAAAAATAAAAGTAATAAAGTAATAAAGTAATAAAGTATTTTTTTAATTTTGTTTTTTAAGAATAACAAGATGCAAAAAATAAGCGCAGCTACGCCAGCTAATGGGTGGATAAATAAAATGGCTAAAGATAATAAAAAAAGTAATCCGTAATTGGTAATTGGTAATTGGTAATTGGTAATTAGGAATTTAAAACCTAAAAACGCTATAACAATTACTAATAAATCTGCTAAATTTTGGGGCGTGGTAAAAGTAAAAATAGAGAAGGGAATCAGTAGAAAAATGTATAATGTATTATGTATAATGTATAATGGGAAATTTAATTTTTTAAAAGCAGAAAAAATTGTCGCTGGCAATAATATTGAAGCTAATAAAGGTACTAAATTTTTATCAATTATAACATGAGAAATTTGGAAGATTTTGGTTAAAAAAATTACCAAAGAATATTGGCCTAAATAATAGAAATTTTTAGGCAAAATAAAACCGAAATCCAAGATATGTTTTTCTGTGGCCTCATGAATAAACGGGTCATAGCCAAAGCCAAGCGGGAAAATAATATTGGCTAAGTTAAAAGAAAATAATAAGTGCAAGCTGGTTAAAATTAAAGTGTAAATTGATTTTAATTTTGTGCTTAAATAAATTAGAACTGCGGTAGCTAAAAAATAAGCAATGAAAAAAGTTTTTGGCACAAAAATCCAAGGCGTGCGTACTGCTTCTAAAGTGGCACCTGATTTAAGCAAAAAATAAGCGGCGGATAAAAAAATTAAATAAAGCGCGGGTAAAAAGTAATTAATGATTAGTGATTGGTGATTAGTAATTTTTAAATCAAAAATTTTCAGTATTGATTTGTCTGTGACAAATGATTTTTTCCACTGAGATAGTAACAACAAAACACTGCTTACAAAGATAATGAAACTAGCCACTATTAAATCATTAAGTTTATAAAAATAATAAACCACAGTTAAAGCAATAATTGTAATTGATAAAAATGTTAAGAAGCCAAACAGCCATTGCTCGCCAGAAAAATTGTTTTTAAACAAAATTTTACCTAATGAAAGACTGCTTAAAATAATAAAAATTAAACCAAAAATAACCCCAAGAATAGCGGAGTGTATCAGTAAAATATTTAAGGTTAAAATCAGGGTTGAAACAAGATTTAAGGCAATTAATTTCATGCTTGTATTTTAAATGAAAAAAATAATTAAAGCAATTTTTTATTTTGTGCTATAATAAGATTGGAAATGATATTGTGGTGTGGATAAAATTATGACAGAAATTTTAGTTAAAAAAAGAGGCCGGCCTAAAAAGCAGTTGTTAGAAAAAAAAGAATCCCCCTCAAAAAATATCCAAGAGAATTGGACAGATGATTTTGTGTTCCCAATTTTTTCTGAAACTAAAAAAAGCATTAATCAAAAACAGTCGCCGTATATTTTGGATCTTAAACATCAACAAGAAAAAAAAGAAGTAAAAAATTTGCCAGCCGCGCCAGTTTTTAATCCTGACAATTGGTTTAGCAATTTTCCAGTTGCCAGCGACAACCGCGCTTCAGATTTAGAAAACTTAGGTTATCATCATTATCATAAAAATAATTTTGATTCACCCGCTGAACCAAGCCATTATGAACAAAAAATAACTTATCACCGGCCTGATAAATATAGATATAAAAATAATTTGAAGCTTAATCTAAGCCAGGGACTCATGGCTAACGCGCCGCAAGCTTCCGGAATCTTACTATTTTTTAAGAAATTTTTTGTTTTCAGAATCATGGGTTTTATTTTGTATTATTTCTGGCAAATCATTGCTTTTCCTTTTAGGATGTTGGATTTTTTAGTTGACCGCACCCTAAAAGCAATTTGGCATCTTATCAAAGGAATTTTTTTGGGAATCATTAATTTGTTTATTTTGACTTTGGTTAATTTTAAAAAACTTTTCATGCTTGGTTTGCCAGCCAGGCATTCCGAGGTTAATTTTTCTTTATCGCGCCCGTCCAAAAGAATTTTTAAACCATTAGTTACATTCTTTTTAGCCGCCTTAATAATTATTATTCCTTTTCAAATTATTAATCTCAAACAAAAATCAACTCTTATTAAAGGCCAAGTCCTTGGCCAATCACTGGCCGGTTTTGAAGCTTTGAAAGAAGCGTCGTTAAAAAGCAATGATTTTGATTTTTCCGGCGCCGCGGCCGCTTTTGAACAGGCATATTTTAATTTTTCTTTAGCAGAAAGTTATCTTAATAATTTAGACGGTTTTAGCCAAGAAGTTTTGCGCTTTTTGCCAGCTGGAAAAAACGGGGAAAATTTAATTATAATTGGCCAGTTGTCAGCCAAAATTGGCGCTGATATTACTGAGCTTGGAAAAGATATAGATAATCAGGAATCTGGGGCTGGCCTTTTGAACAAGGTAATAGCTATGCAAAACGCATTGAATAAAATAGAGCCGAATTTTTTAGAATTAAAAAATCGAGTCCAGGATATTGACCAAGAATTTGTTGCCCAATATTTAGATGAGACAGCCGAGAAAAGAATAATTTTATTCCAATCTGCTTTGCCGGCTCTGGCTGATAATTTTGAAAAGATAAAAGGTCTCACTGATTTTTTAGCGAATTTTTTAGGACTTAATGAAACGAAAAATTATTTGTTTATTTTTGAGAATAATAATGAAATCAGGCCGACTGGTGGCTTTATGGGTTCTTTTGCTTTGGCAGAAATTAAAAACGGCGAAATTGCGCGTCTTGAGGTGCCGGGCGGCGGTTTTTATGATTTGAAAGCAGGTAATCAAATTTTGGTTGAAGCGCCAAAGCCGTTTCAATTGTTCGCGCCGACCTGGCAGATTTGGAATGCTAATTGGTTCCCTGATTGGCCAGCATCAGCGGAAAAAATTGCCTGGTTTTATGAAAAATCAGTTAATGGCATCACAGTTGACGGAGTGATTACTTTGACCCCAAATGTGCTGGAAGATTTATTAAAAATAACCGGTCCGATTAAAATGCCGACATACAATAAAATTATTAGCTCGGAAAATTTGGTCAGGGAATTGCAAGAAGCAGTGGAATTGGAATATGATAAAACAGAAAATCAGCCTAAAAAAATTATCAGCGATCTGATGCCAATGATTTTAGCTAAGATTTTTAATTTAAAAACAAACGAAGCCATGCCGTTTCTGGCTTTGATCAATAAAAATGTGGCAGAAAAAAATATTTTGCTTTGGTTTAGAGATGAGGCAATGGAGCAAGTGGCGCAAAATTTTTCCGCGGCTGGACAAATTAAAAATAACGACAAGGACTTTTTAATGGTTGTGCACACAAACATTGGCGGCGGTAAAACCGACCGCGTGATAAAAAACAAAATCAATCATGAAGTAAATATCGGACTGAATGGCAAAATAACTGATATGGTAACTTTAACAAGAAAACATGAGGGAGACCCAGATGATATTTTTGAAAAACAAAATAATGTGGATTATGTGAGATTTTATGTGCCAGCCGGGAGCAGGTTGATTTCTGCTAATGGCTTTGATGTAATAAATTCAAATTTATTTAAAACGCCTGATTCTGATGATATCTCAAAAGATAAAGATTTGGCAGACATAGAAAAAAATCCAATGATTGATGAAAATTCTAACACGAGAATTACAGAAGAATTCAATAAAACTGTTTTTGGTAATTGGCTCATGGTTAAGCCTGGCGAGGAAAAAACTGTTATTTTAACTTATGAATTGCCTTTTAAATTTTCAATTGAAAAAAAAGATAATTTCTGGCAGAAAATTACCGCGGTTTTTAATAGAGAAAATAAAAATTCTGAAACTGAAAATTATAGTTTGATTATTCAAAAACAGCCGGGTGTCATGGAAACAGAATTTACAAGCAGAATAAGTTTGCTGCCTGGCAGCCAGGTTGAAAATATGAATGGCAAGAATAATCTGGAAAATAATAACGGCGCGATTATTTATCAAGATGATTTAAAAACAGACGGGTATTATGAAATTGAGGTGAAATAAATTGCGGGAAAACATTTATGCTTGACTTTTTTAGGCGAGTTTGATAATCTGCTCTGAAACAATAAAGCACTTTGTCCTTCACATAAATACACAAGAGCCATCAATCGGCTCTGTTTTTTTTCTTAAAAATCAATGGTATAATGGAGCTATTATGCCAGACAATATTATTAAAATTCTTAATGTTAAAATAAATGCTTTGGCCAAAGCAGAGATTTTGGAGCGGATAAAAAATTTACTACTTTCAGAATCGTTTGAACAATGCCAATTAGTTACCACTAACCCGGAATTTATTATTTCAGCGCAAAAGGACGAGGAATTTAAAAATATTATTAATAATTCATGGCTTTCAGTAGCAGATGGTTATGGAATTCGGCTGGCAGCAAAATATAATTCAGAAATTCAGAAATTGAGAAATTTAGAAATTAAGGGAAATAACCCAATAATTATGTCATCCTCGCGAAAGCGAGGATCCCGTGGAATTTTATGTGGTTTATTTTTTGGCCTTAAAATCGCTTGGTGGGGAATATTGAAAAAGGACGAGAAATTAGATATAATTAAAGAAACAATTACTGGCACTGATTTGATACCTGAAATAGCTGGAATTATGAATTATGAATTAGGAATCATGAATAAAAAGGTTTTTCTCCTTGGTGGTTATGGAGATGTGCCGCGACTGGCGGCGGAAAAATTGCAATCAATTTATTCTGTAGGGGCAATTCATGGATTGTCCCCACAGGACCGTGTATATATTTCCAATAATACGCCCTTACAAATTAAATACGCACCGTTTGAGGTAAATAACATTATTGAAAAAATAAATCTTTTTCAGCCAGCGGTTTTATTTGTTGCCCTGAATCACCCGCGGGCGCAGAAATGGATTAATGAAAATTTACAAAAAATGCCGTCAGTAAAATTGGCGATTGGTGTTGGCGGCGCGTTTGATTATATTTCTGGAAAAATAAAAAGAGCCCCCAAAAATTGGCAAGGATCGTTTGAATGGCTGTATCGTCTTTTCTACCAGCCGAAAAGATGGAAAAGAATTTGGCAGGCAAGTATAGTGTTTCCATGGGGAGTGTTTAGAAGAGTTATTTATAAAAATTAAATCTAAATTATGAAAGATCAAAATGACAATATAAATATAAAAATAGTGATTGGGGATAGTAGAAAAATGGACGCAGTGAAAAATAACAGCGTGAATTTAATTATAACTTCGCCGCCGTATTTTAATGCTAAAGAATATAGTAAAGATTATTCCGGTAAGGATTTGGGCAATATTGATGATTATGAATTATGGAAAAAAGAGATAAAAAAAGTTTGGAAAGAATGTTTTAGAGTATTACAGCCTGGCAGAAAAATGTTTATAAATATAATGAACTTGCCATTATCTAATGAAAATAATAATGGCAATGGTTTTAGAACACTTAATATTGTAGGTCATATTATTGATATGTGCGAGGAGATTGGTTTTATTTTTAAAAGAGAAATTATCTGGCATAAAACAAATGGAGTGAGAGCTAATTTTGGCACTTATCCATATCCGGGTGGCATACTTATAAATAATATGCATGAGCAAATTTTAGAATTTGATAAACCAAATGGCAATGGCTCAAAATATGAGCATCTTTCAAAAGAAATAAAAGAGGCCTCCAAATTAACAAAAATTTTTTGGTTAAGTTTAAAAAATTCTGATGTTTGGTTAATGAAACCATATAAAAGCGGTTCACGGGAAACATCTGGCGCCGTTTCCTTTGGAATTGCCGTTGCGTCTCATAAAAGCATATTCTTATATTTCAGAAATTATATTAGATCCTTTTGGTGGTATGGGCACGACGGCCAAGGCAGCTATACGAGAAAAAAGAAGTTGTATTATTTATGAAATAAATAAAGATTTCTTACCTTTAATTAAAAATAATTTAAATGACACTTTATTTGATAATTCAATTATAGAGGTCATTTATAAATAAAAATATGGATGGCAAAACAACTTATGCACAATCAAGCGATATAAAATCAAGAACCTATTTAGAATATCGCAAGGATATGAAGAAAAAAGTAATTGTTGAGCTGGAACTTTTATCTTGGCTGCAAAGAGTAGTAAAAAGCGATTTTGATGATAAAACTGCCAAAATTAAAAAGGGCGGCGGAGATGCTTTTATTTGGTTTTTAAGAAAAGGTGGTATCACAAGAGAGCCAGATTATGAAGTGTTTGGAAAAAATAATTTTAAAATAGAATTGCAGTATGGTCAGGAAATAAATAAAAAAAGCATTTCTGAGGATTTAGAAAAAATATGGAAAATCATTAACTTTAAATTGCAGGTTTTGGATTTTCAACACCAACTGATAGACATTACCAAAGACCGTTTATCTTTTTTATTACAACAGGTTGTTGATGAAGAAAAGATTGTTAGTATTATACCCAATAATTTAGAAAGCTTTTTTAGAATTTGTTTTATTTTAGATAATATAAATAAAATTCCAAAAAATTCCAGCCTCTGGTTAATTTATTTATTAAGTTTTATTTCTAAAAAAACCACTACGGAAGAATTATATAAAATTTTATATTGCATTGATTTTCTTTATTCAAAAATAGAATTAAAGAAAAATGAATTAGACAAATTGGTAGAAGCCACCATGAGTTGTCAAAAATTATTAAGTAAATATGAACAAAACAATGGCATTTATAAGTCAAATATAAAAATTTCGCCAATAGATGAAATTAGATATGCTTTATTTTCCATAAATTTATTAGAAGATTTAACACAAGACATAATTCATTATTATAAAATAGATAAATTATCTCCAATACAAAAAATTTATCAAACAATCAATGATTTAGAAAAAATAATTAAACACATAAATAATCAATAAAGTTGGTTTATTTTTATGTCTCATAAATCAATTAAAACCCGTTTTGCTCCGAGCCCGACCGGTGATTTGCATATTGGCGGTTTGCGCACCGCGCTTTTTGCTTATCTTTTTGCCAAAAAAAATAATGGCCAATTTTTTTTGCGCATTGAGGACACCGACCAAGATCGCTACAAAGAGGGGAGTGTGGAATCAATTTTAGAGGGCTTAAAATGGGCTGGGCTTAAATATGATAATGAAATAATTTACCAGTCAAAGCGTACGGAAGTTTATCAAAAATATGCCGCTGAATTGATTGAAAAAGGCCATGCTTATTATTGTTTTTGCACTCCAGAGGATTTAGAAAAAATGCGCACTGAACAAAGCGCTGACGGCCAAACAGCCACCCGTTATGACCGCCGCTGTTTGAAATTATCAAAAGAAGCAGTGGCAGAAAAATTAAAATCACAAATTCCTCATGTGATTCGATTAAATGTAGGGGCAATTCATGAATTGCCCCTACAACAGAATGGCGGAATCATTTCTTTTAATGATCTGGTTCGTGGCAAAATTGAATTTAATCTTAAAGACATTGACGACCAAGTCCTTTTAAAATCCGACGGTTTTCCCACTTATCATTTAGCCAATGTGGTTGACGATCACGAAATGGAAATTACGCATGTGATCCGCGCAGAAGAATGGCTGCCTTCCACGCCCAAGCACATTATTTTGTATAATATGTTCGGCTGGCAGATTCCCAAATTCGCCCATCTGTCAATGATTTTAGCGCCGGATAAATCCAAACTTTCCAAGCGCCATGGCGCTACCTCGGTTTTAGAATTTAAAAATCTTGGCTACTTGCCCGAAGCAGTTGTGAACTACATCGCGCTTTTGGGCTGGAATCCTGGCACTGAACAGGAAATTTTTTCACTCAAAGAATTGAAACAGGCCTTTGATTTGGAAAAGGTCAACAAAGCCGGCGCGATTTTTGACATTGAAAAATTAAACTGGTTGAATGGATATTATATTCGGCAGAAAAATTTGGACGAACTAACAGAATTATGTCTGCCATATTTGAATACAGAAAACACAGAAAACAAAAAAACACAGAAAACACAATCTGAATATTTAAAAAAAGTCGTAGCTTTGGAACAAGAAAGATTAAAAAAAATAAGTGACATTGGGGAGCGCACCAAATACTTTTTCCAGCGTCCCGAGTTTGATCCGAAAATGCTGATCTGGCGGAAGTCTACCCTGGCTGATGCAAAAGAAAAATTGCAATTTTTAGCCGCTGAACTAGAAAAAGTGCCTGATGAAAACTGGACAAGAAGCGCTTTAGAACAATTTATCAAAGGAT
>PFBP01000039.1:44415-50272 GCA_002778535.1 Candidatus Kuenenbacteria bacterium CG10_big_fil_rev_8_21_14_0_10_36_11
AAGCGGAAAAATTTGATACTGGCGCAGTGCTCTGGCCAATGCGCGTGGCTCTTTCTGGCCAAGAAAAATCTCCCTCGCCATTTGAAATCGCGGAAGTGTTGGGGAAAGAAGAGACGGTGGAGAGGATTAAATTAGCAGTAGAAAAATAAAATTAACCTTGACTTTTTTTCTTTTTGTCTAAATCCAAAAGTCTATTCTCGCGAATAGACTTTTTTATTTTTATATTTTTGTGTGTCTTAATGCAACAGCATAAATAACGGTGCCAGGACTAATGTCAGGGTTGATAATAGTTTAATCAAAACATGAAGTGAAGGCCCGGCTGTATCTTTGAATGGATCGCCGACAGTGTCGCCGGCAACCGCGGCTTTATGCGCCACTGAACCTTTGCCGCCATAAACCCCTGTTTCAATATATTTTTTCGCATTATCCCAGGCGCCACCGCTATTGTTTAAGAGTAATGCCATAATAATTCCAGTAATTGTGCCAACCATTAAAGTGGCGCCCACAGCTTCCGGACCCAAGAATAATCCCACCAGTGTTGGCACAATAATAGCGGTTAAACCTGGCAACACCATTTGTTTTAAAGCGCCTTTGGTGCAAATATCAACTGAACGGGCATAATCTGGTTTTTCAGTATAATCCATAATGCCTGGCTTTTCTTTAAACTGGGCTCTGACATCATTGATAATATAATAAGCGGCTTTGCCAACAGCGCGAATAGCAAAAGAAGAAAAAACAAAAATTAAAGTTGCGCCAATTAGCCCGCCTAAAAACACAACCGGCTTGGCTAAATCAATTGTAGAAATTTTTACTTCTTCAAGATAAGCGGAGAATAACAAGAAAGCGGCCAGAGCAGCTGAGCCAACAGCATAGCCCTTGGTTAAGGCCTTAGTTGTATTACCAACAGAATCAAGACGATCGGTTTTAGAGCGCGTTTTATTTGGTGCGTCAGACATTTCCACAATACCGCCGGCATTATCTGTGATCGGGCCAAAATTATCCATAGCTAAAATATAAGCCGCGGTCGCGAGCATGCCTATTGTAGCCATGGCTGTGCCATATAAACCGCCATGAGCCAGGCCAGTTGATTTGCCAATTAAATATGAACCTAAAATCGCGGCGGAGATGGCGAGGACTGGCAGGCCGGTGCTTTCTAAACCAACAGCAAAACCAGAAATAATATTTGTGGCTGGCCCTGTTTCAGAGGACTTGGCAATTTCTTTGACTGGCCGGTATTTATGTTCAGTATAATATTGAGTGATATAAACAAAAGCAATGCTTGTGGCAATGCCAATTACACCCGCGAGGAAAAATTTAATCCAATAATTATTTAATAATAAAAAAGTGGCCAGAGCAAAACCAAGAATCGCAAGAACCGTGGTAATAGCATAACCGCGGTTCAGTCCTTTCATTGGATCCTCGTCTTCTTTAATGTGCACGCACATCACTCCTATAACAGAAGCGATCAAACCAAAAGCGCGTGCGACTAATGGGAAAATTATTCCTTTGAGACCAAAGACAGGAAAAAGAGCAATGCCTAAAACCATAGCGCCAATATTTTCCGCCGCAGTTGATTCAAATAAATCAGCGCCACGGCCAGCGCAATCGCCTACATTATCGCCTGTCAAATCAGCTATGACAGCCGGGTTTCTTGGGTCATCTTCAGGAATACCGGCTTCAACCTTGCCAACTAAATCAGCGCCTACATCAGCGGCTTTAGTATAAATGCCGCCGCCGAGTTGCGCGAATAAGGCGACGAACGAAGCGCCAAAACCAAATCCGACCATCAATAACGGAGCTTCCAGAGGATTTTTTAAACCGCCGTAAAGCCAGAATAATCCTGCCACGCCCAAAAGTGAAAGCGCGACCACCATAATGCCAGAAATCGCGCCGCCGCGCATAGCGATTTTTAAGGCCTTGTTTAAACTTTTTTCAGCCGCGGCCGCTGTTCTTAAATTTGCTCTAACCGAAACATACATTCCTACATAACCAGATAAGGCAGAACATATAGCGCCCAAAATAAAGGCAAAGGATGTATGCCAAGCATAAGATGTTTTGCCGCTAAAAGCATAGATAGCAAAAATCAGAATGGCTAAAATAGCAGTGAAAATGGCAATGGTTTTATATTGCCGTTTTAAAAAAGCCATAGCGCCTTCTCTGATGGCCGCGGAAATTTCCTGCATTTTAGCTGTGCCTGTTTCTTGTTCCAGCACATAGCGGGCTAAAAAATAAGCAGTCACTAGACCTAAAAAACTAATTACAAAAACAAGGGTGAACATACGAAAACATTATCTTTGTCTCGCGTATTGCAAGACAAAAGATTTTTAATTATATTTATAATGTCATTTTTTAATTTATCAAATAATTATAAATCTGGCAAGAGTAGAATGCAGGAACCAAGAATTTGACATATTTCTTATGATTTGCTATCATATAGTTATTAACAAACCCTGTTAGCAACAAGCATCAATTTAAACGAGAAAAAACCACAAGTTAATTTTTCGTCCAAGGTGCGTTTCAAGGTCGGAAACAGGCAATTTAAAGAGTGACCTTGTTAATTTATTAACAGCGCACTAACAAAAAATTACTATGGCAAATAAAGTATTTGTGGGCAGTTTAAGCTGGGATGCGACTGAAGATCAGGTGCGAGAATTATTTTCTCAAGCCGGTGAAATCACATCCATATTTATTCCAGTGGACAAATTTTCCAACAAACCCAAAGGTTTTTGTTTTGTGGAATATGGCACTGATGAAGAAACTGCTAAAGCTATTGAAATGTTCAATGGCCAGGAATTTATGGGCCGCAATCTCGTGGTGAACGAGGCCAGACCCAGAGAAGATAGACCAAGACGTTTTGATGATAATCGCGGCGGTAACGACCGCGGCAATTTCCGCAGAGGCGGTTATTCCAGATAATATCTGTTTTTAAAAAAGTAGGGAACAAAAATTTTTGTTCCCTACTTTTGTTTTTGTCAGATTTTTCAGGTATAATTATGAATAAGAGGAATTGGTAATTTGTAATCCGTAATTTGCTTTGTTGGTTCAAAGTAAAGATACGCCATTGGCATGTCTCTACAAAAGAACAAATTGGTTCAAGGTATAACCTTGAACCAACTTAATTAAATCCTGTGACAAATTTTTTAAGACCACAAAAACAATCTTTTTTTCATCCCATTACCAAATGGTGGGCTTTTAGTTTGGCTGATACTTTTAAAAGATTGGACGCGACAGAAAATGGTTTGACCCGCGAAGAAGCGCATGAGCGGCAGAAAAAATATGGTTTTAATGTATTGCCAACGCAGAGAAAAAACGGGCCTCTCATAATTTTGAAACGGCAATTTAATTCTCCCGTGATTATTGTTTTACTTGTGGCTGGCGTGATTAGTTTTGTTATGGCTGATTTTGTGGACGCGGGTGTGATATTTTTGGGTGTGACAGTTAATTTATTGGTTGGTTTTTGGCAGGAGAACAAAGCAGAGAAAGCGTTAATGGCTTTACAAAAAGTGACGGTGACTTTTGCCAAAGCTTTGCGCAATGGACGGGAAGAATTAATGCGATCAGAAGAATTAGTGTCTGGTGATATTATTTTTGTATCGCCAGGCGATAAAATTCCAGCTGATGCTCGGTTGGTTAAAACTGAAGCTTTGAAAATTAATGAAGCAGTTCTGACCGGGGAATCAGAAGAGCGGAAAAAAAATCTTAAAATTTTAAGTCCGGAAACTATTTTAGCTGAAAGAGATAATATGATTTTTAAAGGTACGATTGTTTTGTCTGGCAGCGCTTTGGCAGTTGTAGTAGAAACCGCGGCTGAAACAGAAGTAGGCCGGATTGCTTTACTTTTGAAAAATGTAGTGGAAGAACCCACGCCTTTGCAAAAAAAACTTGGCCAGCTGGCGCGATTTTTAACCAAATTGATTTTAATTATTGTTTTTATAATTTTTGTGATTGGCCTTGTATTTGGCCGTGATTTTAGAGAAATTTTTACCACCTCGGTGGCCTTGTCAGTGGCTGCGATTCCAGAAGGGCTGGCTGTTGTTGTGACTGTTATTCTGGCGCTTGGGATGCAGAGAATTTTAAAACATCAGGCTTTGGTCAGAAATTTATTAGGCGCTGAAATTTTAGGCTCAACTGAAGTAATTTGCGTTGATAAGACAGGCACCATTACTGAGGGCAAAATGCAGGTGGTTAAAATCATCACGGAAAATAACCATTTTGACTGGCATGAAAACAAAGAATTAGCTATGACAGAAGCGGAAGAACAGGCCTTTTTATTGCGGATTGGAGTTTTGTGCAATGACGCGAAGATTTTGGTTGATGCGGACGGGACAATACAGATAGTTGGCGAGGCAACTGAACAAGCTCTGCTTTTAGCTGGCGAGAATTTTGGTTTGGATAAAAAAGAATTAGAAAAATTATATCCAAGAATTGATACGATTCCATTTGATTCAAACTATAAATTTATGATGACTTTGCATCGTTTTAGCGCGGAAGAAAATATTATTTATCTCAAAGGCGCTCTGGAAAAAGTCCTGTTTTTTTCCAATTACATTTATTCGCATCATATTAAACACCATTTAGAACTGAACGCATACCGCCGGGGAAAAATCATGGAAGCTTATGAAAAATTATCCCGCGAGGGTTTAAGGGTTTTGGCTGTGGGTTATAAAAAAGTGAATAAAGAAATTACCGGCATTGCCCGCAGTGTTGATCCATCAGCCGCTAATGTTTATCAGCCCATGGCAGAAATTTACACGAATTTTATTTTTGTGGGGCTGATTGGCATTAAAGATCCTCTGCGCTCCCATGTTAAAGAAACAATCCAATTGGCGGAAAAAGCCGGCATTAAAACAGTTATTATTACTGGCGACAATAGATATACAGCCGAGACAATTGGCAAGGAGGCTGGTTTAGAAATTAGTGACGGCCACATTCTTGAGGGAGATGAATTGGAGAACATGACAGAAACAGATTTGAAAGCTAAAGTGAAAGATATAAAAATTTATAGCCGCACCACGCCAGAGCAGAAATTAAAAATAGTCAAAGCATGGCAGGATAATAATGCGGTTGTGGCCATGACAGGCGACGGCATTAATGACGCGCCAGCTCTAAAGCAGGCGAACATTGGCATTGCCTTGGGCGGGGCTACTGATGTGGCTAAAGAAGCCAGCGATCTGATTTTACTTAATAATAATTTTGCCACGATTATTGAAGCGGTTAATCAAGGCCGGATTATTTTTGCCAATATTAAAAAAACAGTTTTGTATTTTTTGTCTGATGTTTTTACAGAAATTACTTTGGTGATTTTATCTTTAATTTTTAAGTGGCCTCTGCCAGTTTTAGCTTCGCAGATCATTTGGGTCAATTTAATTGATGACACTCTGCCAGCTTTGGCTTTAACTCAAGATAATGAAGACGGCGCTTTGGATAAAAATTCGATGGCAAACAGAGAAATTTTGGACAAGGAAAATAAAATTTTAATTATGGTAATTAGTTTTTTAACCGCGCTTATCATGCTATTTATTTTCTGGATTTTTTATCAGAATAAAGCCGAGAATCTGGCTTTGGCGCGGAGTGTGGCTTTTGTTTTTTTGGGTTTGGATTCTTTGCTCTACGTGTTTTGCGTGCGCAATTTAAAAAAACCAGTATGGCAAACCGATTTTCAAAAAAATAAATTTTTACTGGCTGGCGTGGCTATTGGCATTGGTTTGCAGATGTTGGCTATTTATCATTCATTTTTTCAGGAAATTTTTAACACAGTTAGTTTAAATTGGTGGCAATGGTTGGTAATTATTTTTGCTAACATAATTGTGATTGGCGTGGTGGAAGCAGTGAAATGGGTGTTTTATAAAAAGTAATT
>PFBP01000002.1:0-147 GCA_002778535.1 Candidatus Kuenenbacteria bacterium CG10_big_fil_rev_8_21_14_0_10_36_11
AAATTTTGACAAAACCGCTTGGTTTGATAAAGTAAAGAAAAATTAACAATCTAAAAAATAGGAGTCAAAATGGAAAAGGCAAAAATGATCGCAATTTATGGGGTTAACAATTTAGGTAAAACTACACAAATCGCGGAATTAGTAAAA
>PFBP01000002.1:170-367 GCA_002778535.1 Candidatus Kuenenbacteria bacterium CG10_big_fil_rev_8_21_14_0_10_36_11
AACCTCGTTAAAATATCCGGTCTATGATTTAGAACCAAGTGGACAAATACTTTTTAATTATTTACGCGGTGGCAACCCTTTTAACTTAACGCCAAAAGAAGCACAAATAATTTATGTTTTAAATCGTCTCCAGTTTCAGCCAAAACTAATAAAGATGATTTCTAAATTTGATTTTATAGTTTTGGAAGATTATATTG
>PFBP01000002.1:403-14434 GCA_002778535.1 Candidatus Kuenenbacteria bacterium CG10_big_fil_rev_8_21_14_0_10_36_11
GAGAAATTTCGTTTGAGTTAAATGATAATAAAGCATTCAACCCTCACAACTTGCGAGTCTGTGAGGGCTTTTTTATTTTTTGTAATTATGATATTCTAAAATCATGTATAAACCAACTATTGGTCTGGAAATCCATGTGGAGTTAAAAACCAAGACAAAGATGTTTTGTGATTGCAAAAATGAAACATGGAAAATCGGCCAAGAAGAATTAAAACCAAACAAAAATGTTTGTCCGATTTGTTTAGCGCATCCAGGCACTTTGCCAGTGCCGAATTTTGAAGCAATTAAAATGGTTTTGAAAGCTGGCGTGGCTTTAAATTGTGAAATCGCGGAAAAATCAAAATTTGACCGCAAGCAATATTTTTATCCTGATTTGCCCAAAGGTTATCAGATTTCCCAATATGATGAGCCGTTTTGTAAAAATGGCTTTTTAGAAATCAATGGCAAAAAAATTGGCATCACGCGCATTCATTTGGAAGAAGATACTGGAAAATTAACACACACTAATAACGGCACATTGGTTGATTACAATCGCGCCGGCGTACCCTTGATGGAATTAGTCACAGAGCCAGATATAACTTCAAGAGCCGAGGCTAAAGAATTTTGTCAAGAATTACAGGCGATTTTCAGAGAATTGCAAATTTCTGACGCTAATATGGAGAAGGGGCAGATGAGGTGCGAAGTGAACATAAGTCTCTCGAATGACAATTCGAGAAATTTAGGCACCAAGGTAGAGATAAAAAATTTAAATAGTTTTCGGGCAGTGGAAAAATCTATTGATTATGAAATAAAAAGGCAGGAAAAAATTTTAACAGCCAAAGAAAAAATTGTGCAGGAAACGCGCGGCTGGGATGAAATCGAGCAAGAAACTTTTTCCCAGCGGACAAAAGAAGGTTCAGCTGATTACCGTTATTTTCCAGAACCAGACATACCAGTTATTAAACTCAAAAATCAAAAAACTTGTCCTGAACTTAATTCAGGATCAAAAATCAAAATTAAGGAAGAAGAAGAAAATTTTATTGATATAGAAAAAATAAAACAAGAATTGCCGGAAATGCCAGCGCAAAAAAGGCAAAGATTTATAACTGAATATGGTTTTAATTCTAATGAAGCTAAAATTCTGGCGGCCAATCCGTTTTTGGCCGACTATGCTGAAGCAGTTATTTCTGAAATAAAAATCTGGCTAAAAGATTGCGGCGAATTTGAAGGCGGCGAAGAAGAAATCTGGTTGGCAAATAAAGATAAAATCAGCAAACTCATAGCTGGTTGGTTAACAAGCAAACTGGCCGGACTGTTGGCCGGCAAAAAAATAGATTGGGAACAAAACACGATTTCTGCAGAAAATTTTGCCGAATTCATCACTATGATTTTTACTCGCCAGGTATCAACAAAAAACGCCAATATCTTACTGACACGAATGTTAGAGACAGGTGGCGATCCTTCGCAAATTTTAGCCACAGAAAATTTAAAACAAGATAAAAATTTTGATTTGGAAAAAAATGTTGAAGAAATTATGAATAAAAATCCAGAACAGGTAGCGCAGTTTAAAGCAGGCAAAACAGTTTTGCTAAAATTTTTTCTTGGACAAGTTATGAAAGAATCAAAAGGCCAGGCTGATCCAATGGAAGCAGAAAATTTACTTTTGCAAAAATTGAGTTAAGAGAATTTCTGCCTTTCTATAATTTTTCACCCATTTAATTCTTTTATCTCTCTTAAACCATGTCATCTGCCGTTTGGCAAATTGATGCGTGTGAATTTTAATTAAATTTATTATTTTTTGTTTTTGTTGTAGGGGCGTATTGCAATACGCCCCTACATTATTACCAATGTTATCCACATTATCCAAATAATCCACGATTTCTTTATACCCAATGGTTTGCAAAGGCACGGCGTTTGAACTAAATTTTTTAATTAATTTTTTTGTCTCATCCACTAACCCGTTTTTTATCATTTCATCCACCCGCTTATCAATGCACTCATCTAAAATTTTTTTTGAGGGTGTAATGCCAATTTGCAGGCAATCAAAAATAGGTTTTGACTTCTGACGCAATTCAGAAAATTTATAACCAGCCATACAAACTTCCAAAGCGCGGTCTAGACGCCTTGGATTTTTTGTATCAACAAATTCCAATGACTTGGAATCTGATTTTTTTAATAATTTTATTTTTTCAGCTAAAGACATTTTCATCAGTTTGTTTCTTAATTTTAAATCCGGCTTAACTTTTGGAATTTCATAATTATCAACAATCGCGGAAATATACAAACCAGTGCCGCCGACTATAATTGGCAGTTTGCCGCGCCTAAGAATATCTTTAATAGCCCGCAGAGCTAATTTTTTGTATTTTGCCACATTAAATTTTTGATTGGGATTTATGATATCAATCAAATGATGTGGAATAAATTTGTATTCTTTTAAATCCTTTCCTGTGCCAATATCTATACCGCAATAAACCTGCCTTGAGTCAGCAGAAACAATCTCGCCATTAAATTTTCGCGCGAGTTTAACTGCCAGCTTGGTTTTGCCAGCGGCAGTCGGTCCGAGAACAACGATTATTTTGGATAAATTTTTGCTTGACATAAAATATTTTTAATGCTATATTTTCTCTCTAAATAAAAAATTCTTTTCACAAAATACAACGGGAGGCATATAAATGAATGGCTGGTTGTTTTTAAAAAAAATAATTGTGGAATTAACTATAATAACAATATTTTTAATCCTGCCTATGTGGTCGCTGCTATCAGTATCAAAGACTGATACTCTTGCTCTGTGTTTGGCTTTACTGAACACGGCTGTGTTACCAGAGCCAAGCATACCAGTCTGGTTGAATGTTATCCATTTGGACCGTATTTCTACATTCCTCTTGGTAACATTCGTTTCCAGATTGCCGATTATTTTATTATTTTGGCCAAAATATCTACAAAAAATAATTAATAATAGGCGTCTGGCTATCTTAGTTAAGTGGTATACCAAATCAATTGGTTGGTGCAAGTCGGTTTTACTAAGACTAAAAACTTTCATCAGCGAAGCTGTGGCTAATCAAAAAGAAAAAGCTGAGGCCAACAAAAAATTCTTATACTACATTTTACCTTTGTTGGCAGTAATGTTTTTATTTTTTGTCATTCTGGCTGGTTTAATAAAGCTTGCAGCAATTAAAATTAAAAAATGGTATGAGGACCGCAGCAAAAAGGCAAAAAAAATAGCTGTTGACCTGGGATATTTTGGAGTGGTAGGCGGAGCTGGTGCCCCTTTTATACCATTAACCAGGGAAGCTGGCATTGCGGCTGTTTTAGTCTTAAATAATAATAAAGCCAAAATTCTTTACAACATAGTTGATGTATTAAGAATTTTGGCGGAATCAATTTTGTTTTGATTTTTTCATTCTTAAATAAAATCCGGCAACGCGAGTTCGTAAAACCTGGCCAGCCAGTGTGCCGCCTTTCTTTTGCTTTAAGCCGGCTTTGCGCGCCAGTTCTTCACGTCGTTCGGATTTAATTTTTGGAATTTTTAACATAGGAGAAAAAAGAGGTGCTTTCTTAGCCAACTCCAGCAAGCGCTTCTTTGAGCGTTTCCGACGGAAACGGGTCCCTCAAAACGCACTAGGTTGGCTCTCGACCTCGGTCTTGAACCCATAGTTCGGAGTCCTTTAAGAGTTTTGTGGGCTTCTTGTCCCAGTGTAAATGATGGGAATCGGTCGGAGTAAAATGAGACAAATGAGACACTATAAAAGGAGTTTTGGAGTGTCTCATTTTTTGTTTAAAATTTGCTATTTTCTAATTATCATTGACTTAAACCATTTTTCCTGAAAATCTGTTTGTTGTTTTATTTCATCATCTGATAATTCAATTCCTTCTGGAACAACTATTAATTTATCATCTTCATCATTAGTACGGTGTAAGACGGCAATGCATTTGCCGATAAACTCTTCTACTGGCTTATTTACTCCTAAAACATAGAGGCATCTAACTCTTCTCCATCTGGAGCTAAAGTATTTGGCATAAACCCATAATTAGCTTCATAAATCATATCAAACCTATCGTGTTTAGAATTTAAAGGCCGGTCAATTTTCACTGTAACAATTTTATTTAAAAACTCTTTTGGATTGGTAAATTTTTCAGGGTTAGCTAGAGTTTCGGTGGACATAAAATTTAATTATACATTAGGGTCTTAATTATCACTGTACTATAATTTTAGCACAAATGGGACAAATGAGACAGTATAAATGGGAAAAATCTTGTGTCTCAAAATAATTCAAAAAACATCAGTAAGCTTTTTAAATCCGCTCAAATAAAGATATGGTTTCATATTATTAAATTCTAGAAAAGAAAAGGTACTTTCGATACATATACGATTTTATGATTTTTTTGGTTGAATTAGGATCATCTACCAAGTCACAAAAATAGGTTGAGGCATCAGATAATGTAGCAAATTTAATCCAAGAATATAATTTATTGTTCCTAAGCCACTTATGGGTGGCCGACGAATTGTATCCTTCTAAAAAAGAATCAAATATTTTAAAATCTGGCTCGGTTGCTCCATCTGGGAATGACCATTCTACTACTGCCAAGGTCAAATCTTTAATGAGAGGACCGATACAACTCCAATCGAAATCAATAATTCCTACAAATTTATTGTCATTATTAAAAAAGACGTTACTCGGCCGGTAATCATTGTGAATAAAACCCTCAATTTCATTTTGGCTCTTACCAAATTCGATTATTTCTTTTACTTGATCAATAAATTCTTTTCCTCCCTCAAACTGTTTGATAAAAATATTAAACAAAGTAACCGATCTTTCAAGTTCAGAAAAAATATTACGCTTCCTTGGTGAACTTGAGGTGAATTTAAAAGCTGTATTACTCATAACCCCCAACCCTTTTCCAGCATTATATGCCTGATCTTGGGTTGGAAGATGGTCTTTATCTACTTTAATGTGATGGCCGTCTAAAAAATCAAACAGGACAGCTACCTTGCCGTCTATTAAAGTATAAAAACTACCAGTTTTAGTTGTAAGCCATTTAGGGACAGGGGTTCCGCTAGTAGACAGACACTTAATTGCTTCGTATTCAAATCTAATGTCTTCAATTGGCAACCTCTTACTGATCCGAAGAATTTTTTTATTTTTTTCGCCGATTATAAAAAATTCGTTATCGCTAGATTCACGAAGAAGATTCACTGGTGATATTTCAGTTAAATCATAACATTTTAATGATTCTGTTATTTTTTTCATAGTTAATTTATTAATTTATCCCAGAGGTCAGCCGTTAAATCAGACCATGGTTTAAAAGTTGAATTATTTTTATATTTATAGATATTTTCTAAATACAATTCTATATATTTAGGGGCTAATATTTTCCAATCAAAAATTTTAGTGTGTTTATGGCCACCACTAATAATCTTCTTTCATAATTCTTTATTAGAAATTATTTGTGAAATCTTTTCTGCCAGTCCTTGCTGCAATAGCAATAAGAAAAACTATCAACGCAGAGCGACCAGTCAGACCAGGCATCGTCCTGGCCCTGAACACGGATTTTATATCAATATTTTTTAAATCGTTTGATAGGTATTAACTTAAGCCATAAATTCTATATTTGGAAATTTTTTCAATGAATACTCAAAAACCGCTTTATTTTTATAATAAGAATTTGGATACAATTTCACTCGTTTACCTAGTAAAGTAGCGGCAATAGCAACATGCAGTCTATCTGTATTAATTTGATTATATTTTTGTAATATTGCAAAAAACTCATCGAGCGGTTTGGTGGCATATCCGTCATACGAGATATCAATATTATTAGCATCCTGTTTCGTCCGTAAAAACGATTCTTGGTCTGAACGAAAGGCTTCAAGCACTCCGCTTCCGTTAACCATAGCAGGAAACGAATTATAAAATGCGCAATCATGCCATAAATATACTTTACCAGTTTTGACATTCTCCTCTACAAATTTAGTTGATACAATCTCTCTACAAAATATTGTCGTATCACCTTGCATATTGTTTAGAGTTTTAATTTGCTTATCGCCAAAGATTGTATGCGGTAAGATGACTACATCTTTATAAAGTGCGGGTTTAGCGGTTAAAAAATCGCGGACATCGGTGTAATAATCGACAAAATTTCCGCCTCCGTCAATAAAGAGCACTTCGTGTTTATTTTCTGATGTTAAGTCGACATAATCCACCTTGATGTTAAGCTCTGACAATAACTTCATCGTTCCGTGCCAAATTAAAGAATCGCCGTAATTTCCCATAAAACGAAAAAAATCGACGGTAGAATCTCTGTATTTTTCAAGATATTTTTTTAAATCGTACTCTTGCATAATTCGTCGTTATGATTAGATGATTTTATAATTATGCCATTGTATATTAGTACCTTAGGGCCTTCTATCTTATTATAGATCATCACACTGTCTTCAAGACTATTTACGATTGGATCTCCTTTTAGATTTAGAGAAGTATTAAGCAAAACGTAAATACCCGTTCTGTCTCCGAATTTTTCTATAAGATCGTGAAAAAACGGATTCATTGACATGCTTACGGTCTGAGCTCTGGCGGTACCATTACAATGAATCCCTCCTTGGATTTTTCCCCGTTCAAATTTAATAACATCATACCTATATAACATAAACGGCGATTGAAGAGGACCGACAAAATAATCATTAACCCTCTCCTCAATAACCGCAGGTGCTACGGGGCGGTATTTCTCTCTCTGCTTGATTGTCTCGCTTAATTTTACCTTTACTTCCAAACTGTCCGGCCTTGTGATTAAAGATCTGTTTCCTAGTGCTCTTGGGCCAATCTCTGCTTGGCCATGATGTAAAATAGCCACACCGTTTTCTAATAAAACATTAATAACTCTGTTGATGGTGTCAGAATTATACTCTGTTGTCGCAGGTCCCATTCCAAGATAAGGTAAATTAGCATCCGGCCGTACGCCAAGCACTTTATTAATTAAAATACATAATGCTCCTAGCGATTGTCCTGTATCGTCGCAGCAAGGTGCAATAAAATGCCGCATATGAGGAAATTTATTTAAAATAGCAGTATTAAGATCCAGATTAAGCCCGGTTCCTCCAGCGAGAACAAAATTATCCCCATCCCTATACATCTGGCTGATAACTTGTTTTGTATTTTCAAGCCGTCGCTTTGTAAAAAAACTTTGTAATGTTGCGCAAAAATCCTTAGCTCTCTCGTCCGGAATGGGTACCGATGCTGCTCCCCTTAAACCTGGAAATGCCTGATTCAGTATTTTTTCCCCAATAGGATAATCTACTGTCTCTAAATTGCGGTAAATACTTTCCAATGTATGCAGGTATTCTTGCCGTACCTTGCCGAATGCCGCCAGCGCCATTAATTTGCCTTCGCAAGGCTTGGCGTTATATATGAATGCAGCACATGAGGCATATGTCTTACCCGTAATAAGCTTTGGTATTGCGATCTCGTTTCGCTCGATAGCATCTTGGTCACCCCGATAAGCTACAAAGCACTCGCCAACACCAATTTTAGGATCGTGATCGCCTCCACCATCGCACGTTGTTATAATGGCATGCTCAAAAGGTGATAAAAGATATGTGGCCGCATGGCAAAGATGATGATTAACAATTAACACATTTCGCCTCAATCCCATGATGTCAATTTTCTTCCAATAGGGTTCTCTTGGTCGTCCTGTTTGCAAATCAATAATATCGCTCTTTGTTAGATAGAGATTATTTAACGTTGCCATAGCCCAATAAGACACATCTTCAGCTTTCTTGCCTAAATACTTTAATCCTTCATGAATAAGACGCTGCATCTCTTCCTGATTGCATCCCTTCTTTTTTTTTCTAAAAATTCTTTCGGCTTCTAGCACAAGAATCACTTTCTTGCCAATAGCAAAAGACACCGATGAATCGTGAATATTATATGCAAAGGCGCAGGAGAGATATTCTTTCATAAAGAGTTATCTTAATTCTGCTTTAATCTGCATACAAAAATTTTCGGCCGAAGATACGCATTAACCGATGTCATAAATTTTAGTTCTAGAGTTCGTATAATTTGAAATTTTGATTTCAGAATAATTTTTTCCAGGATTTTGTGCTCGCTCGTATAAACAACCAACCTGCCGTTGTGATTTAACGACTCTTGACAGTATTCGACAAAACACCGATACAGATCTTCCAAATTCTCGTTTTTTGATATGGACATGCCGAACGGTAGATCAGATGTAATTGCGTCAAATTGGCCCAAATTGGGCTTGTCAAAAATATTTTTCTCTTTGAGTTGTATATTTTTTATTAGTCCTGCTTTTTTTATGTTTTGTATTGCCAAAGAGATACATTGTTTGTCGTTATCAAAACCAATCATTTGTTTAAGGTTTGGATAACATTGACCAGCCTCGATAAGTAATGTTGCGCTTCCGGAAAAAATATTTAAATAAGAATTTGCATTCTCTAGTTCGCATAAAGAATTTAGTGCGTATGCGATCGTCGAGTCCATTGCACCGCTCATATTTTTTAGCTTATAGTTTCTGACAGATAAAGGCCTGCGGGTAATCTGAATACCAATTTCCCATATTTCATCAGCTTTAGCAATATGTATTTTCATGTCTGCATCTTCTGCCACAGTCAACTTGTATGTCTTTTGAATATATTCAGCAATAGAAAGAATTATTGGCGAATCGTCTCCAGCACAACTTATTCTGAAAGTTTTGAAAGCTTTTCTGTCATCATTTAACACTAATGTTATCAGATTGCCTAAAATGGATTTATGATTAGAAATATAAAGCGGATTATATTTAAAATCACGTATTACAATATAAGCTCGTGAAACACTTCTCAAATTTTTAATTTTAACTAAACTCTGCACAAAATTTAAATAAAGTAAATCAGTTTTTTCATTAATAACTTGAAAATTCTGATATTGGCTTATTTCTTTTAAAACAATTTCTTTAAGACCGGCAATAAAAGCTAATTTAATTTCTAATTTTGGTTTGTTCATATAATGAATTGGGTTATGATAAAAAAATTATTATTTTTTCATACACAGGAGTCTTTGATGTATTGGTACATATTTTATATTTATTTCCCTATAAATATCTAATTTCTCCTCTAACCCTGGCGTTTTGTAAGTATAATACCAGGCATAAAGTAGACTATCCGCTTTTATAATCTTTTCGGTTTCTTCATCTATTTCAGATGGCCTTATTACTCCGCGAAAGTTCTTAATAATCATCTTATTCTTGTATTCATCATGAATTTTTGTTCCTACTTGCGGTCTTAAAAAGCTCATCACGACAGGCATGCCTTCATTGTATAATGCCATGGCCAAATTAATAGTATCACGGAACTCTGCTAAACTTTCGAATGGGAAACCTACTATGAAGCTTGGCGATATGTCAGGAATATATGTCCTGGCGCGATTTATCATTTGTAGCGCTTGTTTTATTGTAATTTTTTTATTAATCTTTTTAAGAATTCTATCTGAAGCTGACTCCAATCCAAAACTCAAACTTATGCAGTTCGTATTCTTCAAGTTAGCCAACATATCGTCATCCAGCGAATCTATTCTTGCTCCAAGCACTACGTATCTAAAGTTATATTTTCCCGATTGATACAAGTCAAAAAAATCGTAACATCTCTTCTTTGAAAGAAAAAATAAATCGTCTACAAACACAACATAGTCCAGATTATATCTTCCTAAAATATAATCCGCCTCATCAAACACTTGCCTAAGCGGCTTGAGTTGTACTTTTCCGCCCCACATGTTCCGATTATAACAAAAACTACAATCATACGGACAGCCATAGGAAGTAATAACAGAAGAGGCGATGTTATAATTATTTGCCTCTATGTCAGTACGGTCCGCAGGATTATACTTCCATTGCTTTGTTTTTTGATTTCTAACAATGTGATTGTTTTTGCGATATACCAGATTAGGGATATCTCTCAAGCCGCGCGGCAGATTACGCTTCTTCTCAAGAATGTTTATTAACTCAACTACGGCCGTTTCTCCTTTGCCCTCCACCACATAGTCCACCGATCTGACATGTTCCAGTATCATTTCCGAGATTGGAGATACTCCAGGTCCACCTAATATTATCTTTTTCTCAGAATTTTTGTCTTTAATTGCCTTAACTGTCTGAAAAAGCCAAGGAAGCATCATGGAAACGGTACTTATCAGCAAATATTCCGAATCATCGGAGAGAAAATCTGGCTTATGTATTCCATTATCAATAGTCTGTAAGTCAAGAAATTTAACCTGGTACCCTTCATTTCTTAGGGCAGCTAAAATCTGCAAACATCCTAAAGGAGTCCATTTATCTCCTGCCACATAATTTACCAAAGTTATTTTTGCCATAAAATGCTGATTTGGTTAAAAACATCGTTAACTCTAATTCTATCCATACAAAATTCCTCGCAACAATCCACTTCCTCCTGTCTGTAATTGTGCTTGCAAAGCTTATGTCTGGTTCTATCATAGATAGGTACAGCATGCTCTGATATGTGTATATAGTCCGGCCGAGTTGCCCCAAAAATAATAAATGCCCTTTTATTGAAGCTTTGAGCGATTATTGCTGGGCCAGAGTCATTTCCGATAAAAAGTTTGCAATGCTTAATAAGCGACATCATTTCACCAAACGAATAATGTTTCTCAAGTACCACACATTTAATATGGTATTCCGCTTCCAGCAGTTTTGATAATGCAATAAACTTTTTATACCCCCAGTTTCTCTTTTTCTCTTCCCACGAACTAGTAAAAGGAGCTATTAAAATATATTCACCGTCGACAATATTATCCCAATCGCTATTTAGCATCGGAATATCTTTGATGGTCACATCACCGAAGCCGATGGATTCCATATATCCCTGTATATATGTTTTTTGGTTATTACTAAGTTCGTAAATCAGTCTTATCGTTATATCGCAGTCAATTTCTCCCGAATTAATTTGACTGTATTTATACACCTTATCGTAAATACTAAATAATGATGCCATATTTCCCACTTCAGTAGCTAAACAGACCTGATCCACATATTTTAACAAAAATCGCGCAATCGGTTCGGCCATAATGACATCGCCCAAGTATCCGCTACGGACCAAACAAACTGATTTTATTTTTCCGCTTTCTATTTTTCTCCTAAAATATTTCCTATACCAAACAGATAGAGTGGCGTCGTAAATTATCCTATCCTCTGGCACGATTGTTCCCCAAAATGTCCTGTGCTCGGAAAACCACCTTTTGTTAATTTCATCAACATTATCTTTAAAATCCTTAATGTACTGCCTAATTGTTCGAATCCGCTCAAGCCACGGAGCACTGGCATCCGAGGTTGAATCGTGCTCAAATGATGCTAATTTTTCCCATTTTTTATATATGTCCTCTGCCTTGCCTCTAAACTCAAAATGTAGCAATCTCGCTTCGTTCTTCGGAACAATAAAAGGATTCCAATGATACTCGCCAAAAAATTCAGGATTTTTTCCCGTCTCTACATAATGCCCTCCCACGACGATTTCCATGTTTTTATGATTCTTTACAATAGCCTTCCTGAAATGACCATATTCTTGCCATTCTTTTTCAGGCCACGGATAATAATACTTCGTCGTATCTATCGGATTGACCGGAGCGCACGTATAATCAGTAAGCGTGTAATCAAACAGCGCATTCGCCCAACCAATAGTTGCGTAAGGAATACCATTATTCTCTATATGTGCTACAAAATCGTGAATCGACCCATCCTTTACCGAAAGGAACTCATCGGCATCCAAGAAAATAAACCAATCGATTTTGTAATTTGCATTAGCATAGCCAAGTAATTTGTTTGCAATCTTCACATGATCAAAAACCGGATCTTTTTCTTCAATCACAACAACCCTTGGATCGTCTTTGTATGAATCCAATATTTTGTTTGTACCATCGGTTGAACAGTGATTGGCAATGAATATATAATCGAAACCGAGATCGAGATGGTACGAAATATTAAAATCAATGTACGACTCCTCGTCCCTGACAGACATAAGAATTGCAATGATATTATTTGTTTCATTGATATTCTCTAAATTTGCCTTTGATTTATCACCCAAAATCTCATCTAGTGTATGCTTAAACTTATAAAACGCTGGGTGAGTAGGATAAGTAGCATGGAATACTGTTACACCGTCTAAACTCTCTATACCGATGTTTGAAGTCTCGCTAATGAGCATATACTTCGCTTTTGGCAATATAAATAGTTCACCGTTTACCGCATACTTCGTAAGTGCAACTGCTAATGCTCCCTGTTCGTCGTGGTGAGTTTGTTCACTCATCTTTATATTCTTCTGCCACCATTCAAATTCCTCAGTTAAATCCTTAGAAATATCATATCCTGCTTTTTGTAAAAAGAGGCCGGCATTTACAAAAGGCATATCTGAAGTCGCTTTTTTATGCATCGCACCATGCTGATATGGTTTACCTAAAAACTCATCCATAATAGCAAACTTAATTTTCTGATCTGACAATATTAGATCAATCTCTTCTGGATATTTCAACAAAAAAATGTCAGAATCTACATAAAACTCATCCTGAGTAACATCCAATCTTGAAGAAGGACACCACTTTTGCCATGTTGCCTTGGACTTAATACAAAACTTAGAGTTATTACTTGTTGGAAACTCTTTAACATCTACACCTGCACCAAGTTGCTTTGAAACAAAATCAGCATTATCCGTATAAATAATATACTGATGGCCACTTCCAAACTGTTTTCTGAATGAAAGAACGCTATAGCGAAGCAATTCGATATTCTTTGAAATATGTTCTTCCCAAATTGACCATCGGAAAATCATATAAAATTAATCCCTTTAAGGAAAGTTCTAATAGTTTCAAAATAATTAAATATGGATAGGCTTCTACTATTAGATTTATACATGCTGTTTCTCTCATTATTGCCTAATCTAGCCGCCCTGAGGATTCCATCTGAAAAACCTTTTTTATCATATGGATTGACCCATACACACTGCTTCCAATAACTCTTTCAAACCCTTAGCAATAGAAGCTCTGCCCCAACTAAAAATAATTTTAGATTTTTGATCAATGTTTATACCAAACTTTCTAAGATCGGATATATCAAATTTATTATCAAGGAATCTTTTATAACGACCAAAATAAAGTCCATTTATCAGATAATCATTTCCAGTAAAAGAAAGACTGTAATCTTTTATTAGATGTTGCGAAAAATTTCTGCCGATTGCAAGTACGGATGCGTTGGAATCTTCTTGAATTGCATGAAAAGCTTCTTTTTCAAGTTTCACTCTCTTTTGTCGCCAATCCTCATCTCCGAACTCATGGTTTAAACCAGCACTACGGGGCATATAAAAACATCTCAACTTCTTGCCAAATATTTGTTGTTTAAATTTATGAAAAAGCAAAAACGGAGTATCGTGTAACATTAAAACATTGTCATCTTCATCTTTCAAAATTACATTTAGGGCTGTAGCCAAGGACGCGCACGCATACTCCCACTGAGGAAAACTCTGCCACATATTGAATTCACTAAAACCGGCGGAGCCATTACAAAGAGGGATAAGGTGGCCGCCAGTCTTTTTGACGAGCGCAATACTATTTTTTAAGCATTCCCGATTAAATGCCTTCCCTTTTGGATCCGCAGAAATATAAGCTAAACTAATTTTGATCTTTTCAGAATCTGCCAACTCATTTAAGGAAGAAATGGTATCTTGCATTGTTGTGCCAATACCGCAGTAGTAAGTACTGATACCATCATATGATGCAATAATTAAGTGTTTTTTCATAAAATTTATTTAAATAATCCTGCCACCGGCACGCCGAGGGCTTTGATTACTTTATGTATTATCTTACTTAATTCTCGCATATTTTAGCCCTAAAGTAAAGTAAAACAAGAAAACACCTCATTATGAGGTGCTTTCTTAGCCAACTCCAGCAAGCGCTTCTTTGAGCGTTTCCGACGGAAACGGATCTCTCAAAACGCACTAGATTGGCTCTGGGGGCAGGGATCGAACCTGCGACAACGTGATTAACAGTCACGCGTTCTACCGCTGAACTA